>CALMPK010000191.1 GCA_937873575.1 uncultured Hyphomicrobiaceae bacterium
GCAAACCAGCGAGCTCGCCGAGCGTCGGCCCCTTGTAGTCGATGACCACGAGCCGCTTCTCGGGCGCGTCGCCGTTGCCGATGCGCGTCTTGACCACGCTGACACCGGTCCACGCGACCGGAATGCGCGGGCCCCAGTGCATGCGGTACTTGAAGGTGTGCGACAAGCCCGACTCGAGCGGCTTCGCCGGTTTCCAGTAGGCGACGATGTTGTCGTGGATTTCGGCGTCGGTCGGAATTTCGATCAGCTCGACATAGCCGTCGCCCCACGCGCCCATCGGCTCGATCCAGACCGTCGGGCGGCGCTCGTAGCGCGCCTCGAGGTCCTGATAGTCGTTGAAGCTGCGGTCACGCTGCACCAGGCCGAAACCCTTCACGTCCTTGTCGAGGAAGGCGCTGGTCTGCAACGTGCGGGGATTGGTGAGCGGCCGCCACAAGCGCTCCTCACGACCGTTGAGGATCGCCAGACCCTCGCTGTCGTGGACCGCCGGGCGATAGTCGACGCCGAGGCGGTTCTGCGCGGTGCCGTGACGGTACATGCTGGTGAGCGGCGCAAGACCGACGTGAGCCATGGTCCGCCGCGGGAACAGCGTGAACTCGACGTCCATCACCGTCGATTCACCCGGCGTGACGAGGAACTTGTACGCGCCGGTCGTCGACGGGCTGTCGAGCAAAGCGTGAATTGTTAGCGAACGGGCGCCGGCCGCGGGCTTCTCGATCCAGAAGGCGCGGAAATAGGGGAACTCCTCGCCGTTGGGCCGCGCCGTGTCGATGGCGAGGCCACGGGCGGAGAGCCCGTAGAGCCCATCGCGCCCGACCGCGCGGAAATAGCTCGCACCCTGGAATACGAGGTATTCGTCGAACATGTCCGATCGATTGATCGGACCGTGCACGCGGAAGCCCGAGAAGCCGTAGGGGGCCGACTCGTTGCCGTTGCCGACAAGCGGGCCGATCGAGAACAGCTTATTGTCCGCCTTGAGCGCGAACGCCTTGCCGCCATCGACCACCGATATTTCGACCGGAACGTCGTAGAGGTAGCCGAGCGCGAAGAGTTGCAGCTCGAAGTCCGTACCCTGGCCGCGCCAGATCGCCTGCTCCGGGCGGAAGCGGATGTCGCGATACTGATCGTAGGTCAGCTTGTCGAACGGCGCCGGAACCTCGGCCTTCAGCTTGGCGAAAGCGCGCCCGGCGAGGTCCTGCGCCATCTTCACCACCGTTTCCGGCGCAAATGGCGCACCCTGGATCTCACCCTCGGTCGCGGCTTCGGCCATGCGCGAGAAAGCCGTGCCGGCGAGAGCCAGTACGGCACCGAGACCGGCGGAGCCGAGCAGCACGTCGCGGCGGTCTGGCAGGCGGGTGGACATGGTGGCGGGCATTCCCGTCTCAGTGATGTTGCAGCGCATCAGCGCGCCGGATGCGACGCGGCATGTTTGGGGCGGCTGTGGCGGAGTTGTCGCATCGCTTGACTCCTTCGAACCGCACCAGCCCATTCGCCCGCAACGTCCGATCAGACGTAGCAAGCTCCTAGACTCAGTGATTTAGCGAGAGATTGTGGCAGCAAGTGTGGCGATCCCCAGTGATAGGGCTGACCGCTGCGGACCAGTGCAGTGACAAAACCGCGCCACCGAGCATTTGGTGCTGCATCGCAATACATGTACGACGGACGTCGAACGGCGCGCAAGGCCGACGAAGGCGTTAAACATGCGTCACGGTGCCTTTGTATTTGGCTGTTAATCGGAGCCGCGCCGATGTCCGGCCGCCACGAAAGGGCCCCAGTTGCGCGCTGCGCCCGCCGGATCTCACTGCGACCCAAAACTCTCTGCTATAACGAGCAAACAGTCGTCGGGTCGCGTGAAAACAGGGGAGTGGGAGCATGGTGTCGGGAGTTCTCGAGGAGAGTGCGCTGATCGAGGCGATCATGATGACGCGCACTCAGATCGACTTCCTCTGGCAGGTGTTCATCACCGTGCACATCGCCGTGTTCGCGATGCTCTTCATTTATGGCAAGTCGGTGGACGACCTTAAACTCAGCGTGCGGGCCTTCGCCGCACTCGGGATGGCGGTCTTCGAGTGGATCAACGGTAAAGCACTGACCGCCGCATACCTGCTGCTCGACGCGATGCAGGACCAGTACAGGGCCGCGTTTGGACAACCCGAGCGGTTCCAGCCGAAATTCTACGAGCAGTTCGTTCTGGCGCAGTATGCGGACCGGCCGAACATGGTTCTTATGACCCACTGCGCCGTTCTGTTCGTGGTCGCCACCGCGTTGATCGCCCGCAAGCTGATCCAGAACGTGGGCGCGGAAGGCTGACGAGGCCAGCCTGAGGGCAGACGGGCATCAACCAACACGCGCCACTTTGCCCGCCGTTGAGGCAACCCGAACGCCAAGCGACCGTCCGGAGTGCCGCATACAGGCATGCTGAACCACGCATACGAAGCCGCGCTTCTGGTCCTTCGGACAGGAACAGACAGCGAATCCCAGCACCAGATGCGCTCCTGTGTGGCGCCGGAGCCACCCCCATCACCAATCCATCACAGAATAGCCGCCAAGCCTATTCCATAGGCAAAGGTCGTCTGGTTTAGTCATTCCCCGAGCGGTGATTCGGGGGATCGGCCATCGCTACGAACGATATGCGTACGGCAGCCGGTGTTTGGCGGCCGGGCTGAAGTTGAGGCAGACGGGAGTACCAATAATGAAGAAGCTTAGTGTCAGCGCCGCACTGGCCGCTGGTCTGCTCGCGAGCGGGCTGTCGATCGGCAGCGCCAGCGCCGCCGATCTCGGGGGAGATTGCTGCGCAGACCTCGAGGAGCGCGTCGCAGAGCTCGAGGCCACCACCGCCCGCAAGGGCAACCGCAAGGTTTCGCTCACCATCTCTGGCTGGGTCGCCGAGCAGGTCGTCTATTGGGATGACGGCCAGGAGAGCAACGTCTACGTGACCGGCATCGGCCGCACGCTGCAGAGCCACTTCAAGCTCACCGGTTCGGCCACCATCGCGCCCGGCTGGTCCGCTGGCTACGTCATGCACGTCGAGGTGGGCACGGTCGACGCGTTCACCTACGGCGCGGCAAGCGACGAGTCGGCCAACCTCGCCGGCCTCACCAACGACACTGGAAACGGCCTCTACACGCTGCAGTCGTTCTGGTTCATCAAGAGCGATCGCCTCGGCAAGCTGTCGGTCGGCAAGCAGTCGCAGGCTTCCGACAACACGGCCATCCTGGTCGACGGCTCGGGCTCACTCGTTCCGGCCAACTGGCTGAACATCGACGGCGATGGCCTCGGCGCGGTCAATCAGCTCGGCCACTGCCACACCATCAACGACGGCATCGGCGGTGACTGCAACGGCGTGACGACGAACGCCGTGCGCTACGACTCCCCGACCTTCGCCGGCTTCTCGGTCAGCGCCTCGTGGGGCGAGGACGACATGTGGGATGTGGCCGCTCGCTATGCAGGCGAGTTCAACGGCATCAAGGTTGCTGTTGCGGCCGCTTATAGCCGGGTTTCTGACGAGAACTTGGCCGTCATTCCGAACGCTCTCGCTGCATCCCTCAATCGCCAGCAATCCGACAAGGACGTTGGGTACTTCCAGATCGGAGCGTACGTTCAGCACGTTCCGACCGGTTTGTTCCTCTATGGCGCCTACGGCAAGGAATACGGCGACGTCAACTATACGTCCGCTGCAAGCATCCTCGGCTTCGCGAATGGCACGGCTCGCTGGGATGCTGATGGCGATCACTGGTACGTGAAGGCCGGTGTTCGTCAGAAGTGGACCCCGCTCGGCGCCACCGTTCTGTACGGCGAGTATGGCCAGATGAACGACATGTTCGGCCCGTCCCTCACGAACGACCCGAACTCCACGTCGGAGCTGACCAAGTGGGGCTTGGGCGTCGTGCAGGAGATCGATGCGGCTGCGATGTCGCTGTGGCTGTCCTATCGTAACTACGAAGGCGATGCGCACGACTCGAACGGTCGTCTCATTGCCGGCTCGGACACCGACGTCCACTACGTGAAGGCCGGCGCGCTGATCAACTTCTGATCCGCCTGAGCCCGATACTGAAAATGCAGGAAGGCCGCCCCACCGGGCGGCCTTCTTCTTTTTGCGAGGCAACGTCACGCCATCCGAGAACATGGCCGGACCCGAGTTACAGGACCATGCGCGGCAGGCGCCAGTGTGAGACGCAACGACCGCCCGGTCGGGGCATCGCCGAAGCGCAGACGGGTCGAGATGAAAGAGAGAAAAATCAGAGGGAGAGACAGACGCCGCTCCCGCGTCAGGCTTCTGGATGCCCGCCCCTCGCAAAGCGGGGCTTCGAGGCTGTTCTCGCGCCCCGCCGAAACCGCTGAACCTGAGGACGGCACTTCACGTCTGCCCTCCCAAGTGGCAACCGCGCCAGACCACTCCGGCCTCGGCGTCCGTCGCGCGCAGCTTCCGGCTTTCCGCCCGCGATTCCGCCTTACTGCCAACGCGCCACGAAGGAAACGCTCCGGCGCTCCTCCAGATTGGTAACGCGACCTCGGCCGCGAGGTCCCCGTACCGTTCGTTGCACCATCGAATGCTGGCGTCCTCAAGATCGGCCGCCCTGCACACAAGGGCCCCGCCTGCACTCCCAATCGCGAGGCAAGCCGCTTGCGCCTTGCCACACGGCAAGCACCCCGAACTGATCGAGCCTCAATTCGCCCTTCGAATCCTAATGCAGGGTGATTTTGTTGCACGGTGCGTGGATTGGGCGTCGCCCTTCGTCCGCACCAACTGAACCGCCGCGTTGCCGCTCCCGCGCTACCACCACCAGCACTCCCCCCCCAATTGGAGGGGTGATTCCGTGCGAGATCACCTCGCGAGTCGCGCGCTCCGGTGGGCCGAAACCTGCCCCACCGCCGTCGCCCACAAGCTTTCCCGCCGTTGTGCACATACATCATCGTTAAAATTCACCCGCACGAATGTGCTGTTGCCAAACCTCGCAGCGTTCAAAAAAGGCAATCAGCTCAACGGGTGAGCACCTTTCACACCGAGTCCGCCGCATGTTGTAGCAACCCCTCCAAGCGGCCCATCTGCAACACACCTCTGCGGACCTGCTGCGCGACCGACACGGGCGGTTGTTGCTCTGGCGAGAATCACAGACTTTCCGTGGTCAAGCGGAGTCGAGGCCCATGGGGGGTATCGCGCCGCGCCGTTAAGAGGGCGCTTTGTGGTCAAGCGTTCAGTTCTGCGTCCCGCCTTTCTTGATGCCAACGCAGATTGGGAGCAGACCAATGAAGAAATATAGCCTCAGCGCCCTGCTGGCCGCTGGCCTCCTGGCCGGTGCGATGTCGACGGGTGCCAACGCTGCCGATCTCGGCGGCAATTGCTGCGCAGATCTCGAGGAGCGTATTGCCGAGCTCGAGGCCACCACGGCCCGCAAGGGCAACCGCAAGGTTTCTCTGACGATCTCCGGCTGGGTCGCCGAGCAGGTCGTGTACTGGGATGACGGCGTCGAGTCGAACATCTACGTCACCGGCACGGGCCTTACCCTCGCCAGCCACTTCAAACTGACCGGCCAGGCGACCATCGCCCCCGGCTATCAGGCTGGTTACGTTATGCACGTCGAAGTTGAGAGCGCCGATGCCTTCGGCATCAGCGGGTCCAGGGACGACGCTCCGCTTGGTGGCGGTGGCGTCAGCCTGCTGCAGTCCTACTGGTTCATCAACTCGGACCGTATGGGCAAGCTGTCGGTTGGCCAGCTCTCGCACGCTTCGGACAACACCGCGATCCTGGTCGATGGTTCGGGCTCGCTCGTTCCGTCCAACTGGCTCATGATCGAAGGCTCCAACTTCGGTCTGCGCGCAAGCTCGATCGGCTTCTCGGGCGGCGGTTCGGTCCCCCTCGGTGGCTTCCAGACGAACATTCCGTGGGGCGCTGGCGTCGCTCACTGCCAGCACATCTCGGCCGGCATCGCGGCAGACTGCAACGGCGTTCCGCTCAACGCAGTTCGCTACGACTCGCCGACGTTCGGTGGCTTCTCGGTCAGCGCTTCGTGGGGTGAGGATGACTTCTGGGACGTTGCCGCTCGCTACGCGGGTGAGTTCAACGGCCTGAAGGTTGCCTTCGCTGCCGCCTACTCGCACCAGAGCGAAGAGGGTGGTTCGGCTCTTTCCGACCTGTTCGGCATCCCGGGTCTCGGCATCTCGACGGCTAACCTCCATCAGGACTCTGGCTACTTCCAGATCGGTGGCTTCGCTCACCACGTTCCGACCGGCCTGTTCGTCTACGCCGCCTACGGCCGCGAGAACAACGACGGTACGAACCTGACGTCGGCCACCTTCGGCAATGTGACGGTTCCGCTCGCCGTTCATCGCGGTCACGACAACGACCACTGGTACCTGAAGGCTGGTCTGCGTCGTAAGTGGAACGCTCTCGGCCACACGGTCATGTACGGTGAGTACGGCCAGTACAACGACATGTATCACCCGGCTCTCGACGCTCTCGAGCTGATCCCGGGCCTGGATGTCAGCAGCGAGATGACCTCTTGGGGCCTCGGCGTTGTGCAGGAGATCGACGCGGCTGCGATGTCGCTGTGGCTCACCTACCGCAACTACAGCGCTGACCTCGACGTGTCGCTCGCTGGCGTCGGCTCGGCCAACGTCAACTTCGAGGACCTGCACATCGTGAAGGCTGGCGCTCTGATCAACTTCTGATCCAAGCTCCAATCCTGATCTGCGAGGAGGCCGCCCATTCGGGCGGCCTCTTTCGTTTTGCCCTCTCGCGACCGCCAGACCCGACCGCACCAGTTCGCTGCGCCAGCATTCCCATTCCAAGATCGATGGTTCCTACCTCGCCCGCGAACAGGCGGCGGCGGCTGGTGTCCGAACACGGTCGGGGGCCGTCGTCTAACCGTTACCTGAATGTCACGATGCTGGTTTTTCGCGGCGCTTCACGTTCCCTTAACCATTCGACAAGCGGTCGTCGGCACTGTGGCGAATGCGGAATCGCCGGGCCCACGGATGGCTCAAGCGCCGCACCATCGAGAGGGCTTACCTCGTCAAGCGTTCGTTTCTGCGTCTGCCGTTCTTGGTGCCAAACGGAGATTGGGAGCAGACTGATGCAGAAATATAGCTTGAGTGCTCTGGTCGCCGCTGGCCTGCTGGCCGGCGCGATGACGACCAGCGCGAATGCTGCCGACCTCGGCGGCAATTGTTGCGTGGATCTCGAGGAGCGCGTTGCGGAACTCGAGGCCACCACCGCCCGCAAGGGCAACCGCAAGGTGTCACTGACGATTTCCGGCTGGGTCGCCGAGCAGGTGCTGTTCTGGGACGACGGCGTGGAGTCGAACGCCTACATCACCGGCACCGGTGCCACCCTCGCCAGCCACTTCAAGCTGACGGGCCAGGCGACCATCGCACCCGGCTACCAGGCGGGCTACGTGCTGCACGTGGAAACGGCGACCGTCGATCCCTTCGCGGTCAACCAGAACGCGGACGACGCCACGCTCTTCCCGAGCGTCAGCCTGCTGCAATCCTACTGGTTCATCAACTCCGAGCGGATGGGCAAACTCTCGCTCGGCCAGTTGTCGCAAGCCTCCGACAATACGGCGATCCTCGTCGACGGTTCCGGCTCGCTGGTTCCGGCCAACTGGCTGCTGATCGAGGGTAGCTCGTTCCTGATGCGCTCGAACGGCAACTTCGTGAACGACATTCTTGGCAACCCGATTTCCTGGGGCGCCGGCATCGCCAAGTGCCATCATACCGGCCTCGGCATCGCAGCGGACTGCAACGGCCTGCCGCTTAACGCCATCCGCTACGACTCGCCCGCATTCGGCGGCTTCTCGGTCAGCGCCTCGTGGGGCGAGGACGACTTCTGGGACGTCGCGGCGCGCTACGCGGGTGAGTTCAACGGCGTGAAGATCGCCATCGCCGCTGCCTACTCGCACCAGTCGGACGAGCCCGCGGGCATCGCGCGGCAGGACTCGGGATACTTCCAACTCGGCGCCTACGTGCAGCACGTCCCGACCGGCCTGTTCGTCTACGGCGCCTACGGGCACGAGGACAACAACAACAGCGCCATGCCGGCCGTCGACGGCTTCCCGATCGGCTTCGCGCAGGACAACGACCACTACTACATCAAGGCCGGTCTGCGCCGGAAGTGGACGCCGCTCGGCCACACCGTCGCCTACGGCGAGTTCGGCCGTTACAATGACCAGTATGGCGCCGACCTGCTCGATGCCTCCACGGGCTATAGTTTCGTCGGCAACCGCACGGCGTCGTCCGAGATGAGGACTTGGGGCCTCGGCCTCGTCCAGGAAATCGACGCTGCGGCGATGTCGCTCTGGCTTACCTATCGCAATGTCGATGGAGAGATCACCGGCGACTCGGGTGGCCGCATCGACCTCGACACGCTCCATCTCGTGAAGGCCGGCGCGCTCATCAATTTCTGATCAGCACACATTGCGACAAGCAAGGAGGCCGCCCTGAACGGGCGGCCTCTTTTTTTGCCGTTGCCGATTCACGTCCTCGCTGAACTCGGACGATCGGAACGGGGCCGTTGCCGACTCACGTCCTCGCTGAACTCGGACGATCGGAACGGGGCCGTTGCCGATTCACGTCCTCGCTGAACTCGGACGATCGGAACGGGGCCGTTGCCGACTCACGTCCTCGCTGAACTCGGACGATCGGAACGGGGCCGTTGCCGATGTACGTCCGTGAGGCACTCCGACGGTCGGAACGGGGCCCTGCAGGTGCCACTTGCGTACGCGGAGAGGTGGAGTGAAGCTAGCGTCACCTCACGCGTCATGGCCAGGGAGCGGTCTCACTCCGTGTGCAAAGCGCGTCGGCAACCGTGCACCGACCGCCAGCAGGCCGCCCGACCTCTCATCGTCGGGGCGGTGGCTCGGATCGGGTGAAGCCTTGTAGAAGCGAGCACATCGGAAATGTTCACGACCTTCTTTCACGAGCTCAAGGCCGCAAAGATTCCGGTTTCGCTGCGAGAGTACCTGACGCTGATGCACGCACTCGAGGCGGACCTCGCTGGCCGCCGTGTCGAGGACTTCTACTACCTCGCTCGCGCGAGCCTGGTGAAGGACGAGCGCTACCTCGACCGCTTCGATCAGGTGTTCGGCCGCGTCTTCAAGGGCCTCGACCTGATGAGCGAGACGGCAACTGTCGAGATCCCTGCCGATTGGCTGCGCGCCGTCTCCGAGCTGAACCTCACGGAGGAGCAGAAGCGCGAGATCGAAGCCATGGGCGGCCTGGACAAGATCATGGAGGAGCTGCAGAAGCGCCTCGCGGAGCAGAAGGGACGCCACCAGGGCGGCAACAAGTGGATCGGCACGGGTGGCACTTCGCCCTACGGCGCCTACGGCTACAACCCGGAAGGCATCCGCATCGGCCAGAAGGAGAACCGCAACAACCGCGCGATCAAGGTGTGGGACAAGCGCCAGTTCAAGGATCTCGATGACGGCGTGGAAATCGGCACCCGCAACATCAAGGTGGCCCTGCGCAAGCTGCGCCAGTTCGCGCGCACGGGCGCGGCGGAAGAACTGGATCTCGACGGCACGATCCGCTCGACGGCGCACAAGGGCTATCTCGACATCCACCTGCGCCCCGAGCGGCGCAACGCGGTCAAGGTGCTCATGTTCTTCGACGTCGGCGGCTCGATGGACTGGCACGTGCGGGGCGTGGAGGAGCTGTTCTCGGCGGCACGTACCGAGTTCAAGCACCTCGAGTACTACTACTTCCACAACTTCCTCTACGAGGGCGTTTGGCGCGACAACACCCGCCGCTGGACCGATAAGACGCCGACGTGGGATGTGCTGCACACCTATCCCGCCGACTACAAGGTCATTTTCGTCGGCGACGCTTCGATGGCGCCCTACGAGATCACCCATGCTGGCGGCTCGGTCGAGCACATGAACGAGGAGCCGGGCGCGGTCTGGATGCAGCGCGTGACCGACATCTATTCGCATGCGGTGTGGCTCAATCCGCTTCCAGAGGATCAGTGGGCGTGGACGTACTCGATCGGCGTCGTCCAGCGACTGGTCGGCGGCCGGATGTACCCCTTGACGCTCGACGGGCTCGATCGGGCCATCCGTGAACTGATGCGCTGATCCGCTGTTCCGCGCTCGCCGGACGCCTTCCCAGCCCGCCCTGGCACCGTTGCAGCGCGGCGGGCCGGTCAAGTCCCGTGTCGGCTTTTTTGCACGAGTTGCCGATGCAGCGTGCAACGGCCGTCCACATGCCGTAATCATGTGCAATTGACGGCCCGTCTCTCGGACGCCAAGCTGGCGCGAACTCGCCTCGCGAGTCGATACGAGAAGCCCCGAGGGGGGCGCCGGCCGGGGATGCCGGTGGGGACGGAAGAGACCTGGAACCCAAGATGACGACAACAATCCGCACGCTCGCCGCCGCGTTGCTGCCGCTCGCGCTCGCCGGGTGCGCCGGAAGCACGGCGCTTCCCTCCCTTTCAACAGGCTCCGTCTCCGCGAGCGCGCCGCCGGCCGCCGCTCCGGTCCAGAACAATACGCCGACGACTCGCGCACTTCAGGTGGGTTCCACGTCGGCGCGCGCCACCAAGTGCGGCTTCAATTTCGATCCGGTGCGGCTCAAGGCCCAGTACATGGCGAGCGAGACGACGATCGGCACACCCGTCGCCGATCTCGGCAAAGTCGAGAAGGTGTACGACGTCGCCGTTAACGGCATCACGCGCGGCGTCGCGGAAAAGCAGGACTATTGCACCGAGGCAAAGACCAAGGAGATCAAAGAGGATCTCACCCGTCACCTCGCCGGCGACTACAGCCCGCGGCCGGTGAAGGTTGCCGCAGCCAAGGACGACGGTGGGTTCTTCGGTGGTTTCTTCGACGGCGACACCGATGTCGACAACGGCCCGAAGATCGGCACGAGCGAGTGGTGGGAGAAGCAGAAGGAAAAGTCTGGCAAGTAAGCCGTGCAGCAGCTTCTTCTCACCGAGACACTGTTCAAGCTTGCCGCCGGGCTCGTGCTTCTCGCCGCGCCCGGCATGACCGCAACCATTCTCGGACTGGACCGCCCAACCTCCGGTTTCTGGCCGCGCCTGCTTGGCGCCGTGCTGCTCGGGCTCGCCGCCGCCACCTTCATCGAGCAACGGCTGCCGGGCTCGAAAGGGCTTGGCCTCGCCGGTTGTGTCGCCGTCAACCTGATCGCGGCTTTCGTGATCGGCTCGGCCCTGGCGATGAAGTCCGCCGCCCCGACCCGGCGCGGAAAACTCGCCCTTTGGCTGCTCGTGGCGGTGCTCACCACGCTCGGGCTGGTCGAGATCGCCTACGCCTGACGGGCCACGAACCGGCGGCTGCCGGCAGACGAGCCCCCCAAAGAGTTTCCGGGCGAGGCTCGCCGCCCACGGCCCCGCCCAAGGGGCCCGGGGGCCCCCCAGATTACCGGCCGTCCTCGCGACGACTTGTCGAGGGTGTGCCTCGCGCTTTGGCTGGAACCGCGGCGCACTCCCCCTCTCAAACGACCACACCTAAGTCTCGGCTTAACGTTTTCGTGTTGCCATGGCGCTCGAGCCCTGCCGCGCGCTTCTCCAGCGCTTGCGGCTCGTCCCGTTACCCGCACCCCCGCGCGGGTTACCCCCCGCCCCCCCACCCCCCCCCGCACGGCCCCCTCGCCCCCCAGGCCCGACGCCCCGCCGATCCTTGCCTTGGATCACGCCGGCCGCCGGGAAGGCAGCGGTACCGCCGCGACCTCCGGCTCTCCGAGCTCCGGGCCCATGCTGCGGCCACTCGACCTCGCGGTCGTCGAGACGCGGGCGGACTTCCTGGCTCTCGAGAGTGAATGGAACGACCTCTTCGACCGCGCCGGCCTTCCCATCCAGGTCTTCCAGACGTTCAACTGGTGCTGGCACTGGTCCAATCACTTCTTGCGTGAGACCGGAGGTCTCCGCCGCCAGCAGCTCTTCATCGTCACCGGCCGGCGCCATGGACGACTCGTGCTGGTCTGGCCGCTCGTTATGTCGCGCGACCCCGGGTTCACCCGCCTCACCGCGCTCGGCGAGCCCGTCAGCCAGTACAGCGATCTTCTCGTCGACAACCTCGACGACAAGGACGACGTGCTCGACGCGGCCTGGTCACTGCTCGCGTCGCGTTTCGCTGCCGACGCGCTCTACGTTCGCCGGGCTCGCGCCGACGGGCACCTTGCACCGCTGCTCGCGCGACAGGGGGCCAACTTGGCCGCGCGCTACGACGCACCCTATCTCGATCTCGCCTCTGCACCCGACTTCGCAACCTACGAGCAGCGCTACACGGCGAAAGCTCGCAAGAACCGCCGACGCTTCCTGCGCCGCTTCGAGGAGCGGGGCCCCGCCGTGCTCACGACCTGCGGCCCTGGCCCCCGCGCCAGCGAACTCGCACGCCTCGCCATTCACATGAAGCGCGCGTGGCTCAAGGCGCGCGGCATGGTCTCGCCGGCCCTCGCCGACCAGCGCACGCTCGCATTCTTCGCCGATGTCGCCGCGTCCGTGGAACGCCCGGTCGGTTGCGCCTTCACCAGCCTCGATTCACTCGGCGAGCCGACGGCGATCGAGATCTCGTTCGACTGCAAGGGACACCGCGCGGTGCACCTGATCGTCTACGCTCTGAAGTTCGAGCGGACCAGCGCCGGCCAGCTCATGATCGAGCGCAGCCTCAAGACTTGCTTCGACGCCGGCATCGCGGCCTACGACATGCTGACGCCCGCCGATTCCTACAAGCTGGAATGGGCCGATGGCGTCGTCGCCGCTAACGACTGGACGCAGGCGTGGTCGGCCAAGGGCAGGCTCTATACCGATGTCTTCATCGCTCGCGTGCGTCCGTGGGTGAAGACGCTGGTCAACCGTGCAACGCAGACCTTGAGCCGGATGCGCGCGCCGCGTCATACCAAGGATGCGATAGATTGAGATGACTGCGTGAAGCGCTGTCATACCAGTCGACAGCACCTGAGCGCACAGACGGACCACCCGAAAATTCGCACCCGCTCAATACGAAAAGGCCCCGGCGGATCGACATCGCCGGGGCCTTCGACATTCCCGAACGTGTGGTTCGGTTACTTCACGCCGAGCTTCTTCTGCAGGCTCGACGACGACGTCGTGTACTGGAACAGAACCTTCTTGCCCGGATAGACGTACTGGCCGGCCTTCTGCGCCATCAGCGCCGCCTCATGGAAGCCCGACAGGATCAGCTTCAGCTTGCCCGGATACCAGTTGATATCACCGATGGCGAACACGCCCGGCACGTTGGTCTCGAACTTCTCGGTATCGACCGGGATCAGGTTCTCATGCAGGTTGAGGCCCCAATCGGCGATCGGGCCAAGCTTCATGGTGAGGCCAAAGAACGGCAGCATGCGATCGACGGGGATCGTCTCCTCGCCCTCTTTCGTCTTCACCCAGGCGTGCTGAAGCTCGCCGTCCGCGCCCTTGAGTTCAGTGACCTGGCCGATCATCAGCCGCATCTTGCCCTCGGCCACGAGCCGGCGCATCTGCTCGACGGAATGCGGCGCGGCGCGGAAGTCGTCGCGGCGGTGGAGCAGCGTGATCGACTTGGCGATCGGGTGCAGGTTGAGCGTCCAGTCGAGCGCGCTGTCGCCGCCGCCGACGATCAGCACGTCGCGATCTCGGAAATCCTCCATGCGGCGCACGGAATAGTACACCGACTTGCCCTCGTAGGCTTCGATGCCCTCGAGCGGCGGACGCTTCGGCGTGAACGAGCCACCGCCGGCGGCAATGACCACGACCTTGGTGAGGAACACCTTGCCCGTGTCGGTGACGAGGCGGAACCGCTCACCTTCGCGCTTCAGCTCGTCGATGCGCTCGCCGAGGTGGAAGGTCGCCCCGAACGGCTCGATCTGCTGCATGAGCTGGTCAGTGAGCTGCTGGCCAGTGACCACGGGCAGCCCCGGAATGTCGTAGATCGGCTTCTCGGGGTAGAGTTCCGAGCACTGCCCGCCGACCTTGTCGAGGATGTCGACGACGTGCGCCTTGACGTCGAGAAGGCCGAGCTCAAAGACGGCGAAGAGGCCGACCGGGCCCGCGCCGATGATGACGCAATCCGTCTCGACCGGCGCCCCTGTGGCGCCTTCGAGCGACGATTCGGTTGCGATGTTCATGATCGTTGTCCTCGCGTTCTATGCGGCCCGCTTGGCCGTGCCGCGCCTCGTGTCGGCGCTGGTTTCCGACGAAAGCGGCGGCGCATCCATCGGAAACGTCAATCGCACCGTCATCCCTTGGGCGAGCCCCGCGGGGCGCCTGGGCCTACCCCGCACTGCGAAACACGCCATGGTCGCGGCGAGCCGCCCGGTCAGAACTGCTTCGCCGGCACGCGCAGCACGAGACCGTCGAGCTTGTCGGTCACCTTGATCTGGCAACTGAGGCGGCTTTCCTCGCGCACGTCGAAGGCGAAATCGAGCATGTCCTCCTCCATCTCCGCCGGCTGGCCCGTCGCCTCGCGCCAGGCGGGATCGACGTAGACGTGGCAGGTGGCGCAGGCGCAGGCGCCGCCGCACTCGGCTTCGATTCCCGGAATATCGTGCAGCTTCGCCGCTTCCATCACCGTGACACCCGGCGTGGCATCGATTTCCCGGCTCGAGCCGTCGGGCTGGATGAATGTGATCTTTGCCATTTCGGGGCACGGCTCCTGATGTTGGACGGCTGAGGGGCTGGGCGGCATGCCGAGCGCCAGGGCCGGCGTGGACGCTCAAAGATCCACTGCCGCCTGGCGCGCGCGGGCGCACATTAAGTCGCGATGCGTCAGAAGTTCAAGCGGCTGGCGAGGCGTCACGGGGGCGCGACGGGCGCAGCCCGCGGCGCATCGATGCGCAGATCGTCGCACCGCCGAAAAAAGCGGTGCAAACTGTTGTCCGGTGCGCATGCGAAAATGCCGGCAGCCCCATATCGCATGGGCCGGGCAAACCCGGTCTCAGCCGCGCGACTGGGGGGTCTGCATCAAGCCGGCGATGTATCCGGTCACCTCGCCGACGGCCTCCTCCAGGCCCGCGACATGAGCGAGCAGCGACGACCGGTCGTCGAGCGAATCGCGTTCGGCCGCCTCAGCGGCACTGGCGACCTTCCACGCCCCGACGGCGCGGGCCGAGCCCTTGAGCGTGTGGCTGGCGAGCTGCCAGTCGCGGGGCGGAACCACGTCGGCCTCGGCCGCCATCCGCAGACGTGCGAGCGTGCGGGGCGCTTCGCCCGCGAAGAGTTCGAGCACCTCGATCTCGAGGTCGCGATTGCCGGGCGTGTAGCGGGCCAGGTGATCGTGATCGATCGCGGTTCGCACGGCGGTGGCCTTCGCCCGGCCCGCCGCGACGCTGCCGGCTGCAACGCTGGCGGAATGGCGCTCGACGTAGCCGCGCCCGGCGGGCTCCGCTGCGGGAGCTGAGACGCCTGGAGCACCGAAATCGACGAGGACGGCCATGGATTGCCTCTTGCAGCACGTGCCGCGCAAGCCGACCGGTCGGTATGCGCACGTCCCAATGCTACCGGGCGGGCGATAATGCTCCGTAAAGGTTCAAGCCCGTATTGAATGCTTATTCTCTAACGAGACGCTAACGGAGCAACGGAAAACAGACACTCGCAGCGCTGGCACACGGACCTTGGTTTCGCCCCAAACCGCAGCTAACGCCTGGAGGAGGCGGACCAGATGGATCGGCCTGTTCGAGTTGCAGCGTCATTAAGCGGTGGACACGCGGCCTTTTGACGAAAACTGTTTTCAGCGGCGGCGCTGGCGTGCTGTAACGGATCGCGGGGGAGCGCCTTTCGGCGCTGGTTCAGGCACGGGCATGGCTCACGACCAGTTGAAAACGCGGGTAGACCCAAAACCGCCGTCACTCGGTGACGCTGCGGAGGCGGGCGCCGGCCCGGGCGGCTCCAATTCGCACAACGGCGCCGCCCCGCCCGGTGGCGTGGCCGCCGCTGGCCCCGCGCCGCCGCCGCCTCTCCCCCCACCGCTGCCCAACGGGGCCCTCAAGCCGCAGGCCGCCGAGCCGGGCATCAAACCTGGTCCGCCGCCACTTACTCCGGTGCCGAACGGTTCCGCGGGCGGCGCCGTCGCGAGTAGCCCAAGCGCACCGGCCTCGACCGTCGCTGCCAAGCAGCCGGCCGTGCCGCCGCCGCCCACGGCGTCGAACGACGACGCCATGCACGACGACGAGGATCACCCCCCCGCCCCGCGCCGCGTCGCGCGTCGCCGTCCCGCTGGCCCCGCCCGCAACCGCATCGCCGCCAACGACGACGTCCCCTCGATCGGCGGTCTGATCTACTCGCTCGAGCAGAAGCCCTCCAATCAAGCGTTCAAGATCGCCGCCGTCGCCAGTGCCGGCTGGGCGGTCATGGCGCTGTCGTTTGCCGCCTACTCCCTCTCGCACGAAGCCGCGGTGTCGAGCTGGGGCGAGTTGCTCAGCCGCCCCTCCGCGCTGACGCTGTTCGCCGCCATCGTCGTGCCGATCGCGATCATCTGGTTCCTGGCCCTGCTCGGCTGGCGCGCTGAAGAGCTGCGCCTGCGGTCTTCGACCATGACCGAGGTCGCGATCCGTCTCGCCGAGCCGGATCGCATGGCGGAAGACTCGATCGCCTCGCTCGGCCAGGCGGTCCGCCGTCAGGTCGGGTTCATGAACGAGGCCGTGGGCCGCGCCATCGGCCGTGCCGGCGAGCTCGAGAGCCTCGTCCACAACGAGGTCGCCCATCTCGAGCATTCCTACGAGGAGAACGAGCGGCGCATCCGCGGCCTCATCCAGGAGCTGGCGAGCGAGCGCCACGCTCTGACGGCGACCAGCGGCAGCTTCAACGAGACCCTGCGCACCCTCGGAGCCGAAGTACCCGCGCTGATCGAGAAGCTCTCCAACCAGCAGGTCAACCTCGCCAAGATCATCCAGGGCGCTGCCGACAACCTGACATCGCTCGAAACGACGCTGGCGTCGAGCGTCGGCTCGCTCGAGGGCCAGCTCGGTACCCGCACCACGCACCTCCAGAATGTTCTCGAGGGCTACACCGGCGCTCTCAACATGGCGCTCGGATCGCGTACGGATCAGCTCCAGATCCTGCTCGAGGATCATACCACCAAGCTCGGCGAGACTCTCGACGGGCACACCGACCGTCTCGGCGACGCGCTCGGCCAGCGCACGGAGACGATGCAGCAGATGCTCGAGGCCTACACGACCGGCCTCGCGGGCGCGCTCGGTTCGCGCACGGAGCAGATGCAGGTCGCCTTCGAAGGCCACATGAAGGCGCTCGACAACGCCATCGCCAACCGCACCGAGAACCTGCAGACGGTGTTCGAGGAGTACGCTCGCGCTCTCGATTCGACGCTGGCCGTCCGCTCCGAGCGCCTCGATACGCAGCTCGTCGAGCGCACGCGCGCCCTCGACTCCGCGTTCTCCGAGCGTCTCAACCTGTTCGACGATACCATCCAGCGCACCACGCTCGCGATCGACCGCGCCGTCGAGGATCGCGCGCAAGCGCTCACCAACGCCCTCGACAGTCACGCCCGCACCTTCGCCGAGACCATTTCGCGCCAGTCGCTCGACCTCGACGAATCGCTCTCGCAGGGCATCACCTCGGTCCGCCGGACGAGCGAGAACACCACCCGCCAGTCGCTCAAGGCGATCGAGACGCTCGCCGGCCAGTCCGACATGCTGCGCAACGTTTCGGAAAACCTGCTCGGCCAGATCAACACCGTCACCAACCGGTTCGAGTCGCAGGGCCAGTCGATCCTCAAGGCGGCCAACGCACTCGAGAGCGCCAACTTCAAGATCGACCAGACGCTCCAGGCCCGCCACGGCGACCTCAGCCACACGCTCGACCGTCTGTCCGGCAAAGCCAACGAATTCAGCCGCTATATCGCCGATTACTCTTCGAGCATCGAGGGCTCCATCAGCGCCGCCGAGGAGCGCGCACGCGCCGCCGCGGAAGAGCTCAAGGCCGGCACGCATACACAGCGCCAGATCGCCATGAGCGAGATCGAGCGGCTGCGTTCCGAGACAGAGACGGAAAGCAGCCGTGCGCTCGCCGAATTGAATGAGCGCCTCTCCTCCGTCTCCCAGCAGGTGTCCTCGCAGCTCGGCTCGTTGTCGAGCCGCTTCGACGCCACCAGCGAGGAAGTGCGCGAGCGTGCGCGCCGCGTGGCCGAGGAGATGAGCCGCGAGCAGGCACGCCTCACCGCAGAGCTCGAGCGGCTGCCGCAAGCCTCGCGTGCCAGCTCCGAGGCGATGCGCCGCTCGCTCCAGGACCAGATCCGCGCACTCGATCAGCTCTCCTCGCTCACCTCGCGTGAAGCGCATCGCCGCGACGTGTCGCTGCCGGTCGCCCATGGCGGCCAACTGACGCCCGCTCCGGCGGCGCCCGCGCCTGCCCCCGCTCCACAGCCGAGCCCGTCGGCGCCGCAGCGTTCTCTGTCGTCTCTCAGCGCGTCGCTGGCGCAGGAACTCGGCGCCCGCAACGCGGCGTCCGCCGCCGCGTCGGCGCAACCTGCCGCCGCCGCCCCTGCCGCCGCCACGCAGCCGGCAGGCCCGGGCGATGGACGCGAGGCCTGGTCCCTCGGCGACCTGCTGAAACGCGCCTCGCGCGACGAGGAGGCCCAGCGCGCGCAGGCAAAGGCACCCACCGCGGCGCAACCCGCCGCGCCGGCACCAGCCGCGGCACCGGCACCCGCCCCTGCCCCCTTCTCCCTCAACATCGAGGTGTTGTCGCGCGCCCTCGACCCAGCCCCCGCCGCCGTCATCTGGACGCGCCTCAAGTCAGGCCAGCGCGGCATCATGGTGCGCTCGATCTATTCGGCCGATGGCCGCAACGCCTTCGACGAGGTTTCGCGCCGCTATCCGAACGACCCGGGGTTGCAGAGCACCGTCAACCGCTACCTCGCCGACTTCGAACGCATCCTGCGCGACACCGATACCAAGGACCCGTCCGGCCGGCTGACGCAATCGCACATGACCTCGGCGACCGGTCGCGTCTACCTGCTGCTCGCCCATGCCAGCGGGCGCCTGAGCTGAACCGGGGGCCGAAGACCTCGCGACGCTGACAACCCCACTCACGCCCCGCTAGGCTGCCGAGCGTAAGGTCGCATGAGGCGCGCGGAGCCTCACGCCCCGCGCCGCAGCCCGCCCACCGAACACAACGGGCCGCCGATGCCGACCGAACCACTCCACCTCACCGCCCGCGCCGAGACGTTTCCGCTCGCCGACGCCTTCGTCATCTCGCGCGGCGCCAAGACGGAGGCACACGTCATCGTCGCCGAAGTGCGCGATGGCGCCGGCCACGTCGGACGCGGTGAAGCCGTACCCTATGCGCGCTATGGCGAGACGGTTGCCGGCTCGCTCGCGGTACTCGACGCTTATTCAGGCCCCCTCGATCGTGACGCCCTCCTCTCCGCCATGCCGCCTGGCGCGGCCCGCAACGCACTCGACTGCGCACTTTGGGATCTCGCCGCGAAGTCCTCTCACGTATCGGCTCCGGCACTGGCCGGTTGTGCTACTCTCGCACCGGTCGAGACGGCCTACACGCTCTCCCTCGGCACACCCGATGCGATGGCGGCCAAGGCGGCCAGCGTCGCCCACCTCAACGTGCTGAAGCTCAAGCTGGGCGGCGCGGGAGACGATGCCCGCATGCTGGCCGTGCGCTCAGCTCGCCCCGATGCCCGCCTCATCGCCGACGCCAACGAAGCCTGGACTGGCGAACTTCTCCCCGAACTGATGGCCGCGGCATTGCAGGCCCGCGTCGCGCTGATCGAGCAACCGCTTCCGGCTGGTGGCGATGGCGCACTCGCCGGCATCGCCCGCTCCGTCCCCGTCTGCGCGGACGAGAGCGCACACACAGCCGCCGACCTGCCGGGACTGCGCGACCACTACGACGCGATCAACATCAAACTCGACAAGTCGGGGGGGCTGACGGCGGCGCTCGCGATGCGCGAAGCGGCACGCGCACTCGGATTTCAAGTGATGATCGGATCGATGGTGGCGACGTCGCTGGCGGCGGCGCCCGCGCTCATCCTTGCTCAAGGGGCGGAATGGGTCGATCTCGACGGGCCGCTGCTGCTCGCCCGCGACCGTCCGCACGGCCTCGTCATCCGCGATGGCTGGATCGCGCCGCCGGCACGCGAACTCTGGGGTTAGCCCGGGCGTTACGCGCGCTCGGCGACGGTCGACATCCAGCCACCCTTCTTGCGCGGACGCTGCACGTGGGCGCGCGGCGCGGCCTTGGCCGCGAGCCCTGCCGTGATGACCGCCAGAAGATCGCCCACCGTCGCCGGATCGTCGTCGCCGACGGCCTCGGCGCGCACCGAGAACGCATCCTCGATGTCGAGCAGGATGACGGGGATGTCGAGTACGTCGATACCGAGACGGGCAAGGGTCGTCCCTGCTTCCAGCGCCAGGATC
>CALMPK010000192.1 GCA_937873575.1 uncultured Hyphomicrobiaceae bacterium
CCCAGGCATCGATCATGTCCGCCCATTCCTGCAGCATATGGCGGCCCTGCTCGCCGTATTCGGCCTTGTTGTAGACCCCACGCGATGAACGCCCGTCTTCGTGGGCCAGGCACTTCTCGATCCAGTCGCTGTTGAAGCCAAGCTCGTTCAGGATCGTGGAGCCGGTGCGGCGCAGGTCATGCACGGTGAACGGCTCCAGCGGGAGTTTCGCTTCCTTGGCTCGCTCCGCAACGGTCTGGGTGACCCGGTTCAAGGTGGCCTTCGACATGCAGCGATCGGCGTCGTAGCGCGAGGGCAGCAGGAACTTCGAGCCGCTCGCACAGGTGCGCAGCGCCACCATGATGTCGAGCGCCTGCTGCGACAGGTAGACGTTGTGGGGCTTGCCGGCCTTCATGCGGCTCTTCGGAATCGTCCAGACGGCGTTCTCGAAGTCGACCTCGTCCCAGGTGGCCTCGATCAGCTCGCTCTTGCGCACGAGCGTCAGCAGGATCAGGCGCAGCGCCAGGCGGATGGTCGGCAGGGTCGCGGTGGCGTCCAGCACCCGGTGCATGACGCGGATCTCGGACGGCGACAGCGCGCGGTCCTTGGCCACGAAGGTGGCGATCGATGAAGGGCCGACTTCGTCCGCCGGATTCGGCGCCTTGTCGCCATGCAGCGCCGCGAAACCGAACAGATCGGAAGAGCGTCGTGCCGCGTTCCTTGACCTTTGCGCACAGGTTGCGCAGGTCTTCGGGGCCGATCTCCGCCAGCAGCCGACTGCGGAACGCCGGCAGGATGTCCCGGTCGATGATGCTCTTGCGCATCGACTTGGTGCTGTCGGCCATCCTGGCTTCTTCCAGCCAGCGCTTGGTGAACTCCTCGAAGGTCTTGGCCTCGGACATCCGGCGCTTCTCGCGCTGCTTTTCCTGGCTGGGGGATTGGCCTTCAGCGATTGCCTTGCGCGCTTCCGTGCAGCGCTCGCGCGCCATGAGCAGCGAGATCCCGTCCTTGGACCCGTAGCGGCCGATCGTGAGCGTCTCCCGCCGGCCGTTGAGCCGGTAGTCGAGACGAAAAGTGATCGTGCCTCTCGGGGAGACGGTCACGTACATCCCGTCCCGGTCGGCGATCTTGTAGGTGGTGGCCTGGGGCTTGATGCCCCGGAGCGTGCCATCGGACAGCATCGGCAGTCCCTCCTCTCGGAGGAATTTTACCGTCACGATTATTTGGCCGCTACAACTTTGTTAAGTGGTTGATCTGTATGCTATTTCTTACTATTTTTTTACCGTCAACAGCCCTTTATCGCTGACGGTAAAGATTTTGGAGCGTGTCCGTGCCAGATTTTTACCGTCAGATTTACCGTCAAACTGGAGGGCATCCCCCCGATAGATGTCGATAGATCTCGACAGACGTTTTCTATATGGGACAAGCACTTAGCAGCGATTTTCGATAGACCCCGATAGACCCTGAAAGACGCCGAATCATTCCCACTCGATCGTCGCCGGCGGCTTGGACGAGACGTCGAAGACGACGCGGTTGATGCCGCGCACCTCGTTGGTGATGCGGTTGCTGACGCGCGCGAGCAGCTCGTGCGGCAGGTGCGCCCAGTGCGCGGTCATGAAGTCGGTCGTCTGGACCGCCCTCAGCGCGACCGCGTGCTCGTAGGTGCGGCCGTCGCCCATCACGCCGACCGAGCGGATCGGCAGGAACACCGCGAACGCCTGTGCGGTCAGGTCGTACCAGGACGTCCCGCTCTCGTCGCGCGTCGCGCGCAGCTCGTCGATGAAGATCGCGTCGGCGCGGCGCAGGAGCTCCGCGTATTCGCGCTTCACCTCGCCCAGGATGCGCACGCCGAGCCCCGGTCCCGGGAACGGGTGCCGGAACACCATCTCGCGCGGCAGCCCGAGCTCGAGGCCGAGCTCGCGCACCTCGTCCTTGAAGAGCTCGCGCAGCGGCTCGACGACCTCGCGGGGCAGCGTCTCGGGCAGACCGCCGACGTTGTGGTGCGAC
>CALMPK010000193.1 GCA_937873575.1 uncultured Hyphomicrobiaceae bacterium
GCGACGGAGGCTGAAAACTCTAGCTTCGAATGAGGGCACGTTGGGGCTCAGAGCAAACCCAGAACGGACTCTCGTTATGACCGAGGGCAAGATGGGGGCAGGGTCAGACCTGCCGTGGTGGGCCCATACCGTGGCTGACCCGGGCCGCCGCCGCGACAATCGACGTGCTTGCGGGCCGCCTCCCACCCTGTAAGTTCCCCCCATGCATCGTTTCAGGAAACGGAGCGGCCGGAAGCTGCCGGCGGGCCTCGCGCTCGCGGCGATGCTGGTGCACGTGTTCTTCCTGTCGTTGCATGTCGCCGCGACGGCGGCCCACGCGTTCGGCGGCGGCATCGAACGTGGCCCGGGCGTTTTCTCCATCTGCGGCCCGGCGCGGACGCTCGGCACCGCGACGGTTCCAGCGCCTTCGTCGGACGACGGCCCGCGCGACGGTGGCACGGCGCTCACCGGGCTCGCCTGCCCCTTCTGCACCAGCGCCGCGAGTGCGCCCGCCGTGCTGCCGCCCGCGTGCGGTGCCACCGTGGCGGAGACCGCGCCGCAGGCTTCTGTGCTCGCACCGCTGGCCGGGCCCCGTCTCGTGCCACAGCACGAACTGGGCGCCAACCGCAGCCGCGCGCCACCGCGCCCCGCCTGATACCGGCCGGAGATCGGCGCTACGGCAAGTGCCGCTGACCATGCGGGCACACCTCGCACGTCCATGCGCCGCCGCTCAAGGCGCCGCCAGCGACATCGCGATCACCATAGGCGTCGACAACCGCGCCCCCGAGCGAGCCTCGTCGCCGGTCGGCCGCACGCGGCAACCGCCCTATCCATCAGACCTTTCTCTCGCATGAGGACATCACCATGAAATCCATAGTCGCACCCCTCGCCCTCGGCATCGCCGTGCTGGCCCCCCCCGCCTTCGCCGCCGACGCGACCGTCGGCCCGATCGCCATCAAGCAGGCGTGGACGCGCGTGACACCGCCTGGCGCCAAAGTCGCCGGCGGATTCATGACCATCACCAACACGGGCAAGGAAGCCGACCGCCTGATCGGCGGCACGGCGACCATCGCCGGCCATCTCGAAGTCCACGAGATGTCGATGGACGGCGGGATGATGAAGATGCGCGAGCTGTCCGGCGGGCTCGAGATCAGGCCCGGCCAGTCGGTAGTGCTGAAGCCCGGCAGCTACCACGTCATGTTCATGGATCTGAAGGCGTCGCTGGCTGCCGGTGCACCGGTGAAGGGAACGCTGAAGTTCGAGAAGGCCGGCAGCGTCGACATCTCCTATGATGTGGCACCGTTGGGTGCGAAGTCCCCTGACGACAAGGACGCCGGGGCAAGCGGGAGCAAGGGCGCGAACCATGGCCACCACTGATCTCCTCCGCCGGGTGAGGTTTGCGGCGTGGGCCGCCGTCGCCATCACGGCGCTGGCGGCTGGCGCGGCGCTTCTCGGTGAGGCGCAACGGGCCAACATCTCGGGCTCGGCCGGCGCTCCGCCCGGCACGGCGCGCGTCGGCGCTCCGTTCCAGCTGACCGGCACCGACGGCAAGCGTTTCAACAGCACCACGCTTGCCGGCAAGCCCTTCGCGATCTTCTTCGGCTTCACGCATTGTCCGGACATCTGCCCGACGACACTGCTCGAGATGAGCAATCACCTGAAGGCGCTCGGCGAGCGGGCGAGCCAGATCAACGTCGTGTTCGTCTCGATCGATCCCGAGCGCGATACGGCCGATCACCTCAAGCTCTATCTGTCGGCCTTCGACCCGCGCATCATCGGCTTGACCGGTACGAAGGAGGAGATCGCGTCGATCGCCAAGTCCTTCCGCGCGGTCTACGAGCGCGTGCCGAACAAGGATGGCAGCGACTACACGATGAACCACACCGCGTCGGTCTATCTGATGGATAAGGCCGGGCGGCTGGTCTCGACGCTTTCGTTCGAGGAGCCGGAAGAGACGCGGCAGAGAAAGATCGACAACCTGCTGACGCGCGGATAGGGCGTATTCACGCTTCCGATGGAAGCGCTCCGCGCGCTTCCATCCCAACTGTTTGCACGCTTGTTCGCTTTCCGATCAGACAGAACCGCGAGCGGTTCCGCTGATCGGATGAAAGCGCTTGAGCAATAGGATGCTCTACACGCAGCGTCCGCCATCGACCTCGATGGCGACGCCGGTGATGAACTCCGACGCGGGCTCGGCGAGGAACACCGCAGCGTTGGCGATGTCCTCGGGACGCGACATGCGCCCGAGCGGGATCGTCGAAACGAACCGTGAGCGATTCTCCGGCGTGTCCGGCACGCCCATGAACATTTCGAGCATGCCCGTCTCGCCGATCACCGGGTTGATGGCGTTGACGCGGATCTTCTTCGGCGCGAGCTCGGCTGCCATCGATTTGGTCAACGTGATCGCAGCGCCCTTGGAACCGTTGTACCAGGTGAGCCCCGGGCGCGGACGCAGGCCGGCCGTCGACGCGGTGTTGATGATGACGCCGCCGCCGCGCTTCTCCATCTCGGGCACGGCCGCGAGCGTGGTCAGGTAGATCGACTTCACGTTGACGGCGTAGATGCGGTCGAATTCTTCCTCTGTCACGGTCAGCAGCGACTGATTGCGATGCGTCCAGCCGGCATTGTTGACGAGGATGTCGAGCCCGCCGAGCACGTCCGCGGCGATGCCGACCATTGCATCGACGTCCTCGCGCCGTGTCACGTCGGCCTTGACCGCAAGCGCGGCATCGCCGAGCTCGCGCATGGTTGCGAGCGCCTTGTCACCGTCGATGTCGGCGACAACGACCCGCGCACCCTCGCGCACGTAGGCTTGCGCGATGCCGCGGCCGAAACCCGATGCGGCGCCGGTGACGATCGCGACCTTTCCGGCGAGGCGCATGCCGTCAACCTTTCTGACCGGCCATCCGCGCCGGCATCAGGCCGGCGATGCGGCGGCTGGCCTCGGCGCGATAAGGGCTCGCGGGATAGGTGCCGAGCAGGCGCACCTCGCTCGAGAAGAACGAAAGCTCCTCGAGCGCAAGCTGAACCGAACGGTCCGTCGGGTGCCCCTCGATGTCGGCGAAGAACATCGTGGCGTTGAATGTTCCCTCGGTCTGGTAGCTCTCGAGCTTGGTCATGTTGACGCCGTTGGTGGCGAAGCCGCCGAGCGCCTTGTAGAGCGCCGCGGGAACGTTGCGGACGCGGAACAGGAATGTCGTGATGACGTCGCCGGTGCCGGGCTCCGCGTCGTCCGGCTCGGCATCGAGAATGACGAACCGCGTCGTGTTGTGCTTCTCGTCCTCGACGTCGTTCTTCAAAATCTCCAGGCCGTAGATCTCGGCCGCCAGCGACGACGCGATTGCCGCCAGCGACAAGTCACCCGCCTCGCTCACCATGCGCGCCGAACCCGCCGTATCGGCTTCCGGCACGGGCTTCAGGCCGAGCTTGCGCAGCGTATTGCGGCACTGGCCGAGCGCCTGCGTGTGGCTCATGACGCGCTTGACGGTATCGAGGCTCGCCCCCTTCAGCGCCATGAGCTGATGGCGCACGCGCAGAAAGTGCTCGCCGACGATGTAGAGTTCGGCGCCCGGCAGCAGATGATGGATGTCGGCGACGCGGCCGGCGACCGAGTTCTCGATCGGGATCATGGCATGGCGCACATCGCCCGATTTCACGGCGGCAAGCGCATCCTCGAACGTCGGGCAGGCCAGCGTCTCGAGCTCGGGGAACGCCTCGCGGCAGGCGAGGTGAGAGTTGGCGCCGGGTTCGCCTTGATAAGCGACGACGGCCGGGGGCGTGGGCGACTTGCTCGGCATTGTGTTCAGGCTTTCTGGAGTGCCGCCGCGCGACCGGCGGAAGCAGGGAGAGACGTCTGGAAACCGCGCTGCACCCGCTGGGTTGCATCCGCTCGCGCCGAGCACTGCGAGAACCAGCCGGGCGGTGAGGCCGCATGCCGCCTGCGCGGCAGGCGCGGCGAGCCCCAATGCAGCCTGGTCTCGGCCCGGCCTCAGCCCGGCGGCGCCAGCAGGGTGCGCGCCCGCTCCAGATCCTCGGGAGTATCGACACCGAGCGGAACAGTGTCAACGACGGTCACGTCGATGCGCATTCCATCCTCGAGGGCACGCAACTGCTCCAGCTTCTCGCGCACCTCGAGCATCGACGGCTTCAACGAGACGAAGCGCTCGAGCGCCGAGCGGCGATAGGCGTAGATACCGATATGATGGAACAGTGGCCCCTCGCCGTAGGGAGCGGTGGCGCGCGTGAAATAGAGGGCACGCATGTGCCCCGCGGGCTCGATCGGCGTGCCGACGACTTTCACGACATTCGGATTGTCGCGTTCGGCGGCATCGCGGATCTCGGCGGCCAGCGTGGCGATGTGCGGGCCCTTGCCGCGCAGTGGCTCGACGCACGCCGCGACGAGCCGAGGCTCCAGAGTCGGCAAGTCGCCCTGCAAGTTGACGACGAACTCGGAGTTGCCCTCGGGATCGACCTTGTTGACCGCCTCGAACACCCGGTCCGACCCGGACGTGTGATCGGAGCGGGTCATCACCGCCTCGCCGCCGGCCCGGCGCACGGCGTCGTGGATCTCGTCGGCGTCGGTGGCGACGACCACCCTGCCGATCTCGGCCGCCATGGCCCGCCGCCAGACGTGGACGATCATCGGGGCGCCGTGTATATCCGCCATCGGCTTGCCGGGCAGGCGCGTCGCCTGCATGCGTGCCGGGATCACCGTGAGAACTTGGTGCATGTCGCGTCAACTACCTCCGCGCCACCGGCAGGGCACCTGCCGTGCGGTGACAATTCGTCTCGCTCGGTGTCTCTATGACGAACCGAAGTCTGGTTGCAAGCCGGCCGGGAATTCCTATAGTCGGCCCCGGAATTAGCGCCACCCCCGAGCGGCGCAGGCAAACCGTAGAACCCCTGAGAACTTGGCGATGATGGATTCATTCGAGCTGACGAAGATCGCCGCCGCCGTGCTTGCGGCGCTCTTGATCATCGTCGGCGTCAAAACGGCGATCGATATCAACCTGTCCGGTCATGGCGGCGGTCATGAAGCGCATGCCGGATTCACGCTGCCGATGCCGACGGGGCACGGTGGCGCAGCGGCGGCGAGCGCGGCGTCGGCACCGGCGTTCGACGCGGCCAAGGTCGCAGCGGCTGCTGCGACGGGCGATGCCAAGGCCGGCCAGGACGTCTTCAAGAAGTGCTCGAGCTGCCACACGATCGAATCGGGCGGCGCCAACAAGACCGGCCCGAACCTCCACGCCGTCGTCGGCCGCGCCAAGGCGTCGGCTGCGGGCTTTGGCTACTCGGACGACATCAAGGGCAAGGGCGGCAACTGGTCGGCGACGGATCTGGCCACGTTCCTGCACGATCCGAAGGGCTACGCGAAGGGCACCAAGATGGCGTTCGCCGGCGTGAAGGACTCGGGCGACCTGGCCAACTTGATCGCCTACCTGAGCGCGCAGAAGTAAGCCTACCGACCGCGCGACATCCTCGGGTTGCACCAGCGACCTACGACATCCAAGGCCCTGCCGGCGCACCCGGCAGGGCCTTCGCGCGTCAGCCCTCCCGCCCCGCGGCGTTGCCCGCGACCGACCTTTCTTGCAAAAACTTAACTTCAGCTCGCCGCAAACCTCGGTTACGCCCGTAGTGCGTATAACAGGGCGGCGGCAGGCCCATGTCCGGCGCATGCGGACGACACCCGGTCCACTGGGCGAAACCAGCATCGCGCGGCGAGCAAAAACGAGGTGATCCGGCAATGGCTTCAGCACGCATGTCTTCCGGGATCACCCGCACCGGTTGGGCCCTGGCCCTCGGCGGTTTTCTCGCCGCCACGGCGTTCGGCCTCGCGGGACCTCAGAAGGCATACGCACAAGCCAAGCGGGTTCATGCCCTTTCACTCGTCGGCGAGCCAAAGCTCGGTGCCGACTTCAAGCATTTCGACTGGGTCAACCCGGACGCGCCAAAGGGCGGCCGCATCCGCCAATGGTCTATGGGCGGTTTCGATTCGCTCAATTCCTTCTCGGTCCGTGGCGAAGCGGCAGCCGGCCTCGGCCTGCTCTATGATTCGCTGATGATGAATTCGCCGGACGAGCCCTCGACCGAATACGGGCAGATCGCGGCCTGGGTTTCACACCCCGACGACTTCTCCTCCGCCACGTTCGGATTGCGCCCGGAGGCGCGCTGGCACGACGGCAAGCCGATCACCGCCGACGACGTGATCTTCAGTCTCGAAGCACTGAAGAAGGCGCACCCGCGCTACGCCTTCTACTACAAGAACGTCGTCAAGGCGGAGAAGACGGGCGAGAACGAGGTGACCTTCTTCTTCGACATGAAGGGCAACCGCGAGCTGCCCGTCATCGTTGGCCAGCTCTCGATCCTGCCCAAGCACTACTGGACCGCCAATGGCGCCGACGGACAGCCGCGGGATATCACCCGCTCGTCGCTCGAGGTGCCGCTCGGATCGGGCGCCTACAAGATCAAGTCGGTCGATACGGGCCGCGGCATCATCTACGAGCGTGTCAAGGACTACTGGGCGAAGGATCTGCCGGTTTCGCGCGGGCAATGGAACCTCGACGAGATCTCCTACACCTACTTCCGCGACGTGACGCCGGCCTTCGAAGCCTTCAAGGCGGGCCAGATCGACATCTGGCAGGAGTCGAGCGCCAACCGTTGGGCGACGCAGTACGCTTTCGATGCTGCAAAGAACGGTCTGGTCAAGAAGGAAGCGCTGAAGAACGGGCGCGTCGCGGGCATGCAGTCGTTCGCGATCAACACGCGGCGTGCGCAGTTCAAGGACGCGCGCGTGCGCCACGCCTTCGATCTCGCCTTCGACTTCGACATGCTCAACAAGAGCTTCTTCTACGACCAGTACATCCGCTCGAACAGCTTCTTCGCCAACTCCGAACTGGCGTCGCGCGGCCTGCCCGAGGGGCGTGAGCGCGAGATCCTCGAAACGGTCAAGGACCAGATTCCCGCCGAGGTCTTCACCACGGAATTCAAGAACCCCGCTGGCGGCGCCGAGCATCGCAACAACCTGCGTGACGCCGTGCGGCTGATGCAGGAGGCCGGCTGGAAGCTGCAAGGCGGCAAGCTCGTCAACGCTGCCGGTGAGACGCTGAAGGCCGAGTTCTTGCTGGTGCAGCCGGACTTCGAGCGCATCGTGCTGCCGTACATCGAGAACCTGAAGAAGATCGGCGTCGATGCAACCGTGCGCGTGGTCGACAGCTCGCAATACAAGCGGCGCATCGACGAGTTCGATTACGACATCATCGTCGACAGCTTCGGCCAATCGCACTCCCCGGGCAACGAGCAGCGAGACTACTGGGGATCGGACGCGGCGAAGCGGCCCGGCAGCCAGAACTCGGTCGGTATCGAGAGCCCGGCCATCGACAAGCTGATCGACCGGATCATCGCCGCGACGGACCGTGACGATCTCGTCGCCGCGACGCGCGCGCTCGACCGCGTTCTGCTGTGGAGCCACTTCGTCGTGCCGCAGTGGTATTACCCCTTCGACCGCGTCGCTTCGTGGGACATCTTCGGCCGGCCGGAGAAGTTGCCGTCGCAGTCACCCGCCTCGGTCTTGCAGACATGGTGGATCGATCCGGCCAAGGAGCAGGCGGTCAAGACGGCACTGGGGCGCTGAAGCATGGTGCCTTTTCTACGCCGAACCGTCCGCGCGGCTCTCGCTCTCGCCGTCGCTGCGCCCCTCGTTCTCGGCCCGGCCCGCGCCAGCGAGCCGCGCCACGGCCTCTCGGCGTTCGGCGAGTTGAAGTATGCCGCAGACTTCAAGCACTTCGACTACGTCAATCCCGATGCCCCGAAGGGTGGCCAGTTGTCGATGATCGGCTCGGGTGGTCGCATCACCTTCGACAGCTTCAACGACTTTCTTCTCAAGGGAGACGCGGCACAGGGCCTGCAATACCTCTACGACAGCCTCATGGTTCGCGCAGGCGACGAGCCTGATGCCGTCTACGGCCTCGTCGCACGATCGGCAGAGCTCGCGGACGACGGCCGTTCTGTAACTTTTCGTATGAGGCCCGAGGCGCGCTTCGCAGACGGCAGCGCTCTCACCGCCGACGACGTCGTCTTCTCGTTCGAGACGTTGAAAGCCAAGGGGCATCCCAATTACGGTATGTCGCTGCGCGACGTCGAGCGCGCGGAAGTTATCGACCCGCACACGGTGCGCTTCGCGTTCAAGGGCGATCTGCTGCGCGACCTGCCCCTGACTGTCGCGACGTTGCCGATCATCTCGAAGGCATACTACGCGACGCGCAACTTCGAGGAGACGACGCTGGAGCCGCCGGTCGGCTCGGGGCCTTACCGCATCGGCCAGTTCAAGGCCGGCACGTTCGTGCGTTACGACCGGCGCGACGACTATTGGGCAAAGGATCTTCCGGTCAACAAAGGCCGCTTCAACTTCGACCAGCTCAAGTACGAGTACTATCGAGACCGGACGGCGGAGCTGACGAGCCTCAAGGCCGGCAACTTCGATTTCCGCGAGGAGTTCACCTCGATCGACTGGGCGACGGCCTACGACATAAGCTCCGTCCGCGAGGGACGTCTCGTTCGCGAGACGCTGCCCGACGAGACGCCGTCCGGCGCCCAGGGCTATTTCATCAACATGCGCCGCGAGAAGTTCAAGGACATCCGGGTGCGCGAGGCGTTGGGCCTCGCCTTCGATTTCGAATGGACCAACGCCAACCTGTTCTTCGGCCTCTACACACGCACGGCAAGCTACTTCGAGAACTCGCCGCTCAAGGCATCAGGCCCGCCGCCCGCGGACGAGCTCGCGTTGCTCGAGCCGTATCGCAGCCAGCTCCCGCCTGCCGTATTCGGTGAGCCGGTGTCGCCGCCCGTCAGCGATGGCTCCGGCAGCGATCGCAAGTTGCTGCGCCGCGCCGCGCAACTTCTCGACGAGGCCGGATGGAAACAGGCGGGTGCCGTTCGCCCCCATGCCAAGGGCGAGCCCCTCGACCCCGCAATCCTCCTTT
>CALMPK010000194.1 GCA_937873575.1 uncultured Hyphomicrobiaceae bacterium
TGCAGACCGTTGCCACCGAGCCGGTGAAAGCTGAGGCCGCCGCCACCGAGCCGATTGTTCCCGCGACGCCCGTAGCGGAACCCGTGGCGACTGGACATCTGGCCGTCGAACCCGCGAGCATCACGCCGGCCGTTTCCGAGCCGCAGGCCACGTCGGAGATCTCCCCGGACCGCAGCACCGATCATGCTCGCAACGATGAAACGGCCGAAGCTCCGCCGGCCGTTTCACAAGACGAGCCACCCGCCGCCAATCCGGCGCTGGCGTCCATTGCTCCCGTTGGTTCCACTCCCCCCGCGCCAGAGAACGAGCCCGCCGTCCTGATCCAGGCGTCCGAAACGCTTGCCGAGGGAACGGCGGGAGCGGCAGCCCCGGTGGACACGGAGCCGCCCGCCGTCCCGGGGGTCGGCGCGGGGGGGGGGGCGATCAACGGAGGGGTGCTGCCGCTGCCTGCGGTCGCATCGACGGTCGAGAACTGAAGCCCGCCACGATCCCCTCCATCGCTTCGCTCCGGAAAGTCTGATCGATACCGGCAGACATGCCAATACCCCGCATCGCTGCCTGTTGTGCATCACCGAGAGCCTGACGGCGGCGACACTTGTGATGCCTGTGCGCGCCGATCTCCCTGGACGGAAGCGCAGCACATTTTCACAGCATTCGAGAAGCGCGCCCTTCCCTCGTGACCCCGCTTGCACGTCACGACTTTGATGGATCGCGCGGCCCGAACCAGCGCTCACGAAAGCTGCCCATCGCCCTGCGCGCATCCCTCAGGCCGGCGCGACCGAGAATGCGGAGCCGTACCCGCGCGTCGGCCAGCGCCGTAACGACACGCGGGCGCAAGACCACCAGCCACTGACGTGCCTCCTTCGCCATCCGTGCCTTGAGTATCCGGCCATAGCGCCAGGCGAACGATGCCCGCACGCGAGCGAACAGCGCCTCCTTCCATGGAATGAACCGGTGATAGAGCCGCGCGAACCATGCGAGTTGCATCAGCGCCGGCTGCGTCAGCATGAAGATGCGCGCGACGAGGGCCGTGCTGGCGATCTTGGCGAGCACGAGCAGCAATCCGGCGGCGAGGAGTTGACCGTTCGCCAGCAACCACAAGCCGATGAACTTCACCGGCAGCAGGATGGCGCTCGGGGCGACGAAGATGGCGAGCGCACCGTAAGGCGACAGCCCCGAGATCCATGCCTCGACGCGGGCGACGACGCGATAACGCTCGAGCCAGCGGAATGCGGCGAGTAGCGGCTGCCAGCCCCACTCCTCGAACAGGAGGATCAGGGCCAATAGGATGTTGAACGCGCCGACGAGGATCGTCCGCGCAAGGCGGATGATGGAAATGAGCCCGGCCTTGAGCATGTCGTTCGGGGCCTCGGGGAGCTGAGCGGGTGCGGCGGCGCGCCCGCTCAGTCTAGCGCCGGGTGGGATACGGAATAGCTAAGGCGCCTCATGGCCGGTGGGAAGGTCCCCCCCGAACCTCGAAACCCGGCCGGGGCAGGAGCCCATGGCGACCGTACGGTGCACCAGAACCCGAGAGGGCGAGGCAAATCGGCGGCCCAATTCGCGGCACTGCATCGCTTGCCGATCGCGCCCGTCTGCCCCTGCACCTTTGCGCAATCGGCCGCTTCGGGTCCCCACGTCCCCAAGGCCGCTACATTGGCCCGCATCCCGGCTCACATCACCGGGCGACGCCAGCAACAACCTGAGCTGCCGGCAGCGCGCCCGCCTTCTCCGCCGCCTCCAGCGCCTGCGCCAGTCCCTCCCGCGCCTTCTCCGCCTGCCGCTGGCGGTTCCAGAGCGAGGCATAAAGGCCATTCCGCGCGATGAGCTCGGCGTGCGTGCCTTGCTCGACGAGGCGCCCCTGGTCGAGCACCAGGATGTTGTCGGCATGGATGATCGTCGAGAGGCGGTGCGCGATCACAAGCGACGTGCGGTTCCGCGCCACGCGGTCGAGCGCGTCCTGAATTTCCTTCTCCGTATGGCTGTCGAGCGCGCTCGTCGCCTCGTCGAGGATCAGGATCGGCGGCCCCTTGAGGATCGTCCGCGCAATGGCGACGCGCTGCTTCTCACCGCCCGAGAGCTTGAGGCCGCGCTCACCCACCATGGTCTTGTAACCCTGGGGTTGCGCCTTGATGAAGGTATCGATCTGGGCGAGCGTCGCCGCCTCGCGCACGTCGTCGTCACTCGCATCCGGGCGGCCATAGCGGATGTTGTAGAGGATCGTGTCGTTGAACAGCACCGTGTCCTGCGGAACGACGCCGATGGCGGCGCGCAGGCTTGCCTGCGTGACATCGCGGATGTCCTGGCCGTCGATCGTCACCGCGCCTGACTGGATGTCGTAGAAGCGAAACAGGATGCGGCTGATCGTCGATTTGCCGGCACCCGAGGGGCCGACGATGGCGACCATCTTGCCAGCGGGTATCTCGAAGGAGACGTCGTCGAGAATCCTCCGCTCGGGATCGTAGGCGAACGAGACGTGGTCGAAGCGGATGTGGCCGGACCCGACACGCAACTCGGGCGCGCCCGGCTTGTCGGAAACTTCGGCCCGCTCGCTCATCAGCGAGAACATCGCCTCGAGATCGACCAGGCCCTGTTTGATCTCGCGATACACCATGCCCATGAAGTTCAACGGCGTGTAGAGCTGGATCATCAGCGCGTTGATCATCACGAAGTCGCCGACGGTGTGGGTGCCGCTCATCACGCCCCAGGCGGCGAGAAGCATCGTCAGCGTCATGCCCGCGGTGAAGATCGCCGATTGCCCCGAGTTGAGCACGCCGAGCGAATAATAGGTGCGGACCGCAGCCGCCTCGTAGCGCGCCATGGATGCATCGAAGCGGCGCGCCTCGAGCCCCTCGTTGCCGAAATACTTGACCGTCTCGTAGTTCAACAGGCTGTCGATCGCCTTGGTGTTGGCGTCGTTGTCGCTGTCGTTCATCTCGCGGCGGATTGCGATGCGCCACTCCGACGCCGCGAACGTGAACCACATGTAGAACGCGACTGTCGCGTACACGATGACCACGTAGACCCAGTTGAAATAGTAGAGAAGGACGCCGGTCATCAGCGCCAGTTCGAGGATCGTCGGGACGAGTTGGAGAATGCCCATGCGCATGATGAGCTCGACGCCGCGCGTGCCGCGCTCGATGATGCGCGAAAGCCCGCCCGTGCGCCGCTCGAGATGGAAGCGCAGCGACATCTGGTGCAGGTGACGGAAGGTGCGGATGTTGAGCTCGCGTGCGGCGTGCTGACCGACGCGGGTGAAGAACAGATCGCGGATCTGGTTCAACACCATCATCAGGACGCGTCCGACGCCATAAACAGCGATAAGGCCGATCGCGCCCAGCGCGAGCTGTCGCGCCGGTTCCGCGTTCGTCGGCCCATTCGCCGTCAGCCAGTCCGTCGCCTCCTTGAACAGCACCGGCACGAGCACGGTGACGATCTTGGCGACGACGAGGACGACGAAGGCGAGGACCACGCGCAGCCTGAGGTCCGGCCGCCCCTCGGGCCAAACGAACGGCAGCAGACCGCTGAACACCTGCCAATGGCTGCCCGAGAGGGGGCGATCAGCTTTGTCCGCCGAGGCGGTGACGGAGGGTGTGCGGCTCAGAGGTCTCATGTCGTCTCGAGTCTCGAATGCGGAACAGCCCGCAACCTCTGCCGCTCTCGGGACGCGACAGGCTGGGGGCGCTGCGTTGCCTTGGAATTAGAACGGTTCTAGGGCATGCGGCCGGAGAGCGGAAGTACGGATTGTGCGCGCCGAGGTTCTCCGGTACCGGAGCCCGGCAGATCTCAGCCGCATGCCTGCCTTGCGGTCGGCCCCCTGAAATCGCGAGGGGATGGGGCGCGCGACGAGATGCGTTCAGGCGCGGGGGTGCTCCAGCCGTTCGTAACGGTACTCGGCCGTTGGAACTGTCCGCCCGCCGCGACGGCTGCCGTCCGGATCGAGACAGCGCACACGACCCGGCAATGAACCGAGATGCGCCGCGCCTCAGTGCTTGTGCCTTGGAATGAGCAGGCGTTGGCACGGGAAGATGAGGTCGGGATCGTCGATCTTGCGCGTGTTGGCGCGATAGATCACCGGATAGAGGTAGCCGCGACCATAGTGACGCGACGCGATCTGCCAGAGGCTGTCGCCCGTTGCGACGGTGTAAGTGCCCGGCGGGCGCACGCGACGGCCCGCGCGTCCCCTGCAAGCATGGTCCGACGCGCGCGTCGTGCGCTTTGCGGCCGCGCGATCGGGCACATCTTCTGAGCCTGAAGCCGACGGCGATGGACCATCCTTCAGCGACCCCGGTCCCGCGCGAGGCGAATGGCCTTGTGCGCCCATGCCAGAAGCCGGCCGCGCTTCGGGCGTTGCCAGGCGGTCGGTAGGCCGTGCTGCCGGACGCTCTTCGAGCATGCCTGCGACGGCCGTGGGGCGGCGGGCCGGCGCTGGAACGTCGGCCGGTTTGACTGGCTTTGTGATCTTGGTGCGCGAAGTCTCGACGGCCGTCGAAGTCTCCCCGGCCCGGCGCGCTTCGGACGCCCGATCTGCGGCGGCCTTTTCCGCCGCGGCTTTTTCGTCAGCGGCCTTCTCGGCCAGAGGCCGCTCGCGCGCCGCAATCTCCGCCGCCAGGCGTTCTGCCGCAGCTTTCTTCTCGGCCAATGCGCGCTCGGCCGCTTCCTTCTCCGCAGTCGCCTTCGCCTGGGCTGCCCTTTCCGCCGCTGCCCTCTCGGCCGCCAGACGCTCGGCCTCGGCCTTTTTCTCGGCCGCCGCCCGCTCCGCTGCTTGCCGTTCCGCAGCGGCCTTCGCCTGGGCCGCCTTCTCCGCCGCTGCCCTCTCGGCCGCCAGACGCTCGGCCTCGGCCTTCTTCTCGGCGGCCACCCGCTCCGCTGCTTGCCGTTCCGCAGCGGCCTTCGCCAGGGCCGCTTTCTCCGCGGCCGCCATCTCGGCAGCCAGCCGTGCGCCGTCCGCCTTCCTCTCGGCAGCATCCCGCTCCGCCGCGAGTTTCTCCGCGGCCGCCTGTTCACGGGCGGCGCGTTCGGCGGCGGCCTTTTCGGCCGCGACGCGCTCCGCCTCGACCCGCTCGGTCGCGGCACGCATCGCGTCGGTCATATCCTTGGTCGTCGCCTCAGCATCACGCGGCTTTGGCGCGGAATCAGACTTGCGTGCCGGGGACGGCTCGGGCTCAGGCGGCTCGACCTGCGTTGCGAAACGTTCCTCATCCTCGCCCGGCGGTGGCGGCGGCACCTGCAATCGTCTGACGATCTCGCGCTGATATTCCCGGTTGGCGCGCGCGAGCCATTCCTGGAGCTGGAACATCAGCCGGTCGTAATCCAGCACGTCCCAACCGCTTCCCTCGGGTGAGGCCTGCCGCGCTGGAACTTCGGCGCTCTGAGGAGCGC
>CALMPK010000195.1 GCA_937873575.1 uncultured Hyphomicrobiaceae bacterium
CCCAAGCATCCCAACCCCCCACCCCGCGCGGCCCGCCCGCCTGCGCCGCATTGCCGCCGCGCCGCGATACCCTTCGACACCAGCGCTCTCACCGGCCGACTGGCAAGCGATGAAGACCATGTGCGGCACACCTGCCAGCGAGTAGGACGCGCCGCGCAGACCGGGCCGTTGCCGGGCCGCGCTTCCCGCCCTGCCGAGCAAGAGCTTCGGCGCACATGGCGACGCGGAGCATCCAATCGCCGCAAGCGCGCCCGTCGCCGGCCGCAATTGCCGGACATTCTCTTGAACTGCCGATTCGTGCGCGCATTTATCGGTTGTATCACCAAGAGCGTTCCATCGACCCCAAGGTTCGAGCTGCATCAGGCATGACCCGACCGACTACGAACGACATCGCCCGCCCCCGCCCGATGGGCTCGCCCGTGGAACAGGACCGCGCCCTGCCCGCGCCGCGGCGACGCTTGCGGCGTCTCACGTTCGTCTTTCCGCTGCTTCTGTTGCTGGCCGTCGCCGGTAGCTATGCCGCCTCGCCGCTGGCGACCGCGTGGTCCATTCGCGAGGCCGTCCGCAACGGCAACTCCGATTACCTGCGCACCGCCGTCGACTGGCCGCGCATCAAGGAAACGCTGAAGCACTCGATGTTCCGGTATGCCGTCCGGCCCGCCGGCGATGCCGCACCCGACACCCCCGCGAGTAGCGGTGGCGAGACGGCGAGCGCGGCGCCGCCACCGCCCGGTCTCTGGCAGCGGATCAAGGAATCCTACGGCCGCAGCGTCGTCGAAGGCATGGTCGAAAACTATGTCACGCCCGAGGGGCTGCCGAAGCTCTTCGCCTATCGCACGACTTACAACCGCACCCTCGGCCGCACGCCTTTGGTGCCCGAGGACGCGCCGTTGCTCGATCGCGTGAGAAACGAATGGTCGCGGTTGAGGTCCGCCCGCTTCCTGTCACCGACCCGCTTCGCCATCGAGATCGACGATCGCTACGAGGAAGGGCGGCGCATCGCCGGCGTTCTCGAGCTCGGCATGTGGAACGCGGAACTCGGCTGGAAGCTCGTCAGCCTCGAGGTGAAAGGCGAGCGCCGGGCGTCGCGTAGCTCTCCGGGTTCGACCGCGCCGTCACGCCTCGCGGCCTTGCCCTGACGAACGGCCGCGACGTGGCCGACAGCCCGCGGATTCAGATCGCCTGTGAGAAATGAAATCGCCCGCTTCGCGAGCTGCGAAGCGGGCGATTTTCGTCCATGCGGCAGGTGTCCGTTCGGACCAACCGGCGCCGCGCCCCGTCACGATTCGAGGCGTTTGAGCGCCGCGCTGAAGCGCTTCACGAGGCCGCTCAGCTCTGCTTTGCGCTCTCTCGCCTCGTCGATGGCTTCGGGCTTGGCCCGCTCCATGAAGCTAGGGTTCGAGAGCTTGGCGTCCATCTTCGCTATGTCGGATTCCGCCTTCTCGATCTCACGCGCCAGCCGCTTGCGCTCGGCGTCCATGTCGATGATGCCGGCGAGCGGCAGTGCCGCCGTGGTGTCACCGGCGACGACGATCGCCGAGCCCTTCGGTGCCGACTTGACGAGCGAGATGTCGTCGATGCGCGCGAGCCGCTTCAGCGTGTCGCCATGCGTTGCGATGCGATCGCGCAGCACCTTGCCGCCATCGACAAGAGCGAGCGGAATTTTCGCGCCCGCGGGCACGTTCATCTCGCTGCGCACCGAGCGGATCTCCGAGACGAGGTCGACGAGCCAGCCGATCTCCGCGTCCGCCGCCTCGGACTGCAGGCCGCCGAGGTTCGGCCATTGCGAGAGCGTCAGCATGTTCACCCGCTTCTCGCCGTACTCGACCATATGCGCCCACAGCTCCTCCGTGATGAAGGGCATGAACGGGTGGAGCAGCTTGAGGATCTGATCGAGCACCCAGGCGGTCATGGCGCGCGTCTCGGCCTTCGCCGCGCTTTCATCCCCCATCAGCGCCGGCTTGATGAGCTCGAGATACCAGTCGCAGAACACACCCCAGACGAACTCGTAGGCGGCGCCCGCGGCCTCGTTGAACTTCAACTCCTCGAGTGCCTCGGTCACGGCCTTCGCCGTGCGCTCCGTTTCACCCGCGATCCAGCGGTTGACGGTCTCCTTCGCGGTCGCCGGATCGTAGTCGCGCTGGCGCACGCACTCGTTCATCTCGGCGAAGCGGGCGGCGTTCCACAGCTTGGTTGCGAAGTTGCGATAACCCTCGACGCGATCGATCGAGAGCTTCACGTCGGAGCCCTGCGCCGCCATCGCCGCCATGGTGAAGCGCAATGCGTCGGTGCCGTACGCCTTGATGCCCTCGGGGAAGTCCTTCTTCACCTCGCGCTCGACGCGGTTCGCCGTCTCCTTGTCGAGGCCGGCGATACGTTTGGCGACGAGCTTGTCGAGCGCGATGCCATCGATGATGTCGAGCGGATCGATGACGTTGCCGCGCGTCTTCGACATCTTGTTGCCCTGACCGTCGCGGACGAGGCCGTGGATGTAGACCTCGTCGAACGGCACGTCCTTCATGAAGTGCACGCCCATCATCATCATGCGCGCGACCCAGAAGAAGATGATGTCGAAGCCGGTGACGAGCACGCTGGTCGGATAGTAGCGCGCGAGCTCCGGCGTCTGCTCCGGCCACCCGAGCGTCGAGAACGGCCACAGCGCGGATGAGAACCACGTGTCGAGGACGTCCTCGTCGCGCTTCAACTCATGCGTCGTGCCGTATTCCTTCTTGGCGAGCTTCGCCGCCTCCTGCTCATCATGGGCGACGAACACCTTTCCATCGGGCCCGTACCACGCCGGGATCTGATGGCCCCACCAGAGCTGGCGCGAGATGCACCACGGCTGGATGTTCTCGAGCCAGCGGAAATAGTCCGCCGCGTAGCGCTCCGGCACGAACTTCGTCTTGCCCGCGCGCACGGCCTCGAGCGCCGGCCTCGCCAGCTCCGCAGCGTTCACGGACCATTGGTCGGTAAGCCACGGTTCGATGGCCGTGCCCGAGCGGTCGCCGTGCGGCACCGTATGCGTCGTCGGCTCGATCTTGGCGAGCAGACCGGCGGCGGCGAGATCAGCGACGATCTTCACCCGCGCGACGAAGCGGTCGAGACCGCGATAGGCATCGGGTGCCTCGTCGTTGATGCGTCCGTGCGCGTCGAGCACGTTGATCTGCGCGAGACCGTGGCGCTTGCCGACCTCGAAGTCGTTGAAGTCGTGCGCGGGCGTGATCTTCACCGCGCCCGTCCCCTTCTCGGGATCGGAGTATTCGTCCGCGACGATCGCGATCTCGCGCCCGACCAGCGGCAGCCGCACACGTTTGCCGACGAGGTCCTTGTAGCGCTCGTCCTCGGGATGCACCGCGACGCCGGTATCGCCCAGCATCGTCTCGGGGCGCGTCGTCGCCACCACGATGAAACGCGACGGGTCGTCGGCGAGCGGATAGCGGAAATGATACATATGGCCGCTCGCGTCCTTCGCGAGCGTCTTCGAAAGCGCGGCCGCGTCGAACGGCTTTTCCGGATCACCGTCCTCCCACTTGAACGAGCCCTTCTTCTCGACCTGCACCACCTCGAGGTCGGAGATCGCCGTCTGGAACTTCGGGTCCCAGTTGACGAGGCGCTTGTCCTTGTAGATCAGCCCCTGCCTGTACAGCTCCACGAACACCTTGCGGACGGCCTCCGAAAGGCCCGGGTCCATGGTGAAACGCTCGCGCGACCAGTCACACGAGGCGCCGAGGCGCTTCAACTGATTGACGATGGTGCCGCCCGACTCTTCCTTCCAGGACCAGACTTCCTTCAGGAACGCCTCGCGCCCCATGCTGCGCCGGTCGGTCTTGTTCTCTGCCGCGAGCTTCCGCTCGACCACCATCTGCGTGGCGATGCCCGCGTGATCCGTGCCCGGCTGCCACAACACGTCTTTGCCGCGCATGCGCTCGAAGCGGCACAGCACGTCCTGAAGCGTGTTGTTGAGGGCATGGCCCATGTGAAGCGAGCCGGTGACGTTCGGCGGCGGGATGACGATGCAGAAGGTTTCCGCGTTCGCCGCGACCCTGTCCGACCGGCCCGCCTTGAAGGCCTCGGCCTTGGTCCATTCGGCGTCGACGCGCGGCTCGATGACGGCCGGCTGATAGGTTTTTTCGAGCATATCTCTCGGCGCCGGAACCGACGCCTCCAATGAACAGATCAGGTGGGCGGTGGTAGGGCCCGGCCGGGGGGCCTGTCAACCTGCGCGGGCGATGGACAGCCACACCGGAAACGCGACAGCCCGGGTCTCGCGATCCCGGGCTGCGTTTCGGCGCGATGCAGGGCGCACACTACTTGTCGGCAACTTTGCGCGGCTCGTGGTTAACCGTCTTGAGCCCCTCGGCGAGCTCGATGCGCAGGGCCTTCTCGACCATCCGCGGCATGTTCTCGGCCAACCACTCGCGCAGCATGGGGCGCAGCAGCTCCGCCACCATGTCCTCGATGGTACGAACACCGACGACCGGCGGCAGCGTGGCCGGCACCTGGGTCCCGGCAGCCTGGGAGGCGCTGGCGACGGGAGCCGGAACCGGCGCGATGGGCGGCGCTGCAGGCGGAGGAACGGCCGCCGCCGCCGGAGGGGCCGCCGCGAGAGGCAGGCTCGGCGCGGCCGACGAGACGACCGGACGCGCCGGCGCAGGATTTGCCTCGGCCACGGGTGCGGGCGGCAACGGCGGCTCCAGCGGCTTCGACGGTGTGACAGCGGCCTCGGCCGCGCGCGGCTCGGGTGCCACGGGGGCGGCCGGCGCATCGGCCGGCGCCCGCTCGGCCGGAGCCGGAGCCGCCTGAGCCGGAGCCGCCTGGGCGAGGCCCGCGGCCCGCATGTCGAGGGCGCTCGCTGCGTCCCCGCCCGGGCTGGCAATTTCATCTTCGGCCGAGCCCGCCGGCTCCACAGCGGCCGGATCGGGCATCGCCGCGATCACGACCGGACCGGTCGGCTCCGGCGGCGGGGCCGGGTGCTTGACGCTCGCGCTGGCGATGCGCGCGGAGAGCATCTTGTCCATGGCGCGGGACTGCGCCGACGAGCGCGAACCGGCCCCCGTCGCGACGGGCTCCACCGGCGTTTCGACCGGAGTTTCGACGACGATCGCGGCATCTGCCACGGGCTCATCACGCCCCGGCACGATGGCGCCGAGGTCAACGGTCCGGCGGGCAATGGTGCGCGGCGGGGCCGTATCGCGGCGCACAGCGTCGGCGGGCGGGGCGATCACCTCCGGCGGCATCGCGAACACCGGCGCCGGCATAGCGGCAGGCTCGGCGGCAACCGGCGCAGATGGCGGCGGAGCGACGTCGTCGAGCAGATCGCTCAGATCATCGACGGCACCGCGCATGGACGGGAACGGATCGGCCGGGGCCGGGGCCGGAGACGGAAACGGCGTCGCCTCGATGACTTCGGGCGCGGCCTTGGAAATCGGCGGCAGCGAGACCTCCGGAAAAAAAAAAAAAAAAACAAAACAAAAACACCCCCACCCCCACACCAAACAGCCCAAAACAGAAACCAGCGGGGCCGGGGCCGAAGGCCCGCGCGCTGCCGGCGCATTGCCCATGGAAAGTTCCGGCATCGGCGGCTCATCGAGCCGGCGCTGGCGAGCTGAAACGTCCGGTGCGGCAGGACGCTGTGCCGGTGCAGCGGCCGTCTGCGGCGCCGAGGCGGCTCCAGGGCGCAGGGAGCTGAGCTGCGGCCCGAACTCGTCAACCGCGTTCTGGGGACGCGCGCCCGCACGCTGCGGCTCACCCGAAAGCGATGGCGACTTCGGCTTGGTCACCGGCAACGGACGTGCGCCGCTCGGCTCCTCTGCGATGATACGCCGGATGGAGGCCAGGATTTCGTCCAGAGTCGCATCCGAAGCCTTTTCCGCTCGCGTCATAAAACTTACTCCTCGCCCGCCCTCGCTCCGTGCACGCTGGCCAAGGCTCGCGGAGCTTGCCAAGCCACGTGCGGCTCGACCGGCTGCTCACGCTCACCTCTGCCTGCCGCCGTCCTGGTACCGCCAGCCGCGACGCACGCCGCGTCTTGACAGCCGCCAAAACAGCGCGGTGCACGAGCTTAGCTCGTACACCGTCAAATGCCGGGCATCAATGCGACCGGAGCCATGAATTGCGTTTCCGCTGTGGTTGACTGCGGATTCGCGGCTCGCGGTACGCGATCGGCGCCCGCGCAGCCCTTTTTCGCCCTCACGCGAACAAGGCCACAAGCCGACGCTCGTCCGCGAAACGCGCGATTCTATGGCGTCGGCATTTCGGATCTCGAGTTGTATCGAGCGCCCTTCTGCCCGTCCGCGACCTCCATGTGCAGCGCCGACTCGACGATGCGGGGCATGTTCTCTGCGATCCACTGGCGAATCATCGGGCGAAGCAGTTCGGCCGCGCTGTCCTGTGCCGCAGCGTGACGCGCCGCTCGCTCCTCTTCGGCGCGGCGCGGCGTCCGCCCGCCTGCCCCCGTCATGATGCGCATACGGCGCCGGTTGAGATCGACCTCGAGCGCACTGGCGAGAGCGACCGCGTCGTTGACTAGCGCTTCGCCGGCTTCGACCGTGATGCGCGCTTCGGCATCGGCGGAGTTCGCGGCGACACTCTCCCCGTTGGCATGAAGCGCACCATCGCTTCTTGCCCCGCGCCGCGACCGGATGTCGATGTAGGCGCGATCCGCGCGCATCGCTGTGGCCGGCAAATGTGCGCCTTGAGGTCGTGCCGCCGTCGAGCCCCGTTGTGCTTCGGCGTTTTCTGCAGGGGCATTCGACGCGCCGGGCGAGCGCGAAGCAGAGTCGGCGAGAAGGCCGGCGCTGCGCAGAGCATCGGTCAGGCGCTGGCCCGACGAAGGCCGCAACGGGCGAACCTCCGCGCTCTGCCGCGGCTTGAGGATCGCGGGGAGGTCGAAGATATCGGCCACGGCCGTATCATCCGCCGTATCGGAGAGGGATGATGTTGCGGCGCTCGCTGCTCCCTCGATCGCGGAAGGCGGATCGAAATCACTCCCCTCCTCGGCATCATAAGGTTCGCGGGCAGCGCCCGTCGCAATGCTCGCCGGAGTGACATCGATGACCGGCTGATTGCGGCTCGCCGACACCTCACCGACACCTGGCATGGCGATAGTGGACCGCTCCGCCGCAGTACGGCGGATCTCGGCCAGGATCTCCTCCATCGAGCAGGCGGCGCTGTTGTGATCGTCAGTCATGTGGGCAACCTCGCATTACGCAGCCGGGCACCTGTCGCCCCGCGCTCGCCCCGCGCCAAAGCGCACGGGGGAGCCGGATCGTCTCGCAGTCAGAACTCCCTTTCCGAGATTCCCGCGATGGCGCTTGCGACTGGTTGGAGCCCAGGAGCGCGTCGTCGCGCCGCCCACTGGCCCCAGCGTCACGTGACGCTCACGAAATTCCCCCACCACACCCTGCAATGCATAGGGTTCATCCGCGGCGAACTTGCGGCCGATGTTGGGCGATTGTGCGCGCAAGCGAGCGAGACGCCTGAAGCGCTTGAATTATCGGGTTGCCTGAAGAAACGGCACCGCGCAACGCCCAGCGTTGCGCGAACGCGGTTCCTACTTCATGGGCGGGGCTTCACGGCGGTCACCCGGCCAGAGGTCGACACGCTCGTTGCGGCCATCCTCGTGCGTGATCGAGAGGCCCCACCATTTGCGGCGAACCTCCTCGTAATGGATCTCGGGGTTGTAGACCTCCGAGGCCGCGCCGATGCGATTCGCTTCGAGCCGGCCCACAGCAGCGAGCACGGCATAACCCGTTACGACGAGGTTGCGCTGATCGGTGACGAGCTGAACCTGGGCGTTGAGCTGCTCCTGCTCGGCATTGAGCACGTCGAGCAGCGTGCGCTGACCGACCTTCTCCTCCTCGCGCACGCCGAGCAGAGCGGTCTGCGCTGCATTCACCTGCGTGCGGTCGGACTGAACCTGCGCCTTCGCCGCCTGATACTGCGCCCAGGCCGCGATGACGCCCTCGCGCACCTGCGTGCGGACGAGCTCGACCTGCTGCAGGCGGGCGACATGAAGCTGCTTGGCCTGGCGAACGCGCGCGTAGACCTGGCCGCCCTCGTAGATCGGGACCGTCACGCGACCAGCGACGACACCGCTTTCCGCCTGCTCGACGTTCGGCGAGGGATCGTAACGCTCGGACCAGCTCGCTTCGAGCTGAGCGGAGGGCAGCAGCTCGCCACGGATCTGATCGACGTTGTGGCGCGCCGCCTCCTCGAGATAGAGCGCGGAGATGATCTGCGCGTTCTCGTGCTCGCCAGCGGCCAGCGCCGCCTCGAGCGAGCGCGGCAGCAGGTTGTCCGGAGGACCGGGATCGGCAAGGTTGCTCGGCGGATTGCCGACGACGCGCTCGTAGGTGGCGCGGCTGGTCTTGAGGTTCGCCTTGGCCAGATCGAGGGCCGACACCGAGCCCGCGCGGCGTGCCTGCGCCTGCGCCACGTCCGTGCGCGTCACCTCACCGACCGCGAAGCGGTCCTGGGTGGCCTTGAGCTCACGGCTGAGAACGTTGACGTTGTTTTCCTGTAGCCGCACGACCGCCTGATCGCGCACGACGTCCATATACGCCGTCACCGCGTTGAGCAGCACCGTGCGTTCGACGTCGCGCAGGTCCTCGCGACCCGACCGCACGTTGGCTTCCGCGACCTTGACGCCATAGGTGGTGCGAAAGCCCGTAAACAGCGGCTGCGTGAGGTTGATGGAGTAGCCGCGATTGTTGACCGTGCCGTTGCTGCCGGAAGAAGGCCGCGTTTCGGCATAGTCGAGGCTGGTGTCGGCGCTGGCGGTGATATTCGGGCGATAGCCGGAGTTGGCGATCGCGACACCCTCGTCGGTGGCGCGGAGCTGGGCGCGCTGCGCATCGAGCTGCGGGTTGTAGCGGTAGGCGCTGGCCAGCGCCTGCGACAACGACTCTGCACTCGCCGGCCCGCCGCCGAACAGCAGCGCCAGCGCAATCACCGATGCGCCCGACCGGAGGCCCGCGAAGACGTGCGCCCGGCCGGTCCCGACCATGGCCTTTGCGGTCCGGTCGGCATCGGCATTCCGGTGCGTCGAGGCATTTTCTGGCATCGCCATCACTCGTCAGCCCTGATCCTGTTGCGGGGCATAGCTGCACCCGCACGCCGCCGCGCGGCGTCCCCCTTCCGACTCGCTTCTGCAAGACGTTAGATCAGTTCGGCACCGGCCAGGAAGTTGATAAGCCTCATCGCTTGCGTCAGCCTGTGTGCGCGTTGCTCAACGAACACAGCCGCTAAAATATCGCGCGAAAAGCATGCATCGACAACACGGCGCGCTTGACGAAGCGGGCTGTTGTTTCTGGCCGAAAGACAGGGCGGGCGCGGCAAGCTCCGCGCGTTGGCGAGGCGCCGACTGCTGCACGAATCGGTATCTGGGCTTGGAGCGTCCAGAAAAAAGCGCGCAGGCCATTCGGTGCGTCGAGCGGTCAATGCTGCCCGATCGCATGCCGGATCTGTCTGCTGTCGATTCGGTGGAACTGCGCGTGACCGCAGGCGCGGCTCAGAAAACGAACTCGCGCTTCACCTCGAAGCCCGGTACGGACGGCGCCGAGGCCTCGAACGCTGCGCGCTTGTCGTAGTGGCGCCCGATTCGCCGCCAAACCGTGGCACTGCCCGGCACTCCCGCGATCACCGCGACCAGGCGACCGCCGTCCTTGAGCTGATCGAGCAGGACCGGTGGGATTTCCTCGACCGCGCCAGCGACGACGATGGCGTCGTAGGGCCCTTCCGACGCGTAGCCCGCGTCGTGACTGCCGGTGACGACCGCGACGTTGTCGAAGCCGAGGCTCTCGAGCGTCTTGGTTGCCGTCTCGGCAAGGGTAGCGTCCGCCTCGAGTGCGACGACGGTCTGAGCGAGCTTGGCGATGACGGCGGTCGAGTAGCCGGTGGCGCACCCGACATCAAGAACGACGCTGTCACTCGACAGATCGGCGAGCTGCACCAGCTTGGCGAACGCGCGCGGCGCCATCATACCGCGTGCCGGAGAAGCGCCTTCGGCCGTCGACAGCATGAGCGTGTCGTCCATGTAGGCGAGCGTCTTGAGCCCGGTCGGCACAAAGGCCTCACGCGGAACCTCGAGCATTGCGCGGATGATGCGCCGGTCGGTCACGTCGCTCGGACGCACCTGGGATTCGACCATGTTCATGCGCTGTGTCGCCGCGTCGATCTTCGCCACCGCTCAACCCTTTTGCTCGTTCAAGACGTGCGGCCCCGGCGACCCGGGGCGCTCTCGGCGGCGCCAAAATAGCCAATGTCGCGGTCTGCGGCCATACCGCTCTTTAGTAGTGCGCTCGCAATCGGCGCCCGACCAGAGAGAACCGGGTGGCCGCAACACTGGCGGTTTTCACTGTGAGCCGACGCGAATGCTTGCGGCCCGGCCATGTGCGCCCGGGTCCGTAGCGGACGACAATCATGCGAGATTGAACACCCGGGTGGGGTGGAGGGCGCCCTTTTCGACCTCGCCCAGCGCGACGATGCGACCCTTGCAGGTGGCGAACATCGGCCCGGACAGGATCGGCGCGTCGCGGCCGCGGATCAGCACCGAACGGCCCATGGCGAGGTTCGCGGCATCCTGCGGCGACACGGCGATCTCGGGTACGTCGTCGAGGGCGGCTTCGACCGGCAGCAGGA
>CALMPK010000196.1 GCA_937873575.1 uncultured Hyphomicrobiaceae bacterium
GAACAAACCGGAAAACTCTAACCTCAAACGAGGGCATTTGGCGGGGGCAGATCACTTCAACCAGGACTCTCCCTCTAACCGGATGAGAGAAGGGTCTCAGGTCAGGCATCGAAAGATGATCGGCGCGCTTAACGTCCAACATCGCTCGACGAAGGCGTTGCGTGGAATGGGTTCGAAAACGAACGAAATCCGCGGCGATACCGGTTATTTCAGTTCACGCGTCACGCGAAATCCGTTGGCGGAATACGGCACGTACGCATCGTAGCGGAATCGAGCGCTCGATTGAACCTGCGCCGCACCGCTGTCGAACGATCCGCCTCTCAAGACGCGAAGGTTGCAATCCCCCTCGCGCCAGGCGGCCCCATCGGCGGGCGCGTTTCGATAGCTGTCGTTCCAGCAGTCTTCCACCCACTCGGCGACATTGCCCGCAGTATCGTAAAGACCGTAACGGTTGGCCGCGAACGATCCCACCGGCCGGGCCCGATCCGCCGCGCCCGCGCTGCAACCCCGGCAATTCGCATTGTTGACGCCGACGACCGCGCCCCACCAGAAAGCCGCGTCCGCACCCCCGCCTCTCGCCGCGTATTCCCATTCTGCTTCCGACGGCAACCGGTAGCTCTGCCGCGTCTTCTTCGAGAGCCAAGCGACATATTTCTGCGCGTCCGCCCAACTCACGTTGACGACCGGATTGCGCCCTCGCCCCCACCCCATGTCGCTCGGTCGCTCGCAGGCGCTATCCGCGACGCAGGCATCCCATTCTTCGAAGGTCACCTCGTAGCGGCCGATCGCGAACGGGCGCGCAAAGCTCACCGTATGCGATGGCCGCTGATACGGCTGGTTCGAACCCATCGAAAAGCTGCCGGCCGGAACGACGACCAACTCGGGGCATTCAGCGCAATCGCGCATCCCTTTTCCGGCCTTCCCCGTGTCAGCGCCAGCGGTGCTCGCCCCGGGGCGCTCGGCGGGGCGTTCGCTACGTTCCGCGGGCTCTCCCGCATTTCTCTGCTCACGGCTGTCGGCGGCGGCGCGGCTTTTCGGTGCCGCGAAGTGAATCTCCTGCGCCAACGTCGACGTCACGAGGGGAATTTGCGCGCCGTTCGTTTCGCGCGCGACACCCAAACGGGCCCTGTTGAACGCCTCCGTCGCGCTGATCTCCGCATTGGCGAGTTGCTCCGCCAACTGCCGTCCGAAAACGCTCTCGTCCGATTTGCCGCTCTCGATGATCTGACCGGGAGATGCGGAATAGATCGTCAAGGTATTCACGGCGCCGATGTCGGGCACGAGGCCGGCGTTCGAGGAGCGGAACCGGCTCTCGTCGGGGAAGCGGCGGGCGCCGTCGAGCACGACGACGGTCGCGAGCGTCCGCTTCTTTTCGAGCCACGTCAGAACCGTTTTGAGACTGATGCTCTCTCCCCAAAGATCCTTTTCACTACTGATCTGTGCATCGACGGGAACCATGAAAGTTTCACCGACCGAGCTCAATCCATATCCGCTAAAAAAAACGAGTGCGATGCTTCCCGCTTCGATCCGATCGGCAAATTCTCGAACTGCCGCCCGCATTTCGTTTTTTTTGAGATTGGTCTTGACGTCGACCTTGAAATTCTGCTGGCGCAGTGTTTCTCCCAGCAGCTTCGCATCATTCACGGGAGTTCGGAGCGGCGCGTCCGGGTACGACGAATTACCGATCAGAAGCGCAAACTTAGCCGTCTCGGCCGCAGCCGGCGCAATTGCGCCATACAGGGTCGTGACCAACAGCAGACCAGCCAATGCCGCTAAGGCGCGCACGTTTCGCAATATTGGTCTCCCCGGGGTTGGAAACATGTGTCCCACTACTCCGCCAAGTTCCCCGCAGTTCTTTTCTATGGGGGCTCGCGCTACTCTCGGCCGGATATTTTATCGAACAACTTGATGATTGACGCCTCTCTACGTCGGCAGTAGTCTAAATTACAAATATTGTTAAGTCGAGTGAGCCCCGCGCAATCCACTCCATGCATACGGGCCACTGCAGGCGCGCGGGCGCGAAGCGGTTTTTGCTGGCTGCCTCGGGAAAGACATGCACGCTGTCACGCGCACGCCGCCACGCGGCGGATGATGTGTGCAAGCTGCCGGGAGAGAGTTGGCCATGTGGTTAAGTCGAGGATCGCGCGGGTTCCGTGTTGGCTTCCTACCGATGCTCTTGTCGACCTTCGTTGCCATATCACTCGTCGGTTCGGCGCACGCCGACGACGGTCTCACGCCCTCGCCGCCGGGCGCTGAGGTCTACTTCATCGACATCGAAAATGGTGCGACCGTATCAGAGACGCTCAAGGTCAACTTCGGCCTGAAGAAGATGGGGGTCGCGCCCGCCCACTCGGACCTTCCCTACTCCGGCCATCACCATCTGCTGATCGACACGCCGCTGCCGCCGTTGAACCGGCCAATCCCGGCGGACTTCAATCACCTCCACTTCGGATCTGGACAGACGAATGCCGAGATCAAGCTGACGCCAGGTCAGCACACCCTGCAGTTGCTGCTCGGCGACAAGGACCACATCCCCCATTCTCCGCCCGTGATGTCGCCTGTGTTGCATGTCACGGTCGTGCCCCCCGGCGGTCCCACCGCCTCGCCCAAGGATGCGCGGATCTACTTCACGCAGCTCAAGGACGGCGATGTCGTCACGCCCGAGTTCAAGGTGCATTTCGGGTTGAAGGGCATGGGCGTTGCCCCGGCGAAGTCCGACCGGCCCAACTCGGGGCACCATCACCCCCTCATCGACACCGACTTGCCGGAGATGGACAAGCCGATTCCGAGCGATTTCAACCATCTGCACTTCGGTTCGGGACAGACGGAAGCGACGGTGCGGCTGGAGCCCGGCGAGCACACCCTGCAACTGCTGTTCGCGGACAAAGACCACATCCCCCACAACCCGCCGCTCTTCTCGGATCGGATCCGCGTGGTTGTGGCCGAGCCGAAGCCCCGTTCGCCCTCCGCGAAGAATTCCGAGGTCTACTTCATCGGCCTGAAGGACGGCGCCGTGGTGTCGCGGACGTTCACGGTGCATTTCGGCCTGTCCGAGATGGGCGTGGCTCCGGCCGGCATCAACAAGCCGAACACCGGACACCATCATCTGCTCGTCGATACACCGTTGCCGCCCGTCGACCGGCCGATCCCCAGCGACTTCCGCCACCTCCATTTCGGTTCCGGCCAGACCGAGGTCACGCTGACGCTGACACCCGGCAAACATACCCTCCAACTGCTGCTCGGCGACTCCGACCACGTACCGCACGATCCGCCGGTCACCTCGCCGCCGATTACGATCGAGGTCAAATGAGTGCCGTCGCACGCAGCCTTTCGATGAGGTCGTCATGAGACATGGAGTGTTCGCCGCAGTCCTGGCGCTCGGAGTTGCCGCCCTGGCTTCGACGGGGTTCATCCGACCCGCAAGCGCGCAGAGCCTTCGCGACTTGGATACCAATGCCACGCCGGCACTTTCGCCCGACGCCATTCGCGTCGTCCAGCGCGCCCTGCGCACCCGCGACATGAACCCCGGCTCGCCGGACGGAATTGTCGGCCCGAGGACCGTCGAAGCCATCCGCCAGTTCCAGGAGCGCTACGGCATGCGGGCGAGCGGCACCATCGACAACCAGTTGCTTTTCGCCCTCGGACACGCGGACCTCGTGGGCGGGCCGAACCGATAGTTTCAGGCCCGGCACTGCGAGCACCGGGCTGCGCGGTGTTTGCCGGCCTCCTTGTTCCAGAGTGCGGTGCTCAGCCCGGATAGACCGCGAATGCCGTTCCACCGTTGTGGATTGCACGTGAGGGGCTCGCGGTGCCCCCGGTCGCACTCGCCCCAAGTCAGCGCAGCAGGATTAACGAAGTCGCGCGGAACCACGTCTTTTGATGAGCAAGTTGGCAGATTGTTCCCGAAGGAACCGCTCGAGATCTCGAAATAACGTTCAGTACGTAGCACGAGATTGCGCAGCCACATGTCCGGCTGCCTCGGCATCACAAGGTGCGATCGACGCATGGTGTGGTGAGATGCACTTCGAACCTGTGCGATTAGAGAACCGAACCCTGCCTCATCCGCGAGTCGGTTCATGATCGCGCGACCTCGAGCTCAACCCACGATTTGAGAAGCCAACCCGCCATGGCCTATCAGGAGCCGCTGCCGAAGGACACCTTGCTACTCGACGAGTTCAAGATCGTCGGGCTGCTCGGCACGGGCGGCTTCGCCAATACCTATCTTGCGCACGATTCCTCGCTCGGCCGTGAAGTCGCGATCAAGGAGTACTTCCCCTCCGAGCTCGCGATCCGCGTGCCCGGATCGACGCGCGTCGAGTTCAAGAGCACGGCCCAAGAGGCCCAATTCAACTGGGCGCTCCGGCGCTTCGTGCGCGAGGCGCAGACCCTCGCGAAATTCCGCCATCCAAGCGTCGTCCGCGTGTTTCGGGTCTTCCGCGCCAACAACACGGCCTACATGGTCCTGGAGTTCATCCACGGATCGGACATGGAGGCCTGGCTCAAGGAGATCGCGCGGCCACCGACACAGGCCGAACTCGACCACCTGCTGCCTCCGCTGCTCGATGCGCTCGACGTCGTGCACGGCGCGGGCATCCTGCACCGGGACATCAAACCCGCCAACGTCTACATCCGTGCGTCCGACCAACAGCCCGTGCTGCTGGATTTCGGCGCCGCGCGCTTCGCCGCCAGCAACGAATTCGCGAGCAAGACCGCCGCCATCGTTTCCAAGGGGTATTCGCCGCACGAAGCCTATTCGACCGACAGCCAGCTCCAAGGCCCATGGACCGACATCTACGGCATGGCAGCGACGATCTATCGCTCGCTGGCCGGGCGGCCGCCGCCCGAATCGACGATGCGAGCCCTGGAAGATCGCTGCGTTCCGGCCACACAATTGTCGGTCGCAGCAGAATACCGGCCGGAGTTCCTCCAGGCCCTGGACCACGCTTTGTCGGTCATGCCGAAGGACCGCCCGCAGTCCATCCACGAATGGCGGCGCAGACTGCTGCCCAACGCTCCCTCGGCGCCTCGCGCCAACCCGAACGCGGCCGGTTCGACCACGATGCTGGCGTGGCGTCCGATTTCGCTGCCGCCATCGCATTCTCGGTCGCTTCCAGGGCCGAGTGCGGAGACAACCCGCCGCCCCACCTCGGACGCCCCTGCCCCGGCCCCGACCGCCGCAGAACCTCACACGCCT
>CALMPK010000197.1 GCA_937873575.1 uncultured Hyphomicrobiaceae bacterium
CCGCCGCCCGCGACTGGCGGGGGGGCCGGGCCTTCGGGGGGGAGGGCCCCCCCCCCGCGGAGGGGAGCCCGCCTCCCGCCGTCACCACTGCCCTGCCGATGTGCCCGATCATGTTTCCCTCCGCATCGATGAACCGTCCTGTTTGGGGAGACGCACCACGGCCTCGAGTCCGCCACCCCTTCGATTTGCGAGCACGACGTCGCCGCCATGCCCCCGTGCGATCGAGCGCGCGACGGTGAGGCCCAAACCAAATCCGCCCGTCTCGCGCCCCCGCGCATCGTCGAGACGACAGAAGGGCTCGAACACCGCCTCGAGCTTGTCCTCGGGGACTCCCGGGCCCTTGTCGGCGATCGTGATTTCCACCGCGTCGGGCGACATCCGCGCACCGACCTCCGCTGCCCCGCCGTGGCGGATCGCGTTTCCGACGAGATTGGTGAACATGCGCTTCAGCGCGAGATGGCGCCCGCGCACGACAAGGCTGCCGGGCACATCGACTGCAACGTCTTGTCCGCTGTCCGCCGCGTCGTCGGCAATGGTCTGGATGATGGCGGCGAGATCGACCGGCGCCACCGCCTCCTGCACCGCGTTCTCGCGCAGAAACCCGAGCGTCGCCTCGATCATCTGTTCCATCTCGGCGACATCGCGCTCGATCGACGCGCGCGGCTCTCCCTGCGGCAAGCCCTCGGCGCGCAGGCGCAGGCGTGTGAGGGGCGTGCGCAAATCGTGGCTGATGGCGGCGAGCATCTGCGTGCGGTCGCCGACGAGACGTTCGATGCGCCGTCGCATCTCGTTGATCGCCGCCGCGAGCGTGCGCACTTCCCGCGTGCCGACTTCTTCCAACTGCGGGCCGCCGTCGCCGGAGACGAACAGCGTGCGCGCGCCGTCCGCCAGCCGGTTGAGTGGATCGGTCAGCCAGCGTCCGAGGAGCAGCGCCACCAGTACGACACCGAGCGCGCCGACGAAGCTCGTCACGAGAAAGCTCGGCGAGGTAATGCGTGTCCGCTGAAGCTGCGCCAGCGTGACGTTGAGCCAGCTCCCGTCCTCGAGAGCGAGCGCGATGAACGTGGTGTGGCTCGTATTTCCGATTGGACCCGAGCTGCTGAAGAAGAGCCCGCGTGTTTCGAGATCGGGCGCCCGCTCGATCAAGACGGAGCGAAGTGTCGTCGCCGCGGAATCAAGCACACCGCCGGGGATCGTCAGCGGCTCGGCACTCCAATGCAGCTCGATCGCGCCAGCCGAGAGACCGTGAGCGGTCTCCTCCCGGCTTTCGACTGAAACGGCCGTGATCGTCTTCGCCAGCACGAGCAGACGCTCGGCAACGCGATCGGCGTTGGAGAGCATGGCCTCGCGCTCGCTCGCCACGAGGTAGAGATATTGCGCCAGGAACAGCGTCGAGCCGAGCCCCAGCACGAGGACGAGAACGGCGCGACCGGTGATGGTATCCAACAGCCGCCTCATCCTTGCTTCACCTCGGCGGTCAGCATGTAGCCCGCGCCGCGTACGGTCTTGATGAGGCTATCGGCGGAATCTCCCGCACCGAGCTTGCGCCGGAGCCGACTCACCTGCACATCGATGCTGCGATCGAACCCGGCGAGCGCACGCTTGCGCGTCACCTCGATGAGATAGTCGCGATCGAGGATGCGATTGGGCGCTTCGAGGAACGTCAGCAGCAGGTCGTACTCCCCGGCAGAGAGATCGATGATGACGCCGTCGGGGTTGTTCAGTTCCCGGCGCAACGTATCGAGCCGCCAGCGATCGAAGGTGATCGTGCGGCCCGGCGGCCGCGCTTCCACCGGGGACATGCGCGAGCGGCGGATGAGTGCTTTGACGCGCGCGAGCAGTTCGTTGGGGCTGAACGGCTTGGCGACATAGTCGTCGGCCCCCATCTCGAGACCGACGATGCGGTCCGTCTCCGAACCCTTGGCGGTGAGCATGAGGATGGGCACGGTCGAGGAGGTCCGCAGGTTGCGGCAGATCTCGAGCCCGCTCGTGCCCGGCAGCATGAGATCGAGGATCAGCAGATCGATACTCGCGCTGGCGAGATGGCGGGAAACCTCGCGGCCATCCCCGATGGGAGTGACGCGATAGCCGTTGTCGCGCAGCAATCCGGCGAGCAGGCGCCGCAGCTCGGGATCGTCATCGCACAGCAGGATGTGCGCATCCGGCGGCAACGGCGGCGGGCCTTTTGCAGACCCACCGCTGTCGTCCTCTTCGTGTCGCGCGTCGCCCATGGTGCCGTGCCGTTCAATCCAGCGGGGTCAGGCGGGCCTGGAAGCTCTTGCCGCCGACGTTCTCCGTCTTGATGATGACCTTCATACCCTTTGCCGCGACGAAGTCGCCCTTGCCCTTCATGATATTTGTGCCGGCCGGGATCAAGGCGACCTTATGTGTCTTGCCACCGATGAGAACTGTCGCCTCGGCAGCGCCACCGGTGGTATCGACCGCCGCTTCCGCGCTGTCCGAGACGTAGAGCGTCAGCTCGCCGCCACTGCCGAGCAGCTCCCAGTGCTGGGCACCTCCACCGACATCCACGATATGGCCGCCATGCGGTCCTTTGGTGAGCTTGTGGTCGGAATGCGCGTAAACGGGGCTCGCCAGCCCCAGCGCGAGTGCAAGTGCGATGATGATGGATCTCAGCATGGTTCCTCCTTCGACGATGATCGGCAGTATCAGAACGCCTGCCGGGTATTGAGTGCGATCGATTCCTGTTCGCGATCGGAGAGAAGATTGAGCAGCGGCTTCTCGCCATAGCGCAGGAAGAGAATGGGGGTCAGCACCGTATCGAGCAGCGTCGAGCTGATGAGGCCTCCAAAGATCGTAATGGCCACGGGATGCAGGATCTCCTTGCCCGGCGCGTCCGCTCCGATCATCAGCGGCAACAGCGCCAACCCCGCAGAAAGGGCCGTCATCAGCACCGGCACGAGCCGCTCGAGGCTGCCGCGCACGACCATGTCGCGACCGAAGCGCTCGCCTTCGAACAGCACGAGATTAATGTAATGGCTGATCTTCAGGATGCCGTTGCGCGCACTGATGCCGGCGAGCGTGATGAAGCCGATCATCGACGCGACCGACAGTGTCTGTCCGGCCAGCCACAGCGCGACGACGCTGCCGATCAGCGCGAGCGGCACGTTACCCATGATGATGAAGGCCAGGATGGCCGACCGGTAACGACTGTAGAGAACAGTGAAGATTCCGCCGAGCGATAGCAAGGACAGCAGCGCAATGGTGCGCGAGGCCTCCTCTTGCGCCTGGAAGGTGCCCTCGAGCGCGGTGTAATAGCCGCTCGGAAGCTGCTGACGCGCGATGAGGGCGCGAATGTCCTCGACGATACGCGCCATGTCGGAACCGTCCGTGTTCGCCAGCACGAAAATGCGGCGCCGCGAGTTCTCGCGCGAGATCTGGTTCGGCCCATCGGTCTCGACGATCGATGCGAACATGGACAGCGGCACGGGGCCGGCGGGTGTCTCGATCTTGAGGTTCTTGAGCCCTTCGGTCGTACGGTCGCGGTCCAGCACGCGCAGGACCACGTCGTAGCGGCGGCTGCCCTCGACGATCTGCGAGACGACGCGACCATTGATGAGCGTCGCGAGGGCCTCGGTCACCGCGGCCGGGGTGATGCCATGCGCATATGCACCGTCATAGTCGACCGCGACCTGAACCTGCGGAATGCGCACCTGCCGCTCGACCGAAAGATCGACAAGGCCCGGTATCTGCCCGAGCTGCGACTTCAATTGCTCGGCGATGCCGCTCAACGTGTCGAGATCGTCGCCGAACACCTTGAGCGCGATCTGAGCGCGAACGCCCGACAGCATGTGATCGAGCCTGTGCGAGATCGGCTGCCCGACATTGACGTTGGCCGGCAGCACCGCGAGCCGGGCGCGAATATCGGCAATGATCTCCTCGCGCCGGCGCTGCGATGGCGCCAGGTCGACGTCGATCTCGGCCGAATGAACGCCCTCGGCATGCTCGTCGAGCTCCGCGCGACCGGTCCGCCGGCCGACCGTCTCCGCCTCCGGCACCTGCAGAATGAGCTGCTCGGCGATGAGGCCGACGCGATGCGATTCCGCGAGCGAGATGCCGGGCCGGAACAGCATCGAGATCGTCAGGGTTCCTTCGTTGAAGGAGGGCAGAAAGGCACGCGGAAGGAACGTGGCGGAGGCGCCGGCCGCAAGAACCGCGCTGACCGAGGCGACGATGACGAAACCCTGCTTGCGAAAGGCCCAGTCCAGCAGGCGCCGGTTGGCGGACTTCAGCGCGCGCACCATGAACCCATCGCCATGCGCCATCGCACCGGAACGCGGTAACAGATAGTAACAGAGCACCGGCGTCACGGTGATCGAGGTGACGAGGCTCGCCAGGATCGAGACGATGTAGGCCATGCCGAGCGGCGCGAAGAGGCGCCCCTCGATGCCCGACAGCGCGAACAGCGGGATGAACACGAGAATGATGATCGCCGTCGCGTAGATGATGCCGGAGCGCACCTCCTGCGAGGCGCTCGCGATCACCTCCAGAATAGGGCGCGGCACGGCGCGGGCGGCATTCTCGCGCAGGCGGCGGAATACGTTCTCGACGTCGACGACGGCATCGTCGACGAGTTCGCCGATGGCGATGGCGAGGCCGCCGAGCGTCATGGTGTTGATGGTGAGCCCGAGCCACTGGAACACGATCACTGTTATCAGGATCGAGATCGGGATGGCCGTGAGTGAGATCGCCGTCGTCCGCCAGTTGAGCAGGAACGCGAACAGCACGACCGCGACGACCACCATCGCCTCGATCAGCACCGTCTGCACGTTGGAAATCGAGGTCTGGATGAAGTCGGCCTGGCGGAAGAGCACGTTGATGCGCACGTCGGGCGGCAGCACGCGCTCGAGATCGGTGAGTGCCGCCTCAATTTCCGAGGTCAGCCGCATGCTGTCGGCGGCCGGTTGCTTCTGCACCGACAGGATCACCGCGGGATGGCCCATGTGGCCGGCGTCACCGCGCTTCACCCGCGCCGCATAGTCGACCTCCGCTACCTGCGACAGGCGGATGGCCACACCATCACGAAAAGCCACCGGGAGATTGCGCAGATCCTCGATGCGCGTCGTGCGGCCGAGGTTGCGGATCAGGTATTCGCGCGCGTGCTGATCGACGAAGCCGCCGGCACTGTTGGAGCCGAACCGTGAAACCGCCGCCTCGACTTGCTCGCGCGTCACGTCGAGGAGGCTCATTTGCGCGGTATCCAGGGAAACGCGGTACTGGCGCACCTCGCCGCCGATGGGAATGACCTGGGCGACCCCACTGACCGTCAACAGGCGCGGCCGCACGACCCAGTCGGCCAGCTCGCGCGTCTCCATCGGCGAAAGCTTGTCGCTCGCAAGCGCGATCAGCATGATCTCGCCCATGATCGACGTCACCGGCGCCATCTGCGGCACCACGCCCGCCGGCAACTGCTCGCGAACGATATTGAGCCGCTCGTTGATCTGCTGGCGATTGAGATAGATATCCGTCCCCCAATCGAACTCGACATAGACGATCGATAGGCCGACGCTCGACACCGAGCGCACGCGGCTGACACCGGCCATCCCGTTCATCGCCGTCTCGATCGGATAGGTGACCAGCGTCTCCACCTCTTCCGGTGCCAGTCCCTCGGCCTCGGTCAGCAGCGTGACCGTCGGGCGATTGAGATCGGGGAAGACGTCGACCGGCAGCTTGCGCAGCGTGAATGCGCCGTAGACGACGAGAAACGCGGCGAGCGCCAGAACGAAGAGGCGGTTGCGCAGACTTCCGGTGACGAGGAGGTTGAACATCGCCGGCCTCAGCGCACTTGGTTGAGCAGCGTCACGCCATCGGTGACGACGCGCTGCTCGGGCGTGATGCCCGATGTGATCACCACCATCTGTCCGTCCAGCGGTTCGACCTTGACCACCTGCGGCTCGAACCGCTCGGGCTCGGTCTTGATCCACACGATCGGCAACCCGGTCGCTCCGCGCACCACGGCCGAGGCCGGCAGCACGATGCCCTCGCGCTTCTCGCGCCTCTGCAGCAAGACCTTTGCCGTCATGCCGACCGAGATGTGCTCCACCGGGCTCGAGACGCGGAAGTTCAGAACATTCGAATGGTTCCGCAGCGCCAGCCCGCGTCCGATGTACTCGAGTTCCAGCGATTGCTGGCCATGCGCGGTCGTCGCGACGGCCGAGACGAGGTCGTCGGCGGCCTGCGGATCGGGAGAGGCGGCCTCGATCCAGAATTCCGAGGGATCGATAATTTCAAACAGGATCTCGCGCTGATCGACCACCTGTCCAGCGACGACGTTTGCAGCCGAAATCACACCGGATATCGGTGCAACGAGCGGCTCGCGCGCGGAGGTGCTCGGCAAGAGCTGCTCGAGACGCTTCATCAGCGCATCGATCTCGCCGCGCACCTCGTCAACCCGCACCTGCGGGACGGAACCGGGCCGTGCCTCATATCGCGAGAGGATGGTGCGGTTCTTGGCGATACGCGCTTCTGTTTCGGCAACCTGGCTGACGATGTTGGCGCGATCGGCCGCCTCGATGTAGGTCTCGACGAAGCCGAGAATCTGCCCGGCGGTGACAGCCATGCCGACGAACCCGACGCGCTCGCCCGCGGCGACGAAGCGGCCCGGACGGTTTGCCTGCACGCGTCCGAGGTTCTGCGGGCCGACCGTGACGCGCCCGCTGAGCTCCACCGTCCTCGCGGTTCCCGACTTGACCGCGACCTGCGTGCGGATCGAAAGCAGATGCTGGGTCGCCTTCGGCATGAACAGCGTGGCATCGGGCATGCGCTGCGGCTGGTCCGTTGCCATCGTCGACGGGATGGACGGCAGCGCGGCGGGGTTCTGACCGGCGGCACGGGCGTCGTCACTCGCGAGCATGGCGAACACCAGCAGAAGCGCTCCCGCGACGCTGCCCGAGCCGCGCCGGAGCGGCGTCACCTCACTCGCGGACGTTGCAGGGGGAAGCGGAGCTGCGGAGCGCTGATCGTTCGCCACGGTTCCCGCATCGCCCCGCGGCCGCTTGCGGTCACCACCAGCGAGCAGCAGCATGAGAAGGACGCCTGCCAGGAACCCTCCGGCGATGCCAGCGATCAGGCGCGGATCGTCGAACAGATGGCTAAGCCCCACCGTCTCGCCTCGCGGCCCCGCCGTCTTCAGATCGAGGCTTTGCGGCACGGCGAGCCTGCCCGTCAGCAGATCACCCGCACCGTCCGCCAGCGTGATCGAAAAGATCAAGTCGACCGGCTTGCTGCCGACCAGCCAGGGCGCGGCAACCGTGAAGACACCCGGCCCCTCGGCCTTCGCCTCCGCACTGTCGGTATCGGCGGAAACCGTCATCTTGGCGTTGGCGATAGGAGCGTTCGTCGCAAACTCGTGCAGGAAGACGGTCAGACGGTCCGCACCCGAAAGCACGCCGACCAGTTCCAGCTCGGGCGTGACGGCGATGACGCGCGGAGCGACAGGGATGTTGAGAGGCGGCGGCTTGTCGTGATCGTGCCCCTCGTGCGCCGGCACAGGCGACGCGACGAACACCGCCAGCAGCAGCGAAACAATCGCGAGAAGCTTCGATATGCCTGCTCGTCCCATCACCTGCGAATCCGTTCCTGCCACGCCTAGCGGCAAATTGGACAGGGCACGTTGCAGCGCGATTTCGCGAACATTTCACTGTGTAACGGCCGAGCAGCGACAGGACGAACGCGGCGCGGTAACAGCTGCAACATACTGATGTTGCACATGAAACGAATCTATCCGGCACCGCAAAGCACCGAGCGGCGGCGGCTGCCGGCAAATCGGCGCGACGTCGCGGCCTCAATTGAACCAGAAGAAGCCGCCGCCGCCGGAAGGCTTGTTCCGCCGATTGTTGCCGCCGCCCCAGTAGTAATTGTCGTCATCGTCGTCGGAGCGCTCCGGCTTGGCGCGCTCACGGATGGCGATGCCGCCCTGCGGCTCGCCACTCATGATGACGACGAAATCGGTATCCTTGCCCGTCTCCAGATGGGGCGGCTCGTCGGAGATGATAAGCGATGAGCCCGGTAGCACGATCCGCGAAATGCGCGCCGCCATGTCGCGCGGAATATCGAGCCGCGCGAGGGCGCGCTCGACCGCGGCTACATCGGTCACCGGCGTCTCGATCGGCGCGGCGCGTTTTCCTTTTGCGGGCTTCGGCGGCGGCTGCGCCGGTTCGATTTCGGTCGGGTTGCGATAGAGCGAGACGGCGCTCCAGCGCAGATCGCGGGTGCCCACGGCCGGCTCGTGCGCCGTCAGCACGAAAGTGCCGATCGGCTTGTCCGCGTCGCGGATCAGAACCGGAGCCTCCCACAGCGGATGGAACGCCTTGCGGACGTAAAGACGCTGTGTCTTGCGGCTGATGAAAACGGAAACAGGCGAGGTGTCGAGCTTGGCTTTTTCGGCGGCCTCCATCGCCTGGGTGTGAGCGTAAGCTGCCTCGGCCGCTTTCTCCTCCGCCACACGCGCCGCATCCTGTTTCGACTTCACCTCGTCCTGCGCCTTGTCGCGCGCTACACGGGCGGCTTCGATACGTTCAGGCGCTGCGTCCTTGACCTTCTGTGCCGCGTCGAGCCGCTTCTGCGGTGCGCTGCCCGCGAGAACTTTCTCGGCCGCCGCCAGATCGGCCTCGAGCTTGCCGAGCGCGCTTTCGGCTTGTCGCAAGGCCCGCTCGGCAGGCGTGACGGCGGACTTCGCACGGGTCGCCAGAGCACGCATCTCGCGAGAGCGGGTCGCAGCGGCCGTCGCGGCGGCGGCGAGCGGACCAACGCGGGCCTCGAGGCGGGCCGTGGGCGAATCCTCCCCACCTGCCACGCCATCGGGCCGGGCGCTGGCCAGTTGCACGTGGCGCGCATCCGGATCCGCGGCCATCGCCGGATCGCGGCGGAACATCTCCGGCTCGTCGATCGCGACCGGGGCGATGCCCTCGCGCGCCACCACCACACGCATACCGATGCTGGTGAGGCCGAACAGCCGGTCGGCAAAGTTGTAGGGCAACCGCACGCAACCGTGCGAAGCGGCATAGCCCGGAAGCTCGCCGGCGTGCAGCGCGATTCCGGTCCAGGTCAAACGCTGCATGAATGGCATCGAGGCGTCGTCATAGAGGTTCGAATGATGCTCGACGTTCTTCTGCACGATGCTGAAGATGCCGGGGGGTGTCTCGTAACCCGTAGAGCCGCTCGATACGGGCGACTGGAGCATCTCGGCGCCGGTCCGGTCGTAGAGGGTTATGCGCTGCTCGCGCAGGCCGACGACCGCCAGCATCGGGATCTGTTTCGGCGGCGGCGGTGCCGATGCCCCACGGGCTTCGTTGCGCGGCCAGCGCTGCTGCGCGAGCGCGTCCGCGCAGAAGGTACCGTAGGCGACGACGAGGAGGCCGGCGAGGGCAGTGAGCGTGCGGCAGGCAGTCATCGGCCGGTGTTTCCTTCACTCGCCGCCGGAGCGGGCGCGGCTTCGGGCAAGGTCAACGCGACACGCAGACCGGCGTTGTTGAGGCGCACGTCCGCAGGGGTCGCATAGCGATATGCGGACCGCAGGGCCCACGGATAATAGTTCCACGCGCCGCCGCGCAGGATGCGCAGGCGGCAATCGGGGCGTTTGACGGCGGAGCCATCGGCCGGCGCCGTGCGATAGTCGGGCGCATAGCAATCCTGCACCCACTCCCACACGTTGCCGTGCATCTCGTGGAGGCCGAACGGATTGCGCGGCAGCGAGCCCGTGTCGACCGTCGCCTGCCGGTAGATGCCGATCTTGCCCGCCACCCCGTAGACGAAATTCGCGTCGAAATTGGCTTGGCGGTAGCTGATCGTCTGGCCGACGGAGAACGGCTGCGATTGCGCCGTCGCGCTGGTGACGCCGCGCGCTGCGTATTCCCATTCGGCCTCGGTCGGCAGGCGGTAGGGCTTGCCCGTGGTCTTCGCGAGCCAACTGACGAATTCGGCCGCATCACCCCACGAGACATCGACGACGGGGCGGCGCCCGCGCCCCTTCCCGTCGTCGGAGGGCTTGTGCCGACAGCCCCCCTTGGCGACGCACGTATCCCACTCCGAGAACGAGACCTCGTACTTGCCGATGGCGAAGGCCTGCGTGAAGGTCACGCGACGCTGCGGCCCCTCGTTCTGCTCGCGGCGCTGCTCCGTTTCAGGCGAGCCCATCATGAACTCGCCAGCCGGCAGCTTAACCATCAGCGGACACGACGAGCAGTCGCGGAAGGTAGGGTCTGGCTTGGCGGATCGCCGCCCCTGGGCGTCCGCGGCGGAAGCCGCGATCACGCACGCGATCCCCACCGAGAACAGATGAATGGCGATGAGATGAAGCGCCCTCCGTTTCATCACGAGCATGCTGCCTTCTGTCCTCCGATTGGCGCGCCGGCACCCTTCGGCTGCATCGGCATTGGCGGCGACGATAGCCCAGGCCCCGTCGACAGTACACGCCCCGTCTCGCATGTCGCCCATGGTTCCTCACCAGACCAATGCCCAGTGCCTTGCTGCGTCGGGAAGCCCAGTCCATCGAGCTTGGACCGGCGAGGGGGCCATTCGATGGCCGCACCTGCGACTTTTCGTGAAGCTGCCCAATGAACGGGGGCGAAGCCGCTCCGACGCGCCGCCATCACCGTGATGCGCAGGGCTGGCCGTCGCGCGGGCTCTCGCCACTCAAGCGGAACATGACCGAGCAAGCGACGCAGTTGTTCGAGCGCATCAGATCGTTGATGTGATCGAACGCACGGCTCTCTTCATATGACCGGGTCGGATCGGTCTGGACGATCTCGAACGCGCTCGCAAGCCCGCATCGCTGCGCCTCGCCCGCCTGCACGGCCACCAGTTTGCGGCTGGTCTCCGACAATTGCCACGTCAGCGGAATTTGCAGCTCCTGCTGGTTCATCATCACCATCGGCGTCCGCGTGGCGAACTCGTAACGGGTGCCGACGTAAAGACCTGGTGCCCGGTTTAAAAACGCGCGAACCCGCTGGCGCGCGATCTGGCCGCGGGTCGGCCGGGTGGTCAGCATCGTGCGCAGTGGCGACAGCAGATCGCCTAAACCCTGCACCGCGCCCGGCTTCAGCAAAACGTCCTCGGTGAGAGTGATGAGATGGAGCTCGTAACGCGGCACCTGGCTGCCGTCCGCCAATTTGCCGGAAACGGCCTCGAGCTGGCCGAGCTCGGTCACGAGATCGAACGCGGTCTCGTCGCCGGAATTGTCGATGTAAGCGCCATCCACGAGGCGGAACTCGGTCAAGCTCGTGCGGAAGCGTGCGGCGGGCATCAGCCAGGGGAAGCGGGCGCTGATGCCGAGCGCGGTCGCGAGGCTGATGTCCTCGTCCGGCTTCAAGGCTTCCCACCCTTCGTCGAGAAGCTTCATGCCGATGTAGACCGTGCGCCGTGTCCGCTGATGCAGCGTGCCGGCTTCCTGCGGGCTGTCGATCGACATGAACGGCGAGATGGCGACGCGCATGCCGTTCTCGACCTGCGTCGTATTCGCGATCACCGCAGGCGCGGCGCCTGCCGCATCCCAAAGGCCAAAATAGGAACCTCTGAGCGGGTTCGCGATACCCGGCAACGCTTCGTCCCAAGCGCTCTGCAACGCCGCGTCGAAGGCGCGCGCACGATCGCCATGGCGTTTCAGGAAGGGCAGGACCGCGTGCGGCAGATCGCCGAACAGAGTCGCGGCGACCACCGGCGAAAGATAATCGCGTGCGAGTAGAGCATTCGCCTTGGTCTCGAACGGCCCGACGCCGAGATCGCCCGTCCGGCATCCCTGCCACGGGCCGTTCGTCGCGTACTGCTTCGCCAGAGCCGAGAAGACGCCGGCACCGATCGCTCCGCCCGATACGGCGCTGATGGCGAAGACGTGCTGCGCGAAGTTCGGACAGCGATCCTGCGCGCGCGCCAGGAACGTCGCTGCGAGGTTCGCGGCGTACTGCCCGCCGCCCTGCGCGGAGATGATGAAGATGGGATAGGGTTTCTTGATCTCCTCGAAGTGCGTGCGGTCCTGCCTACCCTCGAGCCACGATTGCAAGGCGACGACGGTCGGCACCACCTCCTTCGGTGCGTTGCTCTGCGGGTCACGCGCCCGCGCGACAAGCTCGGGAACGTGGTTGTCGCTCACGTTGAACCAAGCAAAGACCATTGCAAGGGCCACCACGATCGAAAGCGCCGGCACTTTGTGGCGGTCCTTGATGGCAAGAAGCCCCGCCAGCACAGCGGAGGCCACCAGCGCGAAGAGCAGGACGATCGAGAGACTGCCGATAAGCCTCGGCGCGCTCGTCGGCGCACGGTCGAACACCACGCCGAGAGCAATCCCGACCAGACATAGGAAGAGCACAGCGGAGCGAAGCCGCAACCCGTTCATCGAACGAGGACCCAAGCGATCGAGCAGGACGATCAGGATCGTGCCTGCGGCGGCGGTCGCAAGACCAGCGCCCGTCAAAAGCTGTGGCAGCGCGTTGCCGCGTGCGAGTGCGGAAACGATGGAACTGTCGACGGCCTCCCCGGATTGGCCGATGGCGACCGTCATCGCGTCGGCACCGGCGCGCCAAAGGCCGATCGCCGCACCGACGATCGGCAGGAAAGCGGCACTTGCCGCGACCGCGCGGCGCGCCATCGTGTTCGCGCTTGCGCGCGTCGCCGCCCATGCGAGCGTCCACAATCCGGAAGCAAAGGCGACGAGCGCTACAGCCGTCACGGCGATCACGCGGGCCTGTGGTGTTGAATCGTGGGCGAGGGTCCGTGCGATCTCCCGAAACTGCGGCACGCTGGCCAGCGCCGCGCCGCAAACGAGCGCCGAAATCAACACCCCGCGCGCCCCGATGACGCTGCTCCAGGGCCCATCGCCGGTCCGTTCGGTGGAGCCTTCGACACGATCCATCGGCACGCCGCCTCCCCTCGGCTGGTTCCCACGAAGTTTCACCCGCGCTTTCCGGCGAGGTCAATGCTCGTGGCGCCTGCGGGCGCCTCGCCCGCTTCGCCGCGCGAGACAGAAATCGCCGGTGCCTCAAACACGCGACACGTTGATCCACCATGGTGGGGCGCGACAGGCTGGCGCCACGAAACGGTTCTCCGATTACGGTACCTTATGATCGCAATCAGTGGAGCGAACTTTACCTTATCGGCCTCGTTCGCTAGAGCCTTTGCCCAGAACTGCTCCGACTAACTTTTCCCCTTGGGAGGCGACATGAACGAAATCAGCAAGTGCCCGATGCACGGCGCACGCGGCAACGTCACGGTCGGCGGCCGCTCGAACCGCGACTGGTGGCCAAACCAGTTGAATCTCAGGATCCTTCACCAGAATGCACCTGCCGGAAACCCCATGGGCGGCGCGTTCGATTACGCCAAGGCCTTCAAGTCGCTCGACCTCGCAGCGGTGAAGAAGGATCTGACGGCGCTGATGACCGACAGCCAGGACTGGTGGCCGGCCGACTACGGGCACTACGGCG
>CALMPK010000198.1 GCA_937873575.1 uncultured Hyphomicrobiaceae bacterium
GGGGTTACGGCAAGCTCGCGAAGAAGGAGCGCGCTGAATCGATCGAAGAGATGCAGCACGCCGACAAGATCATCGCGCGCATCATCTTTCTCGAGGGCCATCCCAACCTGCAGCACGTCGCGCCATTGATGATCGGACAGAACGTCAAGGAAGTGCTCGAGTGTGATCTCAAGGGCGAATACATCGCCAAGGATCACTACATGAAGGGGCGCTCGCTCTGTCGTGAAAAAGAGGACTACGTCTCGATGGAGCTGTTCCAGGAGCTGCTCGAGGACGAGGAGGGGCACATCGATTTCCTCGAGACACAGCTCGAACTGCTCGGCAAGATCGGCGCTCAGAACTACGGCCAGCTCAACGCCCTTTCGGCGGACGAGGCCGAGTGACCGTAACATGAAGAGCCTTGCGTTCTCGCTGTCGGCGGCGGTTGTCGCCGCCGGCCTTCTGTTGCCAGCGTTGGCGCGTGGAGCCGCTGCGGTCGATGGCGCGACGTCTGCGAGCGGTGCCGCGCACGGTACGTCGGACGCGAGCGCGCGAACGGTGCCGCAGCGTCACTCGTTGACTGTCGCGAGCACGGTCGAGGCCTACGTGCTGTCCCGCTATACGGAGCTGAAGCTCTCGACGGGAACTCTTGCTCGCGCCGTCGACGGGTGGTGCGCGTCGGAGCAGGCGTCGGCGCCGGAAGCGGTGCGCGACGCTTACAAGTCTGTGGTCCGCGTGTGGGCGGGCGTCGATTATTATCGCTTCGGCCCTGCCCGCGATGCCAACCGTCTCCAGCGCATCATGTTCTGGCCGGACCCGCGCGGTGTCATCCGCAAGCAGGTCAACCGGGTGCTCGCCGCGAAGGACGAGAGCCTGTCGAGCGCAGAGTCGATCGCGACGCAATCGGCGGCCTTGCAGGGGCTGCCGGCGCTGGAGCAGGTGATCTTCGCAGAGCGTTCCGGCGAGGCGGCCGACGACGGGCGCTATCGATGCCGGCTGGCTGCCGCTGTTGCCGGCAAGGTCGCGCAGTTGTCGAGCGAGATGGCCGAGGAATGGCGCAAGCCGGGCGGCTGGCGTCATCTGATGGAGAACCCGGGACCGGAGAACTCTACCTACAAGACGGAGATCGAAGCGGTCTCGGAGCTCTTCCGTGCGATGCTTGCAGGGCTGCAGATCGTCTCCGTGCAGGTGATGCCGCCGTGGCTCAAGGCCGCGGAGAGCGGCAAGGCTTGGGCCGGATTGCCGTTCGAGACGTCGGGGCTGACGACGGTCTATCTCGGCGCGTTGATCGAATCTCTCGATGATCTCGGCCAGTCGCTGCATCTCACGGAGGTCGCGCAGGTCATCGGTGCGTCGGCAAAGGACAAGGCGTGGATGGCAGGCTGGATCGGCAATGCCTTCTCCAGCATGGCGCGCGACATCCCGACACTCGTGGAGCCGGGTGCACGTAGTGGCGCGAAGTTCTCCGCCAGTGAGTTGGAAGCGCTGCGCCGCGTGAAGTTTCATGCCAACGGCATGCGTCAGCTCATCGGCCGCGAGATTGCAGGCGCTGCCGGTGCCTCGATCGGCTTCAACGATCTCGACGGAGACTGATCGATGAAGCCCGATCGGCGGGCGGGTCTCACAGGGGGGGCATCGGCGCTCCTCCTGCCGTCACTCCTGGCAGCAGCTTCGCGAGCCGGCGAAGAGGCTGGACATGGTGAAGCCCTCTTCGTCTCCTCCGCGCGTCGCGGCGATGGCAGCTATTGCGTCGTGATCGTATCCGCGTCCGGGCGCATTGTGCGCGAGCTGGCGTTGAACGACCGCGGGCACGATGTCGCCGTATCGCCCGACGGCGCGCTCGCCGTCACCTTCGCCCGCCGCCCAGGGACTTTTGCCGTCGCCTTCGATACGCGTGGAGCACGGTCGGCGATCGTGTTCGAAACGCCGCCCGCGCGGCACTTCTTCGGTCACGGCGTCTTCTCCGCCGATGGCCGGCTGCTCTACGCGACAGAGAACGATTTCGAGCAGGACGGTCGCGGTGTGCTCGGCGTCTACGATGTAGCGAGCGGATTTCGCCGCATCGGCGAGCTACCGTCGCATGGTCTCGGGCCACACGACCTTCTGCTGCTCGGTGACGGGCGCACGATCTGTGTGGCGAACGGCGGCATCGAGACTCATCCCGACGCCGGTCGCGCCGAGCTCAACCTCGATACGATGCGCCCCTCGCTCGTCTTCCTCGACAGCGTGACGGGCGATCTCGTCGCAGAGCATGTGCTCCCGGGAGCGCTCAATTGCCTTTCGATCCGCCATCTCTGCGCGGACGGCAGCGGCAAGGTCTGGTTCGGCGGGCAGTGGCAGGAGGCGGTCGCATCCTCACCCGTGCTGATCGGTTCGGCCGGGCGCGACAGTGCGATCGCGCTGGTTGAAGGGGGAGAGGCGTTGGGCGCGGGCCTCAAGGGGGATGTCGGCTCGGTATCGGCGAGCAGCGATGGCCGTATCGTCGCCGCCTCCGCGCCGAAGGCGGGCGCCGTCGTGTTCATCGATCCGGCGACGGGGCGCGTGATTGGACGCAAGAGCCTGCGGGACGTCTGCGGCATCGCTCCGGCGAGTGTTACGGAGATGGCGCTGTCATCGGGTGACGGTGTCCTGACGATCGGTCCGCCGCCATCGAGCGACGCCACGCATTCAGAGGTGCCAGGGCTCGCCTTCGACAATCATCTTCGCCGGCTTCGCGGCTGAATTTCCGCTTTGTCGTGGTGTTTGCAGTCTGGCACGGCCTGCCGGGCGTCGCCTCGATGCCGTGTGGACTGCATGACCGTCGGGCGAGCCGGCCACATCGATCACGACGAGACGAGCTTCGCACCCGTTGACGGACAACGATCCCAACCGCCAAAGGGGTAAGAAGGCAGGCGGCATCACGTTTGATTCCGCTCTAGCCAGCCCGCCACGTTCGATTGGTGTGAGACGCTGTGTCAGGCGCTCGCCATCGCGATGCCTGCCGCCGAGATGGCGACACCCAATGTACGCACGAGCGCGGGCGCGCGGGAGAGCAGCCGTCCCGCGACGATGCCGCTGGCGTGGAGCGCTGCCGTCGCAATGGCAAAACCGCCGACGTAGGCAGCGATCCCGGCGCCGGCCGGAACCTCGAGACCGTGCGCTTGCCCGTGCGCGAGTGCGAACAGGGCCGTCACCGCAATCGACGTGGCGAGGCCGAGATCCAGCTTTAGCGCGATGGCTGCGCCGAGCACGATCACAGATCCGACGATTGCCAGCTCGATTCCGCCGGTTGCCAGACCAGAATGCGCTGTGAGCGCGCCGACGACCATCGCCGCGACGAACGCCGCCGGCAGTGCGAGAAGCGCGCGGCCGCCGAGTTGTGCGGCCCAGATGCCGACGGCCAGCATGGCGAGCAGATGGTCGGCCCCGGCGAGCGGATGAACGAGGCCATCGTGCATCGCGAAGGCCACGTTGTGTCCGGTATGGGCGAGTGCCTCTGTGCTCGCCGTGGCGGTTGCTGCTGCGGCGGCGGTTGCGATCGTGAGCAGCTTCGTGCGCATGATGCGTTGGTCCCTTGCGAATGTTGTCGATCGTCGAACGATCATTCTGCCGCGTCCGCTACCTTGCCCGCTGTGCCATCGTCGATGTGGTCGGCGAGGATCTCGACGAGGCTGCCGAGCTCGTGCGGCCATTTGTGGAACGCCTTGCTGTCGTCCATCGTCAGCCGGCAGTTCGAGCACGACGAGACGAGCATGTTGGTTCCCGTCGCGGCCACCTGGTCCATCTTGATCTTGAAGACCTGATGGCGAACGTCGGCGGCACGCCCCATGGCCTGTACGCCGCCGCCTCCACCGCAGCACCAGTTGAAATTGCCCGTCGGCGTCATCTCCTTGAAGCCTGTCGCGAAGCCTTCGAGCAGGTAGCGCGCGTCCTCGGTCGCGCCGCCGCGGCGCGAGATCTGGCATGGGTCGTGATAGGTGAACGCCTCGGGCATAGGCTTGAGGCGCAGCCGACCCTGGCGCTTCGCCTCGGCCAGATACTCCGTGATGTGGCGCACTTCGAAGGGAAGCTCGCGGCCGATGATGTTGGCAGCCGACCAGCGCATCACGCCGAAGGCATGGCCGCACTCGGGGATCACCACGGTCTTCGCGCCGACGTCCTCGGCCGCCTCGACGATGCGCGCGACCATGATCTTGGCGATGTCGGGCTTGCCGGAGAGATAGCCGAAGTTCGTCGACTCGTAGCCCTTGCTCGAGAACGTCCAGTTGACGCCGATGTGGTTCATCAGCTTCGCCATCGCCACGATCGAATCCGGATACTTCATCGTCTCGATCGATGACACGGTGAGCAGCACGTCCGCCTTCTTCTTGTCGAGCGGAATGTCGACTTCGTTCTCGTCGGCGAGCCACTCGATGCGGTCCTGAAGCTTCTGCGGCGTGAGGCCCAGCGGAGAACCCTTGTCGCGGGAGTTGTCGGCCGCCGCCATCAGGTCCTCGGGGCCGAGGCCGGCTGCGGCGAAGGCCTGGCGCGATACGGCGACGATCGACGCGATGTCGATGCCCATCGGGCAGACGATGGTGCAACGTCCGCACATCGTACAGGTGTCGAAGATCAGCTCTTCCCACTCGGCGAGATCGGCCTCGGTGATCTTGCGGCCGAGCCCGAACCACGACAATGGCGAGCGCTGCGCCTTGTAGGCCTTCGCCATCGGCAGCAGCTTGTAGGCGGGTGTGTGGCGCGGATCGCGCGTCACCTTGTAGAAATGGCAGGCGTGAGCGCACTGGCCGCAGTGCAGGCACGACTCGACATAGGTGGCGAGGTTTCCGCCCGTGACGGCGAGAAACTTGTCCACTGCGGCGGCGACGTTGACCGGCTTGCCCATCGTAATCCTCCTAGCGGACCTTGATCTTCATGAGCTCGTCGCCATTGGGATCGACGACGTGGACGGCACAGGCGATGCAAGGGTCGAACGAGTGGATCGTGCGCTGGATCTCGAGCGGCTGCTCGGGATTGGCGAGCGTGTGGCGATCCATCAGGGCCGCTTCGTAGGGGCCAGGCTTGCCTGCGGGATCGCGCGGTCCGGCGTTCCATGTCGAAGGGACGACCGCCTGATAGTTGTCGATCTTGCCGTCCTTGATGACGATCCAGTGGGCGAGCGCGCCGCGCGGCGCCTCCATGAAGCCGACGCCCTTGCATTCCTTCGGCCAGGTCGACGGGTTCCAGCGCTCGGGGTTGTGAACCTGCACGTCGCCGCCCTTGATGTTGGCGATGAGGTTCGACAGCCACGTCTGCATCTGGTCGGCGATGATCTTCGTTTCGAGGGTGCGGGCGGCGGTGCGCCCGAGCGTCGAGAACATCGCCTCGAGCGGCAGGTCGAGCTTCTTCAACGCATAGTTGGCGATGTCCTGCGTCGGCTTGTGCCCCTTGGCGTAGAGCATGAGTACGCGCGCGAGCGGCCCGACCTCGACGACATGCCCCTTCCAGCGCGGCGCCTTCAGCCAGGAGTAGCTCTTCTCTGTTTCGAGATGCTCGAACGGTGGCTTCGGGCCGGTGTAGTTGAGGTTGGTCTCGCCGTCGTAGGGATGGAGACCTTTGGTTTTTCCCTCGCCGTAGTCGTACCAGGAGTGGGCGACGAACTCCTGCACCTGCGAGGGGTCGTTGAGATCGACGGGCTCGAACCGCTTCAGGTCGCGGTTGAGGATGACGCCGCCGGGAATGAGCCAGCTCGACGGATCGTCCATGCCCTTCTCGGGGAAGTCGCCGTAGGTCATGAAGTTGCCGACGCCTTCGCCGCGCTTGAACCAATCCTTGTAGAACGAGGCGATGGCGAGCGTGTCGGGGATGTAGACCTGTTCGACGAACGCCTGCATCTTGGCGATGATGCTGCGCACTTCGTCGAGCGCGACGATGTTGACCGTGGTCGCGGCGGCGCCGCCGGCCGCTCCTGTCGGGCTCGTCGAAATGGGTGCGGGCGCACCGCCGACGAGGAAGTTCGGGTGCGGGTTCTTGCCGCCGAAAATGGCGTGGATCTTGACGACGTCACGCTGCCACGCGAGAGCCTCGAGGTAGTGCGCCACCGCCATCAGGTTGGCTTCGGGCGGAAGGCGATATTCGGAGTGGCCCCAGAAGCCGTTCGAGAAGATGCCGAGCTGGCCCTGCTCGACGAACGTCTTCACCTTCTTCTGCACGTCGGCAAAGTATCCGGGAGACGATTTGGCGTAGCTCGAGATCGATTGCGCCAGCGTCGAGGTTGCCTGCGGGTCGGCCTTCAGCGCCGATACGACGTCGACCCAGTCGAGGGCGTGCAGATGATAGAAGTGCATCACGTGATCGTGGACGTACTGCGCCGCGATCATGAGGTTGCGGATGAGCTGCGCGTTCTTCGGAATCTTGTACTTGAGCGCGTCCTCGACCGAGCGCACCGACGCGATGCCGTGCACCAGCGTGCACACGCCGCAGATGCGCTGCGCGAACGCCCAGGCGTCACGCGGGTCGCGGCCTTTCAGGATCAGCTCGATGCCGCGCACCATCGTTCCGGAGCTGTAGGCGTGCTCGATTCCGCCGGCATCGTTGGTCTTGGCCTCGATCCGCAGATGCCCTTCGATCCGCGTGATCGGATCGACGACGACGTGATGCTTCATGGCTTCATCCCCTCGGGGTGGCGGTAGTCCTGTGTGTCTCGGGTCGGTTGAGCGCGTCGCTTCAGAGCTGGGCGCCGCGATGAGCGAGGTGCACGCCCGTGGTGCCGCGCGAGACGAACACGAGGAAGGCGTGCATGAGCTTGCCGAACGGGAACCAGATGAGGAACGCCGCGACAGAGAGCAGGTGGATCGCCAGCAGCGTCTCGTAGCGTGCGCCGAGATGGCTTATGGCGAGGAGTCCGGTGGCGACGGGAAGGAACGTCATCGCCCACGAGATGTAGTCGTTGGCGGTGGAGATGAGCCGAAGCACGGGATCGTTGAGGCGGCGCGCCAGCGCCAGCAACAGCGACACGAACGTGATGACCGAGACACCGTTGATGATGTTGGTCGGCAGGCCCGGCCACGAGATCCCGAACAGGTCGCGCAGGAACAGGATGTGCGGCGTTCCGCCGAACACGATGATGGCGAGGCCAAGGTGGAAGACATAGCCGTTGACGACGGAGAACCGCGTCGCTTCCGCGAACGCTGTCTGCGGCCACATGCGGCGCAGCACCTCTCGGCCGGAGGCGATGGCCGCCGTCGGCGCACCCTCGCGGGCCTTCGAGCGATCCTGCATGCGCGGGAGGAGCAGCAGCGCGGCGAGGCGCCACGCGACGCCGAACGCGAAAACGATGAGGCCGACCTGGAGCGCCGGTCCACGTGCGAAATCGAGCAGATCCATGGTCACCCCTCCACCTTCTTGATCGCCCGGTCGGCGACGTCCTGCCGGCGCTTCTTGATGATCTGCGCGACTGTTGCACCGATCGCGGCGCCAGCGACGGCTGCCGCTCCGACTTCAGCGTTGATGCCAGCGGTTGCCGCCGCGAGCGGTTTGTAGAAGCTGCCCTTGTCCCAGAAATTCGGTTCCGAGCAGCCGAGACAACCGTGCCCCGACTGGATCGGGAACGAGATGCCGCCGTTCCACTTGAGTGTGGCGCAGGCGTTGTAGGCGATCGGGCCCTTGCAGCCGACCTTGTAGAGGCACCAGCCCTTGCGTGCGCCTTCGTCGTCGAAGCTGTCGGCGAACATGCCGCGCTCGTAGAACGGGCGGCGATAGCAGCGGTCGTGGATCGACTCGCCGAAGAACGCGAGCGGGCGGTTGAGCTTGTCGAGCTCGGGCAGTTTGCCGAACGAGAGCAGGTAGGCGATCGTGCCTGTCATCGCCTCGGGTATCGGCGGGCAGCCCGGGATGTTGATGATCGGCTTGTCCTTGATGATGTCGGAGACCGCGACGGCGCCGGTCGGGTTCGGGTTCGCATGCGGGATGCCGCCGAACGCCGCGCAAGTGCCGACGGAGACGACGGCGAAGGCATCCTTCACCGTATCCCTCAGCATCTGTTCGTTGGTGACGCCGGCGATGGTGGAGTAGATGCCGCCATCCTTGATCGGGATCGAGCCGTCGACGATGACGATGTACTTGCCCTTGTTCTCCTTCATCGCCTGCTCGCGGGCGTGCTCGGCGGCAGCGCCGGAGACCGACATCAGCGTGTGATGATAGTCGAGCGAGATGAAGTCGAAGATCAGGTCCTCGAGCGTCGGGCTATACGAGCGGGTGATCGATTCCGTGCAGCCTGTGCATTCCTGGAACGACAGCCAGATCACCGACTGACGCCGCGCCGTTGCCAACGACTGCGCGATCACGCTCGTCGCAGACGCGGGCAAGGCCATCGCCGTCGCGAGGTAGGATGCGTATTTGAGGAACGCACGCCGCGACACGCCGCGACTGGTCATGACCTCGCCAAGCGTCCTGTCATCCGACATGGGAATTCTCCTCGAGCCCTTGGTCAATCATTTGCGTGCGCCCCGCGGTGGTGTCGGACGCGAGGGTTTCGCGCAGGCGAGAGGCCGCGGCGCGCACGTCGTCGGAATGCGAGAGCAGGATGGCCGGCACGCGCGTGACGACGATTTCCTCAGATGTGATGCGCTCGTCCGCTCCGCGATGGCGCACCCACCAGACACCCGCATAGGACGTCTCCCAGACCTCGCTCGGCCCGGCGACATCAACCACCGCCGTCACCTCGCCCTGCCCGAGCGCATCCTCGAGGGCCGCGCGGTCGGCATCCGTCATCGGCAGCCCGCGCAGATCGACGATGGTTTCCTCGCCCGTATTCGCGAAGTGTTCCAGCAACTCGGCGATCTCGTTCAGGATGGCGCCCGCCATGCCTGTCGACTCGCTGCTGCAACAGTCTGCGGCGTCGTGCAATCTCATGGGAACCTCGTCATTGCCATTCGGCGATCAAGGATCTGATGGTGTCGCAGGCGCGGGGAATTGCGGATTGCACGACGTCCGTCGGCGCGAGCCCCCATTCGGTGGAGGCCGGCTGCACGGCGACGAGTGCGCGCCGTTCGGGGCGCATGCCGGTGAGTGCTGCTGCGTCGAGAAGATCGGCGGCGGCGACTTCGTGAGCGGTTCGCTTCTTGCCGAGCAGGCGAGCGTCCATGTCGGCGCCGACGAAGCAGCGTACGTCGCCTGCGGGCGCACCGACCTCGGCCGCATCGACCAGGATGAGGGCGCGAGAACTCTCCACATCGGGCAACAGTGCGAGCCCGAGCGTGCCGCCATCCCGGAAATCGATGTCGTCGCGTCCGGCGAACTCGGCCCTGAGAGCCTCGACGACGTGGACGCCCACCCCGTCGTCGCTCAGCAGGGTGTTGCCGAGGCCAAGCACCAGAATGTTCCCCTCAGGCGGCATGGCGTCCTCGATCGTGGCGGGATCAATGAACGAATTTATCGTACCGAAGGCGAAGGCCGACCTTGTTCTGGATCAAGCATTGCAATGTTTGAGTGTGCATTGATCGAGATCAGAGAATTCGAACGAGCGGCCCGTTAGGTTGAGTGCTGTGAGAGATGCGCAGGTCGCGCGGTTCGCGCAGGTCGCGCGGTTCACGCGGATGCAGCGGGCGCGGGTCGTAGAGCGGGCGAACAATGCGGTTCACCCAGCATGGGGCCTAGGTCGGCAGACCCCAGATCGACCGCACCGGGACGAACGCGACAGGACGAACACGACTGGTCGTACACCTGGGGACGAACGCTCATGTGCCTTGCCATACCGATGCGGATCGTCGAGATCGAGGGCTTCAACGCGCGCTGCGAAGCCAAGGGCATCGAGCGCACGGTCAGCCTGTTCCTGATGCAGCATGAGCCGTTGGCGGCAGGCGACCTCGTCATGGTGCACGTCGGCTATGCCATTCAGCGGATGACCGAGGACGAGGCGCGCTCGGCGTGGGAGCTCTACGACGAGATGCTCGCGGCGGAGGCCGGCCTCGACGACGCCGGCCTCGAAGGCGATGGCGGCGACGAGCGCGCGGCGGCGGACCATGCATGAGCTTGCCGTTGCGCAAGGATTGATCGGTGAAGTGCTGCGCGTTGCAGCGCTGCATGGCGCGAGCGGCGTCGATATGGTCGTCGTTCGCATCGGAGCCCTGGCCGGCGTCGAGCCGGGTCTGCTGGAGCGAGCCTTCACCGTTGCCCGCGCAGGGACACTGGCATCGCGGGCCGCGCTCGAAATCGAGCATGGTCCCCTGGTTGTCGTGTGCTCGTCGTGCGGGGCCGAAACAGAGGCGCGCGCCGATAAGATCGTCTGCGGCGATTGCGGTGACTGGAAAGTGCGGGTCGTCGAGGGCGAGGAGATGCTTCTCGTGCGCGTCGGTCTCACCGGCGTCGGCGAACCGACGCCATTGGAAGAAGAGACGGCATCGCCCCACTTGCGCGTGTGAGCTAGGGCGGTCACGGCCAGCAGCCACGTGTCGGGCGGGGCCTGGCCCTGCGGGAACGAGCCGAGGAGGAACAAGCGATGTGCGATACGTGCGGTTGTTCGATCACGCCGGGAAACAGGCATCTCGTGGAGGTGGGCGGCAAGCTCGCCAACGTTCAAGATGGCCGCGCCAGCGTCGAAGTGCTGACGAACCTTCTTGCGGAAAACGACGCGATGGCGCGGCACAACCGCAAGCATATCGAGCGCCACGGCGTCCTCGCGATCAACCTGATGTCGTCACCCGGTTCGGGCAAGACGGCGTTGCTCGAAGCAACCGCCGACGCGCTCGGCGGGCGTTTGCGCATCGGCGTGATCGAAGGCGACCTTGCCACGGAGAACGACGCTCGGCGTATCCGCGCGAAGGGCGTGCCGGCGATCCAGATCACCACCGGCCAAGCATGCCACCTCGACGCGCATATGGTTCACGACGCATTGCACGAACTCGACCTCGCCGCGCTCGATGTGCTCTTCATCGAGAATGTCGGCAATCTCGTCTGTCCGGCGAGCTTCGATCTCGGGCATCATCTGAACGTCGCCTTGCTATCCGTCGCCGAGGGTGACGATAAGCCGGCCAAGTATCCGGTGATGTTCCGGCACGCCGATCTCGTGCTGCTGTCCAAGGCCGACCTGCTCGGGGCGATCGACGATTTCGACACGACGGCGGCCGAGCGCCACGTTCGCGAACTCGCCAACCCCGCACCCGTGATGCCGGTTTCGGTGCGCCGTCCCGCTCTGCTCGAGAACTGGATCGCGTGGGTGGAGGCGCAGCTCACCTCGCGCCGCATGGGCCTGGTGCAGCGTCCGCGCGTCGAGCGCGATGCGCGCAATCTCGTGGGGATGCATCCGTGAGCGGAGTGGAACAGCCGATAGCCGACCAGGGCGCGGGGGCAGTGAGCGCCCCAATGAACGCCCCAATGAACGCCCCAGTGGGCGCCAAGCAGTGGCTCGACCGCATCCGTGCGCTGCCGCTGCCGCCGCGCGTTCGCGTCATGAATGTATGCGGTGGTCACGAGCGCACCATTTCGATGGCGGGGTTGCGCAAGGCCATTCCGCAGAACATCGAACTGATCGCGGGGCCCGGTTGCCCGGTCTGCGTCTGTCCCGAGGAAGATATTCACGCTTCGATCGGTCTCGCCGGACGCAAGGAGGTCATCCTCGCGGCATTCGGCGACATGCTGCGCGTGCCGGCCAACGGGCCGAAGTCGGAGCCGCGCTCGCTGGACGAGGCCCGCGCCGCGGGGGCGGACGTCAGGCCGATCGCATCACCTGCTGAGGCAGCGCGCATCGCCCGCGACAACCCGCACCGCGACGTCGTGTTCTTCGCTGCGGGCTTCGAGACGACGACGGCGCCCGTCGCGGGCCTCGTCGCCGAAGGTTTCCCGCCGAACTTGTCGCTGCTACTCTCGGGGCGGCTCACATGGCCCGCCGTCGCCATGCTGCTCGAGAGCGAGGCGCCGGGGTTCGACGCGCTCATTGCACCCGGGCACGTCGCGACGGTGATGGGACCGGAGGAATGGTCGTTCGTACCGGAGCGGCATGGATTGCCGGCCGCCATCGCCGGCTTCACGCCGGAAAGCCTGCTGGCCGCGCTCTACTCCGTTCTGCGCCAGCTCATCGAGCGCCGCGCCTTCCTCGACAACTGCTACCCGAAGGTGGTGCATCCCGGTGGCAATCGCACGGCGCGCATGCTCCTCGACGAGACCATGGATGTCACCGATGCGACTTGGCGCGGCATCGGCACCATCGCGCGCTCGGGCTTTTCGCTGAAGCAACGTTTTGCAGATATCGACGCGCGCCGCCGCTTCTCGATCGTCGTCGATGGTGCGCGCAAGCGCGCGGGGCAGATGCCGCCCGGCTGCGATTGTGCGCGCGTCGTGCTCGGCAAGATCCGTCCGAGCCAGTGCACACTCTATGGGGCCGCGTGCACGCCGCGTACACCGATCGGGCCATGCATGGTGTCGGATGAAGGGGCTTGCCGCATCTGGTGGTCGACGGGGGTGCGCGAGCGCGAGCCGGCCTCCGCCGCGTGACCGATGAGCGAATCGGCGTTGCCCGTGCACGGCGCGACGACCCGAGGTCTTCTACACGCAGGCTTACATGCAGGCTTTCTCCCCAGGGGACGACATGACGTTCGAGGATCGTCACATCCGGCTCGCGCACGGCAATGGCGGGCGCTACATGCGCGAGTTGATCGAGCAGGTGTTCCGCGCGCATTTGGCCGATCCGGCGCTCGACGTCACGTGCGACGCTGCCCCGATCGCGCTCGCGGACGGCACGCCGTTCGTGACGACGGACGGCTTCACGGTGCAGCCGCTCGAGTTTCCGGGCGGCGACATCGGCTCTCTCGCGGTCAACGGTACGGTGAATGATCTCGCGGTGAGCGGCGCGCGGCCGCTCTATCTCACGCTTTCCGCGATCATCGAGGAGGGGCTCGAAGCAGCGCTCCTCGAACGCATCGCCGCAAGCATCGGCAGAGCGGCGAAGATCGCCGGCGTCCGCGTCGTCGCGGGTGACACCAAGGTGGTGCCGCGCGGGCATGGCGGCGGGGTCTACCTGCCGACCACCGGCATCGGCGTCCGCCCGCTCGGCCTAGCGCTCGGGCTCGGCCGCGGCAGGGTGGGTGACGCCCTTCTCGTCAGCGGTCCGCTCGGCGACCACGGCACCGCGGTCATGCTGGCCCGCGAGGATTTCGACCTTACCGGCGACGTGCGCTCCGATTGCGCCAGCGTGCGGCCCCTGGCCGACGCTCTCATCGATATTCCCGGCGTTCGCTTCATGCGCGACCCGACGCGAGGCGGCCTGGCTGCGGTGACGCACGAGCTGGCCCAGGCGAGCGGCCTCGACGTGCGTCTCGACGAAACCCGCCTGCCGGTACGCGATGCCGTCCGCTCGGTCTGTGAGATCCTCGGCTACGATCCCTATTATCTCGCTTGCGAGGGGCGCGTCGTGGCGGTGGTGGCGGGGGCAGGCCCCGGGGGCCCCGCCCCCGCCCGGGGAGGCGCCGCGGGAT
>CALMPK010000199.1 GCA_937873575.1 uncultured Hyphomicrobiaceae bacterium
TCAAGCGCGAGCAGGACCTCAAGGGCTTTGCCGACCTGCAACGGCTGTACCTCGCGACGCCCCGCGGCGACCGCGTACCGCTGACCGAGATCGTCGATATTCAGGAGCGTCGCAGCTACTCCGTCATTCAGCGCAAGGATGGTGTTCGCACCGTCGCCATCACCGCCGACGTCGACAGCGAGGTGACGAAATCACAGGACGTGATCGACCGCTTGAAGCGCGAGGTGCTGCCCGGCATCGTCGCCGCGCACGGCCTCGAATACACGTTCAAGGGGCGCGCCGACGAGACGCAGAAATCGTTCAAGGACCTCTCGCTCGGCGCAATGCTCGCCCTCTCTCTCATCTACATCATTCTCGCCTGGGTATTCTCGAGTTACTGGAAGCCGCTGACGGTGATGGCGATCATTCCGTTCGGCCTCGGTGGCGCGATCTTCGGCCACTATGTGATGAGCTACAATCTCACCATCATCAGCATGATCGGACTGCTCGGACTTTCGGGCATCCTGGTCAACGATTCGATCGTGCTGGTCAGCCGTATCCGCGAGCGGCTTGCATTCGGTGACACGCTCGAAGCAGCAGCCGTCGGCGCCGCGCGCGATCGCCTGCGCGCCGTTCTGCTGACGTCGCTCACCACCATCGGCGGCCTTCTGCCGCTGATGTTCGAGACGAGCCGGCAGGCGCAGTTCCTCATTCCGATGGCGATCACACTGGTGTTCGGCCTCGCAACGGCGACGGTTCTGGTGCTCGTGCTGGTGCCGAGCCTGGTGGGCATCGGCGGCGATATCGGCCGCCTTTTCATGCGCTTGTTCGGCACGTTCAAACGCCGCGCGCACGCGGCGGAAGGCCCCGCAACGACACCGGCCGAATGATCCGATTGCAACCCATTCCAAGCGCCTAGGGTGCGATCGGGCGGACCTGACCGCATCGGGTTGCCTGCGACCGATGCACGAGCTAGCCTTGCAACTGCATCCCCGGCCCGAATGCATATCGCAGTGACGCACGTGCATCTTGCGGCGGAATGAGCGTCAGATCGCGTGGCACCTGTTGCATGATGCCCACGCTTGGCCGGGAAGTGTCAGCTATCTCGCTCGCAAGGGTACGCAAGCCTTGCAGCATAAGTCCCAAGGCTACACAGTTGCCCTAGATTAGTAACAGCTCGTACGAACTCGTCTCGCCGGTGCGAACCGGGAGATGGTCTTCTATTCAATTTCAGACAGAGGCCGAACCGATGACCCTTGCAGGCCGTATCCTCCGCAGTCTCGCGTTTGTGGCCCTCGCTGCCACGATCTCCGTCTCCGCCACCAAGCCCGCCTCCGCCCAGGGCTTCTTCGACTTCCTATGGAGCGGCGGTTCTCGCGAGACCGTCTCTTTCCCGGGAAGCTATGCGCCGCGCCAGATCATCGTCAGCTTCGGCGATCGCAAGCTCTACTGGATCCATCAGCGCGGTGAGGCCATCAGCTATCCAATCGCCGTTCCGCGCCAGCAGAGCCGCTGGTCGGGCGTCACCAGCGTCTCGCAGAAGCGCGTCAATCCGGGCTGGACGCCGACGCCCGACATGCGTCGCGAGAACCCGAAGCTCCCGGCTCACGTGCCCGGCGGCCATCCGCTCAACCCGCTCGGCGTGCGCGCGCTCTACCTCGGCTCGAGCATGTACCGCATCCACGGTACGGACGCGCCGTGGACCATCGGCACCGCCGTTTCGAAGGGCTGCATCCGCATGTACAACGAGGACGTGCTGGATCTCTATCCGCGCGTTCCGACCGGCACGCGCGTAACGGTTACGTGGCAGCGCTTCAAGAGCTAACGCTCGGAGCAATAGACCTTTTGCCTGAAGGCCCGCCGGGTTACCCCGTGCGGGCCTTTCGCTTTTTGGAGCGTTCGAGAACCTGCACCGGCCTTAACGGGCATCGTGCTGTCGATGCCTCGATCACGACCGGCATCGGTAGCCACGCCCGGATTGATCGCAAGGGTGTGAACCGCCGGCCCACCTGCCACTCTTGTTTCAACAGACAGGCAGGTTATAACGTTACGCAAACAACGCTGGCGAACCTGACATCAGGATCATCCGCCGAGCGGAGAAACGGAAGGAAACATCCGGATGCGCAGGTTCGTGAAGTTCGTCATGCTTTCGCTGATCGCCACGCTCGGCCTTGCCTCGCCGACGCTCGCGCAATCTGGCCTCCTCAAGAAGAAGACCAAGCTCGACCCGATCACGCTCTCCGCCGGCAAGCCGCTCGCCGAAAAGCCCTATGAGCTCGAAGCGGGCAAGTACTATTCCCTGCAGATCAAGGCCGACGGCTCGCAGGAGCTCGGCATCGCCGGCGCGGAGTTCTTCCGTAACGTGTGGGTCAACGAGATCGTGGTCAACGACGTCGAGATCCGTCCGCTCGGCGTCGACTCGCTCGAGTTCGACGGCGCTGGCGAGGCGACCATCAGCTTCATCCCGATCCGGCCGGGCAGCTTCATCCTCCAGATCCCGAAGACGACCGGCGAAACGCAGCGCGCCGTCTTCAACGTGAAGGGATGACGCGGCTTCTTCGGCATGCGTTCCGAATTCGACCGCAAGGAACAGGATGCGCGGGCGGGCGTCGCGGCGTAGCTTCCTCGCATGCAGCGGCCGCACTCAAGTCCTCCCGATCCACCTGCCGACGATAGCGAGATGTGGCGTGCCGTCGAGGCGCGCGACGGCCGCTATGACGGGCGGTTCGTTTTCGCCGTCAGGACGACCGGTGTTTATTGCCGACCATCCTGCGGCGCCCGGCGACCGCTGCGCGGCAATGTTTCGTTCCACGCCTCGCCCCGCGATGCCGAGCAGGCGGGATTCCGTCCGTGCCTGCGCTGCCGCCCGCAAGACGGCGCGATCGCGAGCGACATGGACCGTCGCATCATCGATGCCTGCCGGGAAATCGCGACCAGCGAAACGCCCCCCACCCTGGCGGTACTCGCGCGTGACGCCGGCATCAGCCCCTCTCATTTCCAGCGCGCCTTCAAGGAACGTCTCGGCGTGAGCCCGAAGGGCTTCGCGAGCGCGTTGCGCCATGAGCGCGTGCGCGCGGCGCTCAGCTCCGGCGGCACGATCACCGAGGCGATCCACGCAGCGGGATACGATAGCGGAGCGCGCTTCTATGCGAACGCGCGGGAGATCCTCGGGATGGCGACGAAAGATTACCGCGCGGGTGGCACCGGTCTCGAGATTCGCTACGCCCTGGCACAAACCTCGCTCGGCACCGCTCTCGTCGCCGCGACGGACGAGGGTGTCTGCGCCATCCTGCTCGGGGACGATACCGAAGCGCTGGTTGCGGACCTGCAGCGCAGGTTTGCCCGGGCCAACATCACCATTGCCACGGACGGCATGGCGGCGATCGTCCGCGCTGTCGCACACATGATCGACGCCCCGTCAGCCGGCTGCGATCTGCCGCTCGATATCCGCGGCACGGCTTTTCAGCATCGCGTTTGGCAAGCGCTGCGCGCCATCCCCTCCGGCGAGACGATCAGCTATGGCGAGCTTGCCCGGCGCGCGGGCGTGCCAGCGGCAACACGCGCCGTCGCGGGAGCATGTGCCGCTAACCCGCTCGCAATCGCAGTGCCGTGCCACCGCGTCGTGCGCGAAGATGGCAATCTCTCCGGCTATCGCTGGGGCGTCGAGCGCAAGCGCGCACTGCTGGCAAAAGAGGCCGGCGTGGCACGCGCCGATACCGAGCCCACGATGCTTGCGCCGGGGAGACGCAGACCCAGCAAAGCCTGACGGTGCCGCACTCTGCGCGAAGCCTATCGGAACACCGGGCTGCGACCGATCAGGCGAAGGTCACCGCGTAGATCGGCGGCAGCGTGTGGCTCACCATCGACCAGCTATCACCCTGGTTCTCACTCACCCACAGACCGCCGGTCGTCGAGCCGATTGCGAGGCGCATGCCGCTATCGTCGAGCGCCAGCGCGTGGCGGTAGACCACGTCGTAGGCATGCGACTGCGGTAAACCTTCGGTCAGCGTCTCGAACGTCTTGCCGCCGTCGCGGGTCCGCGTCACGACGAGCTTGCCGTCGGAGGGGATGCGCTTCTCGTCCTTGATCTCGGGCACGAACCAGGCGGTATCGGGATCGCGCGGGTGCACGGCGACGCCGAAGCCGAAGGTCGAAACGACACGGGTGGAATCGATCTCGGTGAAGGTGCGCGCCTCGTCGTCGGAGACGAAAATGCCATTGTGGTGCTGCACCCACATGCGATCGGGTGCTGCCGGGCATTGCACGAGGCGATGCACGTCCTGGGCGATGGGATCGTGCGTCAGCTCGGGCGGTACGTGATCGGCGCGCATGCCCTCGCCGCGCTGCGACCAGCTCTCGCCGCCGTCCTCCGTCAGCCAGATGCCGCCCGTCGATACGGCGATGAAAACGCGCCGCGAATTCGGCGCCTCCGCCCATCCACATCGTCCGTTTGGGATGACGCCACAGCGCCTCGACGATTTCCCAGCTCGTGCCATGATCGCGCGAGCGGAAAAGACCGCCGGGAAGTGTGCCACACCACAGGGTTCCGGGCTCGTCGCTGCCACCGGGCGCCAGCGCCCAAACGCGCGCGGTCGTCCATTCGATCGAACGGCCCCACATGTCGAGCTCGACGTGCCCCTCCGGCTTCGGAGGATATTGAGGTGCCGCGATCTCCTCCCAGCCGTTTCCGCTCGAGCGGTGCATCTTGACGCCGAAGTGGCCATGATCGAGCGCCACGTAGCGGCGTCCGTCGCGCTTGTCGGCGAGTGCGATGGAAACATTGTCACCGAGGAAGTGCGTCGCGCCGATCTGCCATCGGCCGGCGACGCAATCGACCTCGAAGAAGCCCTTGCGCGTCGAGACGAGCAGCTTGTCGCCCATGAATGAAACCTTCCCGTCAGCCACCTGAGAGAGCTTGGAACACCGCAATCGTGCTCGCTTCTCCGACAGAGTCGGAGAGACCGGTGCGGTCACGGATCAGCCGCCCATCGACGAAAATCGCCATGTGCCGGCGCAATTGCGATTGGTCGTCCAGCACGTAGCCGCGCGCTCGGGGGTTGGCCGCGAACACCGCTTCGAGCGCGTCGCGGACACTTGACGCCTCGACGATGGATTCCGGGCAGGCGACGTGGCGTTGCAGGTTCTGCGTGAAGACGACTCTGACCAAACGAAAAGCTCCTGATCGATATCAGGAGCTTCGCTCAACCGGCGCCAGCCGCCAAGGTCTTTGGTGTCGAAGGCGCCGGATATCCCGATCCACCTATTGCCGACCGTCACATCGGCGAGCCGATCACCAGGGTCCAGAACGATTTGAACTCGGTCTTTGGATCGTTGACCAGAGCGATACCCATGTGCTCGCCATCGGCAAGCAGCAGGTTCTTGTTGTGGCCCGGGCTGTTCTTCCAGCCGGTCATGACTTCGGGGAACGAAGTCTGGCCAGTGCCGACATTCTCGGCGGCGAGCCGGGCCTTGTAGCCCGTGCGCTTCACGCGGTCCCACGGGTTCGAGCCGTCGGAACCATAGTGCGAGATGCGGTCCCACTTCGACAGATCGCGCGAATGGGCCTTTGCCGCCGCCGTAAGCTCGCTGTTGAGCTTGAGCGGCTTCAGCCCGTTGTCCTTGCGGTATTGATTGACGATGTCGCGCGCGAGCTCGACGTTGAGCTCGGTCTGCGAGTAGTCGCGGTCGGAGAGTGCGCCCGCAGGCGCCGCCTCGTAGCTTCCCTTGGGCGCGCGGTCGTCGAGTTTGGCGACGCGCGTGCCTTCGACTTCGCCGCGGCGGATGCCGGGATCGCCGCCGAGCGCCTGACTGCCTGTCTTAGGTTTGGAGACCGCCGAGGTCGCTATCGGGGTATCGGCAAAGCCGGACGAGATCTCGCTCGAGTTGACGGCGCAACCGGCGACACTGAGACCAGCGACAACGAGTAGTGCTACGCGATACATGAGACTTGCTCCCGCCGAGACGTGCGCGGATTCCACATGCAGCATCGCTTCAACCCGTTAACTGACCGTTAATGCTAACGCGCAAGACACTCTTGCTGTTTTCGGCATAACGACGCGACGCAACTCCAGCCTCCCCAGGCCACGGACGAAAAGTCCAGCACCCTCGAGGATCGTCGTCGTTCCAAGGGTCTACCGCAGAACTCTGCGCATTTTCTGGCTGCCCCTAGAATGCCGAATGAGGCCAAATCAACGTGTCGGTAATTTGACCGGCACCGGGCGAAAGCTCGGCACGATGCCCGCTTAGTGGTTTTAGTTACTGCGAAATCAACGAAAGCTCCGGCCGCTCGCCCCATCTCGCGGCGGCCTCTGGCCCGGTCGCGGCGGTCTCTGGCCCGCCAGATCATGCAAGCTTGATTAAGTGCTGCTTCCGGGCAATCATGACAACATCATGAAAGGGAGGCGCGCGTGAGCGATACCGACCCGATAATTGAGATCCGCCCGGCGTTGGAGCGCCGGGCAGCCGCGCGCCGGAACCCATCTGATACAGACCATCCGAACGGCGCGTCATCGAACGGTGTCAACCGTACCATCCGGCAGGTCACGGCTTTCAGCCGCCAAGAACTTCAGCAAATCCTGAGAGTTTACGGGCGCATGGTCGCCGCCGGCGAGTGGCGCGATTACGCTCTCGACATGGAGGACGAGACCGCGACGTTCTCGGTCTTCCGCCGCTCCAGCGAGACCCCCCTGTTCCGCATCGAAAAGACACCGCGTCTGGCGCGGCGCCAAGGCGCGTTCAGCATCGTCTCGGCTGCCGGCGTCGTGCTCAAGCGCGGCAGCGATCTCGCCCGCGTGCTGACCGTTTTCGACAAGCAGCTCCGCCTCGTCCAAGGCTGACGGGGTCCCGCGGCCGTCAAGCCGCAGTGTGCTTACGGATCTCGTTGGATTGCGAAACTGGGATCGCTCCCGCGCGTCCTGACGCGCCAGCGCGCGGCATCGCCGCCAGCAGCCTCACCGCTCACGCCGGGCTGGTCGACGATCCGGCACCGAGTTCCCGCTGCATGTAGACGATGTCGTGCCACTGGCCGTTCTTGAAACCGACGGCGGTAATGCGCCCGGCCATGGCGAAACCCAGCGAGGCATGCAGGCGCTGCGACGCCGGGCCGGCACCGCTCGATATGAGCGCGATCATCTGGCGAAAACCGGCGCGCGCGGCAGCATCGACGAGCGCGCTGAGCAGCAACTTGCCGACACCGCGGCGCTCCGCCCCCGGGGCGACGTAGATGGCGTCCTCCACGGTCCATGCGAACGCCGCTCGCTCGTGGAAAGGACGCGCGTAGGCATAGCCGACGATTACGCCGTCGGGTGCTCGCGCCACGAGAAACGGACACCCCGCCTCGACCACCTCGCGCCAGCGCCGGCCCATCTCGACGACGTCGGGCGCAACGAGCTCGAAGCTCGCCGCCGTCGTTTCGACCGACGCCGCGTAGATCGCCGCGACCGCCGCGAAGTCGCCCTCTTCCGCCGGGCGGACCGAGACGTCCATTCTCTCGCACCTACGTCATGGAGATCGCCAAACAGAAAGGGCCCCGCCAGCGGCGGAGCCCTTCCGAAAGTCACGTCTTGCGACGACTACTCGCGGCTGCCGAAAAGCTGCAGCAGCGAGACGAACATGTTGACGAAGTCGAGGTAGAGGCTCAGCGCGCCGAAGATGGCGGCCTTGCCCGCGGCAACCGCGTCGCCGGCGACGAGGTAGTACTCGTCCTTGATGCGCTGCGTGTCGTAGGCGGTGAGGCCAGCGAACACCAGGACGCCGATCGCCGAGACGGCGAACTGCAGAGCGCTAGACTGAAGGAAGATGTTGACCAGGCCTGCGATGATGATGCCCACGACGCCCATGAACAGGAACGAGCCCCAGCCCGTCAGATCCTTGCGGGTCGTATAGCCCCACAGGCTCAGGGCGCTGAAGGCCGCGGCCGTGACGAAGAACATCTGCGTGATGGAGGCGCCGGTGTAGCGCAGGAAGATCGACGAAAGCGACGCGCCCATGACTGCGGCGAACGCCCAGAACGTCAACTGCGCGCCTGACAGGCTCATCTTGTGAGCGCGGAAGCCGATCAGGAAGATGAACGCGAGCGGGGCGAGCGCCACCACCCACATCAGCGGCGAAGTGTACAGCGCCTTGCCCGCCTCGGTGAGCATGATGCCATTCTTGAGCTGCGCCGCTGCGAGCGCGCGATCGGTCGTCGTCAGCATGTGGAACAGGCCGTAGGCGACCGCGCCCGTGAGGGCGACGCCAGCAGCCATGTAATTGTAGACGCCGAGCATGTAGGACCGAAGGCCCTCGTCCACGCGACCGACCTCGCGCGTGGCCGTGCCGGCGACCTGGTACCGTCTATCCATCTGAGCCATAGTGATATTTTTCCCTTTCGACCGGTTCATTATCCGGACCACACGCGGAATATGAAGTGGGAACACGACACATTCAAGAGCGTGCACCGTAAAAGGGGTAACTGCGGGCCCCGCTCCCGGACGAGACGGGATTAATTCCCGAGATCAACGTTTACTGAGCCCTGAGATAAGGTACGGGTCGCGCCCGCAGAACCTGCCACGTGCCGAGCCCGCCGAAGATCAGCACGAGCCCGCTGGCGAGCCCGAGCGCCAGCCCGACCGCGCCCCAGGAGAACGTGAACCGGACGTCCATCACCTGTTCGAGCGCGACCCACGCGGCAAGCGCACCGAAACCGACCGCGAAACCCGCCGTGGCCGCAGCGATCAGGAGATATTCGAGGACATGCGACGCCAGAATTCGCCTGCGCGTCGCGCCCAGCGCTTTGAGGATCACGGCTTCGAGGATGCGACGGCGTTGTGCCGTCGCCAGCGCTCCCGCGAGAACCAACGCGCCGGCCGCGAGCGTGACGCTGCCGGCGACGCGCACGGCGACCATGATCTTGTCGAGGATGGCGCCGAAAGACTGGATGGCGTCCTTGACCCGAATGACGGTGACGGTCGGATAAGCCTTGCCGAGCGCCCGCGCGACTTCGGCCTCGAGCGACAGCGGCGCGGCCTCGGGCAGCGTCAACGTCGCGAGCAGGTTGTGCGGCGCTCCCGCCAAGGTGTTCGGAGAGAACACCATGACGAAGTTGATGGCGAGGCTCTCCCAGTTCACCTGGCGGAGATTGGAAATGCGCGCCGTGATGTTGCGGCCGAGCACGTTCACCGTCACCGTATCGCCGATGGCGACACCGAGCTGGTGAGCCAGCTCGGCCTCGAACGAGACCAGCGGCTCTCCGGAATAGTCTTTCGGCCACCAGCTTCCAGCAACCACCTCGGACCCGGCCGGAACCGTCTCGGAATAGGAAAGCCCGCGGTCGCCGCGCAGCACCCAATCCGCCTCGGCCGGGGCCTTGACCCGTTCCACCGGGCGCTCGCCGAGCCGCACGAGGCGCCCGCGCAGCATCGGCGCGCTCTCGACCTTCGCTTCCGGCGAGACCTTATGGACGATGCCGGCCACACCACTCAGCTCACTCTTCGGCACATCGAGCACGAAATAGTTGGGTGAGCGCTCCGGCAGCCTCGTCGTCATCTCGTTGATGAGGGAGGCATCCGTCAATCCGACCGCGACGAGCAACGAAAGGCCGGCGCCGAGCGACAGCACCACCGAGCGCGTGAGCCCGCCGGGCGCGCCGATGTTGCGAACCGCGAGAGCCAGCTCAGGCACGCGGGTTCGCGGCAGGCGCCGGGCGCCCAAGGTGACCGCATGGCCGAGTGCGAGGAACGCCGCGAAGATCACCGTCAGGCCGCCGACGAACCAGAGCGCGATGCGCTGCGAATCCGACGACAGCACCACGAACGCGGCAAGCGCCAACGCAATCATCGCGGTCGCGGCGACGAGGCGGCGGCGCGGCCAGCCATGCTGGTCGGCGATCTCGTCGCGGAACAGTTCGGCGGGAGAAACGCGCTCGGCCTGTCCGAGCGGCCACAAGGTGAACATCGCCGCGACGAGGAAGCCATACGCGGCGCCGGTGACGAGGCTCCATGGAGAAATCTCGACATCGGCGGGAAACGGCAGGGCATCGGCGAAGAACGCGTGCAGCCCGAGTGGCACGATCTGGCCGAGCACGAGACCAATGAGGACGCCGAGCGCCGCCATGATGGCGACCTGAATGAAGAAGATCTGGAACACGAGGCGGCTCGGCGCGCCGAGGCTTTTCATCGTCGCGATGACCTTGCGGCGGCGATCGACGAACGTCTGCACCGCATTGGCGACACCGACACCGCCGACCAGCAGCGCCGTCAACCCGATCAGTGTCAGGAACTGGCGCAGCCGCTCCAGGGTCTTGCGCACGCGCGGGGAAGGATCGCGCTTGTCGAGCACGGTGTAACCCGCCTCGGGAAGATCGCGCTTCACCGCCGCCGCGAACGAGGCGACGCTGGCGCGGTCCGCGTTCGATTGCGCCGTGGCAGCCACCCCCGGCTCGTCGATTTGCAGCGAATAGCGCCAGCGCACCAGCGAGCCTGGTTTCACGAGCCCGGTCGCCTCGAGGGTCGGCAGATCGACGAAGATGCGCGGCCCGAACGTCATGCGGTCGGAGATGCCATCGGGTTCCGAGACGATCGCAGCGGATGCGACGAGTTCCAGCTCGCCGACGCGGAAACGACCGCCGATCTTGATGCCGAGCCGTTCGAGCAGAATGGGATCGACGGCGGCGCGACGCACACCGCCTTCGGGACGGATGGCATCGGGAAAGCTGACGCCACCGTCGAGCGCCACGCTGCCAACCAGCGGATAGGCGGCATCGACGCCCTTCAGCAGCACCAGTGCCTGCTCCTCGCCATCGAGCGAGCGCGCCATGGTGCGCATCGTCGCCGTCTCGCTCAGCCGGCCGCGCGCGGCAAGCCACTGGAGTTCGCTTTCGCTGGCCCGTGCATGTGAGCGCGCGAGCGTCGCGTCGCCACCGAGGATCAGCTCGCCCTGACGCTCGAGCCCGTGCGTGAGGGCATCGGAGAGCGCGGTCACCGCGGTGATGACCATGACGCCGAGCGCGACGCAGGCGATGAACACCTGGAAGCCGCGGATGCCGCCCCGCATTTCGCGAAACGCGAGCGCCAGCACGCGGCCGAAGCCCGGCCCGTCCGTGCGCGGTGCCCTGGTCCGGATCGCGATGTCGCGGCCGGCGTCGGTATCGAGACTGGTCATTGCGCGGCGACCTCTACCACCGGCTCGTTCGCCTCGTCGGAAACGATGCGCCCATCCGACATGCGCACGATCCTCTGGCAATGTCGGGCGAGGCCTTCGTCGGGCGTGATGAGCACCAATGTCGAGCCGCGGCGGCGATTGAGGCCGAACAGTAGATCGATGACCTGCCGGCCGGTACGCCCGTCGAGGTTGCCGGTCGGCTCGTCGGCGAGAAGCAACGCGGGCCTGCGGCTCAGCGCGCGGGCGAGCGCGACGCGCTGCTGCTCGCCGCCGGAGAGCTCCGCGGGAAAGTGATCGACGCGAGCACCAAGGCCCACCTCGTCGAGCAGGGAGCGGGCGGTCGCGAATGCGCCCTCGGCGCCGGCGAACTCCAACGGTAGCGCAACGTTCTCGAGCGCCGTCATGGTCGGCACGAGATGGAACGACTGGAAGACGATGCCGATCTCTCCACCACGGGCGAGAGCCAGGTCGTCCTCGCTCAGCGCTGAAAAATCACGGCCGACGATGGATACCGTGCCGCGCGTGGCGCGTTCGAGCCCGGCGACGATCATCAACAGCGAGGTCTTGCCGGAGCCGGAAGGCCCGACGATAGCCACCGACTGTCCGCGCGGGACCTGGAACGAGACGTCGCGAAGAATTTCCACCGGGCCCGCCCGGCTCGTCAGCGTCAACCCGACGCCCTGAAGATCGACGATCGGCTCGGCACGGTTCATCTGGTCGCCACGTTGCTGCCTTGCTCCGTTGTTCCGGTTTGCGTCCACTGGCGGACCATCGGCGCCCTGCTGGCGTCATTTCCACCGCCCACCTTGCCAAGCGCGAGACCAGTCTCTACCTGCCTGCTCGATCGGGCGTTCATCCCCCAAGCGTAGGGCGAAACAATGGACACGATATCGTTGCGCCGGCTCTGGGAACGGGCCAGCCTCTCGGCTCAGATGGGCATCGTCGCCCGCACCATCAAGCGTGCCGCCGTCTTCGCCATGGTCGCGACCGCCACGGTTGCGGCCTCGCTCTCACACGCCGGCGAGAACAAGGCCAGCGAGAACACCGAGGGGGGCAAGCCTTTGCGCATCGTTGCGTTAGGTGACAGTCTGACCGCGGGCTTCGGCCTGCAACCCGGCCAGGGCTTTCCCGAAGTGTTGCAGTTCGCACTCAAGTCGCGCGGGCACGATGTCGAGATGGTCAATGCGGGCGTCTCGGGCGACACCACGGCGGGCGGCCTCGCCCGCCTCGACTGGGTCGTCGACGACGGCATCGACGCGGTCATCGTCGAGCTCGGGGCCAACGATGCCTTGCGTGGACAACCACCCGCACAGGCGAAGTCGAACCTCGACCAGATCCTGACGCGGCTGGCGGCCCGGCGCCTGCCCGTGCTGCTGGCCGGCATGCGCGCGCCGGAGAACTGGGGCGCGGATTATCGCCAGCAATTCGATGCCATCTACCCCGAGCTTGCCGAACGGCACGGCGCGATCCTCTATCCGTTCTTCCTCGACGGCGTGGCCCTCGACAAGAAGCTCAATCTCGGCGACGGCCTGCACCCGAACCAGCGCGGCATCACCGTGATCGTCGAGCGCATCCTTCCGGCGGTCGAAGAGCTCATCATGCGCGCCAAGGCCCGGAAGGCCGCTGGCGGCGCGGCGGCGGCGAAGTAATCTCAGGCGGGGCTGGTGGCCGAGCTTCGGTGCCGGTTCCGGCCGCGTCAGTCGGCCACAGCAAGGTCGCGTCGCGAACGACAGAGCAACCCAGAACGCTGGCCCGCAAGGCAAAACCGTACCGGCGCAAAGTCGGGCCGCACTGCGGTCGGTCTGCAGTCATTGGTTGACACGGCGCCCCGAATACACCAAGTGTGGCGCATTCGATGTTTCGCGGCACGCGCGAATGCGCATCGTCTGCACCGCTTGGCTTGTACCGGATACTGTGATCCGGACTGTTCGCCGGACGACCGCAGCGGCGGATTTTCCCCGAGACCTCTCCCCTTAAATATGCTGGCCCCCCACGCGCGGCGGGCCCGGCTCTGGCGCCAGACCGGCTAGACCCGCGGATCGATTCCGCGCGGCCGCAGCTCGCGCAGAAAGACGCTTTTGCTTACCATGACCGACCAGACCTTCGCAGACCTCGGCGTCGCCGAGCCGATCCTGCGCGCCCTCGAGGCCGAGGGCTACACGCACCCGACCCCGATCCAGAAGGGCTCGATCCCGACGCTTCTCGCCGGCCGCGACCTGCTCGGCCTCGCCCAGACCGGAACCGGCAAGACGGCCGCGTTCTCTGTTCCTATCCTCCAGCGCCTCGCCGCGAACGGCGGGCGGGCCAAGCCGCGCATGCCGCGCGCGCTGATCCTGGCCCCGACCCGCGAGCTTGCGGTGCAGATCAACGACAGCCTGCGCCTCTACGGCCGCCATCTCTCGCTACGCTCCACGGCCGTGTTCGGCGGCGTCGGCATCGGCGCGCAGATCGAGACCCTGCGTCGCGGCGTCGATATTCTCGTCGCCACGCCCGGACGGCTCCTCGACCTCGTGGCCCAGCGCGCCGCCGACCTCGGCGCCATCGAGCTCCTGACGCTCGACGAGGCCGACCGCATGCTCGACATGGGCTTCGTGCGCGACGTCCGCCGCATCGTCAAAATGGTGCCGAACGAGCGCCAGACGCTGCTGCTCTCCGCCACCATGCCGTCCGACATCGAGCATCTCGCCGCCGAGATCCTCTCCGATCCGTTCCGCGTCGAGATCGCCCACGCCGGCAAGACGGTCGACCGCATCAAGCAGAGCGTTCACTTCGTCGCCGCCAATGCGAAGCGCGACCTCCTCGCCACCCTGCTCGCCGACGAGACCATGTCGCGGGTCATGGTGTTCACGCGCACCAAGCGCGGCGCCGACCGCGTTGCCCAGCACCTGATGCGCAGCTCCATCAGCGCCGAGGCGATCCACGGTAACAAGTCGCAGAACAACCGCCAGCGCACCCTCGAGGGCTTCCGCTCCGGGCGCACCCGCGTGCTGGTCGCAACCGACATCGCCGCGCGCGGCCTCGACATCGATCTCGTCACGCACGTCGTCAACTTCGAGCTGCCGCACGAGCCGGAGGCCTACGTTCACCGTATCGGCCGCACGGCGCGCGCCGGCACCGACGGCATCGCCATCGCGTTCTGCTCACCCGACGAGCGCGGCCTGCTCAAGGCCATCGAGCGCCTGACGCGGCGCACGCTCGACGTCGTGCCGACGCCGGAGATCATCGTCACCACGGGTAGCGCGGAGAGCGACACGCGCCGCGACCGCATCGAGGAGCGCTTCGAGCTGCGCGAGGCGGCGAGCCGCGGCGAAGGTCGTGGTGAGGGCCGCGGCGAAGGTCGTGGCGAAGGTCGTGGTCGTGGCGGAGACCGCAAGGGCTCCAACCGTCAGCGTCACGCCCGCGGTCGGG
>CALMPK010000200.1 GCA_937873575.1 uncultured Hyphomicrobiaceae bacterium
ATATCAAGCAGTTAGTTGGCGGATGGGGTGGGATTCGAACCCACGGTGGGCGTGAACCCACGGCGGTTTTCAAGACCGCTGCCATAAACCACTCGGCCACCCATCCTTCATCCCCTGCGGCATCCTGCCGGTTCCGGTCACCACGGCCGTGCTGCGCCCGTTTCGGCCGCGGGGAGATCGATCGACCGCGGACGATAGCAATCCGGTCCGCGGCCGGCCGTGCGGCAATGCTCTACAGAGTTTCCCACAGCCGCTCAAGCGCGTGGCGCTTTACGCCACGTCAAGCGCGATCCGCCATGCTACAGCGCGGTTGCCATGCTTCCACCACACGGAGCACGGATCAGTCGGCGAGGCCCCGACAGTACGGGGCGCCATGGTGGGTTGATGCAACTCGAGCGAACGCAGATTTGTGACGGCGCGGGCAGCGCTGTCAGCGACGAACGTGCGATGCCGCGGCCGCGCCTGCCTGCTTGCCGTAGCGCGTCTGTGCTCGTGTCGGCAGCCGCACTCGTGCCGCTCGCGCTCGTCGCGGGGTGCGCGCAGAACGAACAAAAGCCGCCCGTGGCCGGGGCGTGGAGCACGAACTCCAGCTACGCTTTTCCGCCATCGGTGGTCCAGGTGCCGGCAAGCCCGCGTATCGTCGAGGTCAATCAGCCCGTGCCGAAGGGCGGCGGCGGGTTCAAGATCGGCAAGCCCTACAGCGTCGCCGGTCGCTGGTATTTCCCGCGCGAGGAGCCCGGCTACGACCGCACCGGCTCGGCATCCTGGTATGGCGACGATTTCCATGGCCGCAAGACGGCCAACGGGGAGCTGTTCGACAAGCAGGCGCTGACGGGCGCGCATCCGACACTACCGCTGCCGAGCTACGTCTGGGTGACGAACCTCGACAACAACCGGACGGTCCTCGTCCGCATCAACGACCGTGGTCCCTATGTCGGTGGCCGCATCGTCGATCTCTCGCATGCGGTCGCCCACCACCTGGACTTCGAGCACAAAGGCGTCGCGAACGTGCGGGTGCGCTACGCGGGGCGCGCGCCGCTCGATGGAAGCACGCACCGCGAGTACCAGCACCTCGCGATGCAGCCGTGGTATTCGGGGCGGTCGCGTTTCGCGGCGGACACGGGTGGCGGCGTTCCCGCGGGCGGCTTCGGCTACAGCGGCCGGCGCTGAGCGGCGTCCTTCGCGTTGGAATTCGGCGAGCCGATGCTGCAATTCTGCGTGACCACCGCATCGAATTGCCCCCTGGCTCCGGTGGTTTCCGGCTTTTGCCCGCTAATTCGCGCCGTTCGCGTTGACACGACTCGTCGCCAGCACCGATAGTCAGGCATTAACCATATCGACGGAAGGATCGGATGCGACGCTCGCTCCACGAAATGCCGTTGTCGTTCGTGGCGACCGTGATGCTCTTTGCGCTCACCTTACTGGTCGCTGCGGCGGGCACCGCCACCGCACAGACGCCCGCGCCTGCTCCCGGGGCGATTTCCACGAAGGCCAAGCACGCCGTTCTGATGGACGCGGTGTCCGGCGCGGTGCTGTTCCAGCACGACGCCGATACGCTGTCGCCGCCGGCGAGCATGAGCAAGCTGATGACCCTGGCGGTCGTCTTTCGCGCACTGAAGAACGGTACGCTGAAGCTCTCCGATCCGATTACGATGTCGGTGAACGCCTTGAGGACGGGCGGCGCGCCGTCCGGAACTTCGGCGATGTTCGTGCCGGTGAACGAGACGGCGACGGTCGAGGAGATGCTGCAGGGCATCATCGTGCAGTCGGGCAATGACGCCTGCATCGCCATCGCCGAAGCGCTCGGTGGCAGCGAGCAGAATTTCGCCGCCATGATGGTGGCGGAGGCGCGCCGCATCGGGCTTCCCAAGTCGACGTTCGCGAACGCCACCGGCCTCTATCACGCCGATCACCTCATGACCGCGCGCGAACTGGCAACGCTCGCGCGCTTCATCATGCACGAGTATCCAGGGCAGTTCGCGATCTTCAGTCAGAAAGAATTCAACTACCGCAAGCACCGCTTCATCAACCGCAATCCGCTGCTCTTCCTCGACATCGGCTCGGACGGTATGAAGACCGGATACATCAGCCAGGCGGGCTACGGCATGGTCGGCACGGCGACACAGGACGGGCGGCGCCTGATCGTCGTCGTCAATGGGCTCGAGTCGGCCAATGACCGGCGCGACGAAGCACGCCGGCTGCTGGAATGGGGCTTCCGCTCGTTCGGCGAGTTCAAGCTGTTCGATCCCGGCGAGGTGGTCGGTGAGGCCCGCGTCTGGGGCGGCAGCCAGTTCTACGTACCCCTCGTCGGCAAGGACGGCGTGGCGATCGTCCTGCCGCGGTTCCCGGCCAACCAGAGGCTCTCGGCGGAAATTCGCTACAAGGGGCCGCTGAAGCCGCCGATCCACAAGGGGGACGAGGTTGCGCATCTGCGCGTGACGAGTTCGTCGTCGGCCACGAACGAGGTGCCGCTCTTCGCGTCGGAAGACGTAGCAGAGGCCGGCACGATGCGGCGCGGGCTCGATAGCCTGCTGCATCTGGCGCTGTCGTGGGCCAAGCTCTGAGCCTTCGATGCGCGGCGCTCGGCGGCGGGACCGCCGAGGCGGTGCTGGGGCGCTTTCATGCGATCAAGGGAGCAGCGGGCCGTTCCCTCTGATCGGATGTCCCTCTAGAGTGCGAGATCACGGTGCTATCCGCGCTTTCGACGAGGGCGCGAAGCGCTTCCCTTTCAACCGATCGCACCCTAGGGATCTCGACTGAGCACGTCGGAGGCCTGGAAATCGCGGACGCATGACCCCGGGCAAGTTCATAACGTTCGAAGGCGGAGAGGGCTCCGGCAAGTCCACCCAGGCGCGGCTTCTCGCCGAGCGCTTGCGTAGCCTCGGTCATGATGTCGTGGTGACGCGGGAGCCGGGCGGGACGCCCTTCGCCGAGCAGGTTCGCCAGCTCCTGCTGGCCCCGGACACGGCGCCGCACGGGCCGGTTTCGGAAGCCCTGATGTTCTATGCCGCGCGCGCCGATCATCTCGAGAAGGTCATCCGGCCAGCGCTCGCGGCCGGCCGCTGGGTGATCTGCGATCGTTTTTCGGATTCGACCGACGTCTATCAGAGCCATGCCGGCGGCCTCGACCGGGCCATGTTCGACATGCTCGAGCACGCCATCGTCGCCACGACACGGCCGAGCCTGACGCTGGTCATCGACATCGATGCGCGGCTCGGCCAGGAACGGGCAGCGGCGCGGCGGGGATCGGCCACCCCCGGCTCGGACAGCGTTGCCGCCGATGCCTACGAGCGTCGCGATATCGCCTATCACGAGACCCTGCGCCGCGGTTTCCTGGCGATCGCCGAGGCCGAGCCGCAACGCTGCCTCGTCATCGATGGCGCGAAGCCTCTCAACGATGTCGCCGCAACGGTCTGGGCCGGCGTGGCGGCGCGGTTCGGTGCCGAGATCGGTGCCGGCACGCCGCGGTCGGGCTAGGGGCGCCGTCATGGCTCGTGCCCCCATCGCCCAAGAGATCGAAGACCTGCCGGAGATCGACCGGCTGGAGGGTTTTCCCCATCCGCGCGAGACGGCAGAGCTTTACGGTCACGGGGCGGCCGAGGCCGAGCTGGCGACGGCGCTCCGCTCCGGGCGCATGCACCACGCTTGGCTGATCGCGGGGCCGTCGGGTATCGGCAAGGCGACGTTCGCCTACCGCCTCGCCATGCACGCGCTGGCGTCTCCTGGCGAGCGCGACGCCGATGCGCGCACGCTCGCGGTTGCGCCCGGTGCCATCGCGGCGCGGCAGGTGCGCGCGCAATCGCATCCGGGCCTCTTGGTCGTCCGGCGTGGATACAACTTGAAGGACAAGCGTTTTCCCGCCTCGATCAGCGTTGAGGAGGTGCGGCGTCTGAGATCGTTCCTCGGTCATCGCGGGGCGCTCGGCGCATGGCGCGTGGTGATCGTCGACAGCGGTGACGAACTGAACATCAACGCCGCGAACGCACTGCTGAAGTCGCTCGAGGAACCGCCTCCGCAGACGATATTTCTGATCGTCTCGGCGGAGCCCGGCCGGCTTCTGCCGACGATCCGCTCGCGCTGCCGGCGTCTCGACCTGGCGCCGCTCGACGACGACGATCTCGGCAAGGCCCTGCGCCAGGCACGCGCGGCAGCGGGGCGGGACATGCCGGATGCGGCTGCGTCAGGGACGCTGCTGCGGCTCGCCGAAGGCAGCGTGCGCCGCGCCCTCAACCTCGAGAGCGAAGGCGGTATTGCGCTCTACAACGACGTCTTCCAGATCGTCGCCGGGCTGCCCGAGGTCCGGTGGGGGGCCGTTCATGCACTCGCCGATACGATGTCGGCGGTCGCGGCAGAGGCGCGTTTCGAGCTGTTCTTCGAACTCCTGCTCGAGCTTCTGGCGCGCCTCGTCAGGGCCGCGGCCACGGGGGAGGGCGAAACGCGGGAGCTGCAGCTCGCCAACCAGCTCGCGCGCTCCGGCGAGGCCGAGGGGCGGCTTGCCTCCCTGGCGGTCTTGTGGGAAACAGTGGCCCGCGAGAAGGCGGAGACCGTCGCGCTCAATCTCGACCGGAAGACGCTGATCCTTCGAACCGTTTCCCGTCTCGAGACGACGACCCGCTGAGGCGGTGCCGTGTGGGCGGCCGCCGAAAGCGAGGGAGACGAGATAATGAGCGACGCGCAACGCTTCTACATCACCACGGCCATCTCGTATCCGAACGGCGTGCCCCACATCGGCCACGCCTACGAAGCGATCGCGACCGATGCGATTGCGCGCTTCGAACGGCTCGACGGCAAGACCGTACTGTTTCTCACCGGCACCGACGAGCACGGCCTCAAGATGAAGCAGACTGCGGTGAAGGAGGGGCTGACGCCCCGCGACCTCGCCGACCGCAACTCCGCGCGCTTCCGCGAGATGGCAGCGAGCCTCGATCTCTCCAACGACGACTTCATCCGCACCACGGAGCCCCGCCACTACGCCGCCTGCCAGGAGCTGTGGCGGCGGATGGAGGAAGCGGGCGACATCTACCTGAAGAAGTACGGCGGCTGGTATTCGGTGCGCGACGAGGTCTACTACAAGGAGAGCGAGACCGAGGTGCGCGACGGCCAGCGCTCCGCGACACCGACCGGCACGGAGGTCGCATGGGCCGAGGAGGAGACCTTCTTCTTCCGCCTCTCCAAGTATCAGGACGCGCTGCTCGCGCACTACGAGGCGAACCCCGACTTCATCCTGCCGCCCGAGCGGCGCAACGAGGTGACGAGCTTCGTGCGCTCGGGCCTCGAGGATCTGTCGATCTCGCGGACGACGCTCGACTGGGGCATCCCGGTGCCGGACCATCCGGGCCACGTGATGTACGTATGGGTCGACGCGCTCAACAACTACGTGACGGCGACCGGCCTGCTCGGCGGCGGCGGCGACGAGCGTCGCGAATTCTGGCCGGCCGACGTCCACGTCATCGGCAAGGACATCGTTCGTTTCCACGCCATCTACTGGCCGGCGTTCCTGATGAGCGCTGGGCTCGCCTTGCCCAAGCGCGTGTTCGGCCATGGCTTCTTGTTCAACAAGGGCGAGAAGATGTCGAAGTCGGTCGGCAACGTGGTCGACCCCTTCGCGCTCGTCTCGCACTATGGCGTCGATCAGGTGCGCTACTACTTCATGCGCGAAGTCGTGTTCGGGGCCGATGGCAGCTACTCGCCGGAGACGATTGCCACGCGCATCAACGCCGATCTCGCCAACGGCATCGGCAATCTCGCGCAGCGCTCGCTGTCGATGATCGCCAAAGGTTTTGCCGGCGTGGTGCCGACACCCGAAGCCTTCAGCGAGGCGGACACGGCGCTGTTGGCTAAGGCCGACGCGCTCTATGCAACCTGTCGCGAGGCGATGGACCGGCAGGCGATCAAATCCTGGCTCGACGCGGTGTGGGACGTCGTGGCGGAGGGTGACCGTTACTTCGCCAGCGAAAAGCCCTTCGACAAATCGCTGACGCCAGAGCGCAAGGGCACCATCCTCTACGTCGCGGCCGAGGTGGTGCGCCAGCTCGCGATCCTGGTGCAGCCGGCGATGCCGGCTTCGGCGGCGAAGCTGCTCGGCCTGCTCGGTCAGCAGGAAGGCGCGGCACGCTCCTTCGCGGCACTCGGTTCGTCGGGACGGCTGAAGCCAGGCACGGCGTTGCCCGAGCCGCAGGGCGTGTTCCCGCGCTATGTCGATCCGGCGGCGGAGGCGCAGAAGAGCGGCAGCCAGTCGGCCGAAGCGCAGGCGGCGGCGAAGGCGGCCAAGCAGGCGAAGAAGCAGGCCAACCGCGACAAGAACAAAGGTGACGATAGCCCGGGGTGATCCGGGCGCGTCACGCGCAACGGCTCGGTGACCGCGAGCAACCCGCTATCGCCGCAGCACTCTTGCGCGGGGTATGACGACAGCCGCCAAGCCGGCCGGCAGACATCGAAGATTGGAACGAGGCGTGATGCTCGTCGACCACCATTGCCATCTCGATTTTCCCGGGCTCGTCGAGAACCTGGAGGACGTCGTCGCGCGCGCCAAGGGTGCCGGCGTCGGCGTGATGGTGACGATCTCGACGCACGTCGCGAAGATCGACACGCTGCTGGCGATCGCGGCGCGCGACCGCGACCTTTATTGCTCGGTCGGCACGCATCCCCACAATGCCGATCAGGAGATGCACGTCACGACGGCGGATCTGGTCCAGATCGCCAACACGCACGACAAGATCGTCGCCATCGGCGAAGCTGGCCTCGACTACTTCTATCAGAAGTCGACGCGCGAAAATCAGGCCGAAGGTTTTCGCCGCCACATCGCCGCGGCGCGTATCACGGGCTTGCCCCTCGAGATCCACACGCGCGATGCCGACGATGATTGCCTGAGCATTCTGGAGGACGAGCACGCGAAGGGCGCGTTTCCGGCGATCCTGCACTGCTACACCGGCGGCATGAAGCTCGCCATGCGCGCCGTCGAACTCGGTCTCTACGTCTCGTTCACGGGCGTCATATCGTTCAAGAAGTCGGAAGCGCTGCGCGACATCGCCCGTGCCGTTCCGCTGGACCGGCTGCTCGTCGAGACCGATGCGCCATATCTGGCGCCCGAGCCGTTTCGCGGCAAGACCAACGAGCCGGCGCTCGTCGTGCATACCGCGGCGGCAATTGCCAAGGCGCGCGGAATTCCGGCCGCCGATTTCGCCCACGCGACAAGTGAAAACTTCTTCCGCCTGTTCGCAAAGGTCCGCCGCCCAGCGCTTCAGACGAAAGCCGCCGAATGAGCTACAGACTGACCATTCTCGGCTGCGGGTCGAGCGGCGGCGTGCCGCGTATCGGCGCCATGTGGGGACAATGCGACCCCGAGAATCCGAAGAACCGGCGGCGTCGCTGCGCCGTGATGATCGAGCGTTTCGGCGCGAACGGCACGACGCGCGTGCTCGTCGATACGCCGCCCGATATCCGCGAGCAGTTGCTCGACATGCGCGTCGCGGCCATCGATGCGGTCGTGTTCACGCATGACCACGCGGACCACACGCACGGCATCGACGATCTGCGCATGGTCGCCTACGCGATGAAACGGCGCATCGATGCCTACTTCGACGCGCCGACGCGCAAGAGCCTCGAGGAGCGTTTCGGCTACTGCTTCTTGACTCCGAAGGGTTCGGGCTACGCGCCGATCCTCAACTCCCGCGACATCACCGCGGGCAGCAGCATCACGGTCGATGGACAGGGCGGGCGGATCACCATCGCCGCGATCCCACAGGTTCACGGCGACATCGCTTCGCTGGGGTTGCGTGTCGGCCGGCTCGCTTATTCGCCCGACGTGTCGTCACTGCCGGAAGCGGCGCTGCCCATGCTGCAAGGCCTCGACCACTGGATCGTCGATGCGTTGCGCTTCACCTCGCACCCGAGCCATTTCAGCGTGAAGGATGCGCTCGGCTGGATCGAGCGGCTCGGCGTCAAGCACGGGGTTCTGACGCATATGACGACCGACCTCGACTACGCCGCATTGAAGCGTGAGCTTCCGACGAACGTGGAGCCCGCCTACGACGGCATGGAGATCATGTTCGAATAGCGAGCCGGGTCCGCCGTCGCCTTCGTACCGAGGACGGTCGAAGGACATCTCGAGCAATGGTGTCGTCACGCGGCGGAGCGTGACCACGCGGAGCCTCAGGCCTCGTCGGCCATCGGGACCGTCTTTCCCATTTCAGCGAGTTGCTCGCGAGCGTCGAAGGTGATGCCGTTGCTGGTCGTCGAGGGCTTGCACAACTCGACGATCGCAGGCGCGATCATCGCGGGCGTCGGCAACGTCTCGGGCTTCTCGCCGGGAAATGCCTTGGCGCGCAGGGCCGTCGCAACCGCGCCCGGATTGATGATGTTCACGCGCACGTTGGTGTTGACGAGCTCGGCCGCCCACGAGCGCGCCAGCGCGTCGAGCGCCGCCTTCGATATCGCGTATGGTCCCCAGTAGGCATGCCGTCCGGTCGCGGCGCCCGAGGTAACGAACACCGCGCGTCCGGCGTCGGAAAGCTTCATCAGGGGATCGAGCGAGCGGATCAGGCGCCAGTTCGCCTCGAGGTTCACCCCCATGACGTAGTCCCAGGAGTCCGACGTCACGTGCGACAGCGGTGAAAGCGGGCCGAGAACGCCAGCATTGGCGACGAGAATGTCGAGCCGCCCCCAACGGGGAAAAATCGTCGGACCAACGGCGTCGACGCGATCGCCCTTCTTGAGATCGAGCTGCATGATCGTCGCGCTGCCGCCCATCGAGCGGATCTCGTCGTCGACCGTCTCGAGAGCGCCGGCCGTGCGGGCGGTAAGGATCACGTGTGCGCCTTCGCTGGCGAGAGCCAGGGCAACGGCTTTGCCGATGCCGCGCGAAGCGCCCGTGACGAGCGCGATGCGGCCGGCGAGGCTCTTGTTCGAGGACATGAGTTTTTTGATCCAGTTGCAGTCGTCGAGCGGCGGTCGGGCAGCGCTCATAGAAGGGCGCGCGATGGCCCGGAACGGCCGGGCATCCCCTTGCTATCGGTCGCGACCAGTTCCGGCAAGGGCTAACGGGCAGGGCGGTTTACGGGTGCAGGGCGCGGGCCTGCGGCAGGTGTCATGGCCTGCGATCAGTACGCCGGCAAGCCGTGCGCGTCCCACCGATCAGTTCGCGTCGGGCTTGTCTGCGGGCTTCGCCGGCTCGATCAGTTCCTTCACCGTCTCCTTGGCCTTCTCGATGGTGGCCGTTCCGCTCTCCTTGGCGCTATCCACGTGGGGCTTGGCCGCTTCGAGTGCCTTCGCGGTCGCCTCCTTCGCCTTCTCCAGCAACGGCTTCGCCTTCTGGCGCGCGCTCTCGGAAACATCAACGAGGCCTTCGACGGCGCCCGCCGAAAGCTGGCGCGTGCGCTTCAGGACTGACGCGATCAGCCCGCCCTTGGGCCGCATCTTGTCAGGCGACCAGGCGGCGAGCGACGTGATCAGCTTGCGATGACGGGCAGCCGCTTCGCCGTCGCCGAGGCGCTCGGGCGCGCCGGTGAACAGCACGAGCGGCGTGCACGAGGTGACGAGGCTGGTGCCGCCCTTGAGCCAGCTCGCCTCCGCCACCTCGGTCTCCTGCGCGTGGTAGATTTGCTGACCGCGGATTTTCCAGTCGAGGATGGCACGGTCGATCACCGGCACGAAGTGGCCGCCAAGGTCGCCGACCAGACGGAACCTCGCGTTGTCGGGGTCGGGAAACTGCACGAACAAAGCGACGGCATTATCCGAGGCGAGGGCGAGACTGATCGCCTCGTCCACGGAAGCCGCGTAGCGGACATCGCCGGCCGCCGCGAGGTCGGAGTCGATCGACTGAAGGTGGCGGAACGTCGCCGAGGTGCCCGAGTTGGCCGGCGGCAGCACGAACCGCAGGTGCTCGGCGCGCGCGGCGATATCGCCGTAGGTCGCGAGCGCCTCGTTGCGGGCGACGGCGAAGATGCACTCACGTACGTCGTCGCTGCGGATCTGGGTGAAGGCGCCGGCGCCGCCTTGCGATGCCTGCTCGATCGCCAGCAGGTCGAGCTGGCCGAAGGCGAGATCGGTCGGGTGCGTGCGTATCCGGCGCATGTTGTCAGCGGTGCCGTTGCTCGGCGTGCAGACATGCTTCTCGCCTTCGGCTGCCAGAGCTGCGGCGAGTGGCGGACAGAACGTGGCGTGATAGGCTCCGGACTCGCCACCGGTATAAATGTGATGGGCTTCGGAGGAACGGGCGGGCGAGGAGGGGAGAAGGGGGGCGAAAGCCAGAGTAGCCGCGAGGAGCACGCCATGAACGCGCCAACGCGAGGGTTGGCTCAGGCCCTTCGGCGGTTCGAAGCGCGGCCTGGATCGAGACCGGCAACCCTCATCGGCCCCCGTCGTCCTGTCTGCTCGCCTTTCCTGCATCGCCACGTCCAATCCCAGCTATGATCGCCACGAAGGCAGTTGGGAGGCCAACTGTGGCGCGGAGAAGAAGAGAGATCGGAACTCAGTGCTCGTCCTGTCGAAAAGTTGCCTTGGAGCCACGGTTGCGAATTCGAGGTCGTGAGTCACGTAGTCGCGAAGCTGCATGTGTATCAAATTGAGACACATCATGACTAGCCATATATTTTCCATAATATGCATTACGCGAATAGTGGATGGGGTTCTGGGCAGCAGTTGATTTCGCTCTGACGTGGCGATCCATGGAATCTGCCGCTGACGCAGCGTCCGGTGAACGCCCCACAGTGATCTCCTCACAGCAGCCGGTCCTCTGCCCCGACGACGGCCTCGGCGATCACGACCGCATAGATTGCGACGACGAAGCCGGTCAGCACGTTGACACTCAGCAGCACGCCGACGACCGGCGCCCAATCGCCCCCGACGACCGTCCGCAACAGCGTCACGACGATGCTGTCGATATAGAGCTTCAACTGGAACAGCAGCTCACTCGCCTGCTCGAGGCTCGGCTTCACGGGAGTGTTGAAGATGGTGCGGCCGAGATCGATGGTGCCGGGCGTGTGCACCACACCGAAGCTTCCGGCAAGCGCGAGCCCGACCGAATAGAGAACCCCGATCGGTGCAGCCAGACGGAAATAGCCCCACCGCGAGGGACGCGCGTCCAGCCGCACCGTCAGATACCGCAGCAGGCTCGTCGCCGCATAAAGGGTGATGCCGAAGACGACCGCGATCCACGTCAGGCGCTCGCCATCCGTGCCGGAGAACGTCAGCAGCGCGACGATGCCGGCGACGGCCGCTCGGACCAAGGCGCTCGATAGGGCCACGAAGGGAACCAGTATGCCGGCCCCCTTCCCGACCGCCGCCGCCGAACGCTCGCCGAAATAGAACGGCAGCTCGTGGCGGAGGCGCGCGTGCTCGAGCCGCAGACCGAGGGCGAATGCAAGAACCGCTGTTCCCGCGGCAAAGTAGAGGGGATGAGCGTGGCCGATCCAGGCCACCCCGGCGACGGCCGCGATCTCGGCCGCCATGATGATAGCGTTGACGAGGATACGCACGACGACCATACCGGCCAGGGCCTCCAGCAACGCTTCGACAGCGGGGGCTCGCCCCTTTCCTCGATTAGCGGAAGGACAGCGTGCAAACAATGACCGATTCCCCTCAGGACGCGCCGAATGCCACGCGTGACAACGCGAGCGCGACGGCGACGTCCTCGCCGTCCGCCTCCACTGGCGTCTCGATCGGAGGCAGCGGCGAACGTCGATATGCGCTGGGCGATCTGCTCGCCGTCATGTCGGCCCTGCGCACGCCCACGACGGGCTGCCCATGGGATCTCGAGCAGACGTTCCGCACCATAGCCCCCTACACCATCGAGGAAGCCTACGAGGTCGCCGACGCGATCGAGCGAGGCGACATGGCGGACCTCGAGGAGGAACTCGGAGACCTCCTGCTGCAGGTCGTCTACCACGCGCGCATGGCGGAGGAAGCCGGCGCCTTCGCTTTCGCCGACGTCGCCGACACGGTGACGCGCAAGATGATCCGCCGCCATCCCCACGTCTTTGGAACGCCGCAGGAACGCGCGGCGGGTGCCGAGCCAGGCTTCTGGTCGCGCATCAAGGCGGCGGAGAAGGCCGAGAAGGCCGCACTGTGCGCGCGGCTGGCCGCATCCGGTGGCACCGCCGCCGCTGCCGCCGCTAAAGCGAGCCCTCCGCCCTCCCTGCTCGACGACGTTCCAGCGGCGATGCCGGCCCTCGTCCGGGCGATCAAGTTGCAGGACAAAGCCGCCAAGGTCGGCTTCGACTGGCCGTCCCTCGCCCCCGTATTCGACAAGATGCGCGAGGAGCTGGCCGAGCTGGCCGAGGTGGCCCTGCCCCACGATCCGCGCGGCGGCATTGGGGCGACGACTCGGCATCCCGCGAGCCAGAGCCAGGCAAAAGCTGCCTCGCCCTCCCCGCGCGAGGATTTCGGCGAACAGGCGGCGTCTCGGGCCGAGATCGAGGAGGAATTCGGCGACCTCCTGTTCGTCATGGCGAACGTCGCGCGTCATCTCCGGATCGACCCGGAGGCCAGCCTTCGCGCGGCCAATCAGAAGTTCACGCGGCGGTTCCACCACATCGAGCGCCGGCTGACAGAGATGGGCCGAACGCCCGAAAAGAGCACGCTCGCCGAGATGGACGCGCTGTGGGACGAGGCGAAGGACGGCGAACGTAAGGGAGAGGGAGTTGTTTTGCCGGGCGCGTTTCCCGACGCGGGGCGCGAAGGCTGAGATCGCCCTGTCTCGGGGGAAGACCTCGGGGATGCAAGGTAGGCCCCGCCCCTCGTCCGCCGTGCGGCCTTGCCGAAAGCCGAGGGGCCCGGTCCTCGGGCGCGCGTCCAACTAGCCCCCTTGCCTCACAAAAAGAACCGCTGTATCAAGCGCGCTTCACCGCTTCGGTTGGAGGCTGAACGGGAGGTCTGGTGCGCTCGCGCGTCAGGCGGGGTCAAACCCAGGTGCCGCAAGGCTCTCTTCTCCCCGTGTCTCCGCTCTTTGGGTGCCTGGTGGGCCTTTCCCGGCCCATAAGGGGCTATGCGCCGAGGCGGACAATTCGAACCAGAAGGGCCGAGCATGCCGCTGTACGAGCATGTGTTCCTGGCGCGCCAGGACATTTCCAACACCCAGGTCGAGGCTTTGACGAAGGAGTTCTCGGACGTGATCACCTCCATGGGGGGCAAGATCACGAAGACCGAGTACTGGGGCGTCAAGTCGCTGACCTACAAGATGAAGAAGAACCGCAAGGCACACATGTCCTTGCTCAACATCGACGCGCCGCCGGCAGCGGTCGCGGAGAGGGAGCGGCGCATGGGCATCGCCGCCGATATCGTCCGCTTCCTCACCGTCCGCGTCGAGGAGCACGAGACCGAGCCGTCGGCGATGATGCGCAAGTCCGACCGCGACGAGCGCGGTGAGCGTGGCGAGCGCGGTGACCGTGGCGGCTTCGGCCGTGGCGGCGATCGCGGCGGCCCGCGCGGTGATCGTGGTGGGTTCCGTGGTGGCGACCGTCCGCCGCGGGGCGACCGTGAGGGTGGTTCCACCTTCCGTGCCCGCCCCCCGCGCGATGGCGACGCTCCGCGTCCCCCGCGCCCGCCCCGCGACAGCAACCCCGGCTCTGAGGCTTGATCTCCATGTCCGACGCAGCACCCTCCTCCGGTGGCGGCGCCCGCCGTCCGTTCCATCGCCGTCGCAAGACTTGCCCGTTCTCCGGCGCCAACGCTCCGAAGATCGATTACAAGGACGTGCGCCTGCTCGGCCGCTACATTTCCGAGCGCGGCAAGATCGTGCCGAGCCGCATCACTGCGGTTTCGGCGAAGAAGCAGCGCGAGCTGGCGCGAGCCATCAAGCGGGCCCGCTTCCTCGCCCTCATGCCCTACGTACTGAAGTAAGGAGGGCCTGAGTCATGATCGAAGTGATCCTGCTCGAGCGCATCGAGCGCCTGGGCCAGATGGGCGAAGTGGTGCGCGTGCGCCCCGGCTTCGCCCGCAACTTCCTGCTGCCGAAGAAGAAGGCGCTGCGCGCCACCAAGGCGAACATGGCCTTCTTCGAGACGCAGCGCGCGCATCTCGAGGCCGCCAACCTGGAGCGCAAGAGCGACGCCGAGAAGGCCGCCAAGAAGATCGACGGCATCTCGGTCACCGTGGTGCGCCAGGCCGGCGAGAGCGGCCAGCTCTACGGCTCGGTCTCCTCGCGCGACATCGCCGACGCCCTGGGCCACGGCAAGGTCACGGTCGACCGCAACCAGATCGTGCTGGACAAGCCGATCAAGGTGGTCGGCCTGCACAAGCTGCGCGTCCGGCTGCACCCCGAGGTGAGCGTCACGGTGACGGTCAACGTCGCCCGCTCGCCCGAGGAGGCCGAGACCCAGGCCAAGACCGGCCACGCGGTCACGCTGGAGAGCCAGCGCGCCGCCGAGGAGGCCGCCATCGAGGCCGCGCTGGCGGAAGCCGCCGCGGTCGAGAAGGCTGCCGCCCCGGCCGAGGCGGAGGCCCCGGCCGAGACGGCCTGAGCCACGGTCGCACAGGTTCGGTGAACGGCCCGGTCGGCGACGACCGGGCCGTTTGCTTTTCAGGCTGGCCCGCCCTCGCTG
>CALMPK010000201.1 GCA_937873575.1 uncultured Hyphomicrobiaceae bacterium
GGACAGCCGGTGCCCACACCCGGGACGGCCACGCCCAATCCCGGCATCAGCCCGGAAGAGCAGCGCCGCCTTCAGGAAATCGAGACCGCGCGCACCAGCCGTCTCTTCTCCGGATCGGAAAGCCGGGGCACACCCGCTGCTGCGGGAGCTGCCCCAGCGCTCGCGCCGGCGCCGGATTTGGCGAGCATTGGCCTCGCTCCGCCGCCCGCCACGCCCTCGGCGCAGGACCGGCAGAACGCGTTTCTGAACGCCGCGGCCGATCGCAGGACGGTTGCGCCCGATCGCGTCGCTGCGCCAGTATCGCCGCACGTCCTTCAGGCGGGAGCAGTGATATCCGCGGCGCTGATCACCGGCATCCGATCCGATCTACCCGGCCAGATCACCGCGCAGGTCACCGAAAACATCTACGACAGCCCAACCGGCCGTATCTTGCTTGTGCCGCAAGGCACTCGTGTGGTCGGGCAGTACGACAACAACGTGCAGTTCGGCCAGAGCCGAGTCCTGCTCGTCTGGACTCGGCTCGTCTTCCCGAACGGGCGCTCGATCGTTCTCGAGCGCCAGCCTGGTGCTGACGCTGAAGGGTTCGCCGGGCTGCAGGATGGGGTGGATTACCACTGGTGGGATCTGGCCAAGGCTGCGGGATTGTCGACCCTATTGAGCGTCGGCGCCGAACTCGCTGTCGATAGTGACGATCGCCTTATTCAGGCGATTCGGAACGGCGGCCAGGACACCATCAACGACGCAGGACAGCAGATTGTCAGACGGCAGCCCAACGTCGCACCCACGCTCACTATTCGGCCCGGATTTCCCGTGCGCGTTATCGTGACGCGAGACTTGGTGCTGGAGCCATATGGAGGGTGATGATGTCGAAGCTTAAGCTAGGCCCCATCGCGGACGACAAGCCGCTTAAGGTACAGGTCGAGCTACCTGCAGCTCTCCACCAGGACCTTGTTGACTACGCCCACCTATTGGGCCGAGAGCAAGGTCAGTCCGCTGTTGACCCAGCTCGGTTAATCGCCCCGATGTTACAACGGTTCATCGCGACAGACCGTGGCTTCGCCAAAGCCAGGCGAACGTTGACGCCGGGGAGCGCCGATTAATCGGTGGGTCCCGGCCTAATCCTAGAAAGGTTGTCGAAACACTTCAGTAGTAACGGCAGAGCCGGATTGTCGTTGTCACTGGAAGAAATTATAGCGGCCGTCGGCGCCCGCGCCGATGGGAGCGGGATCAACGCGATATCCGGCCGGTAGATCACGCTGGTGATGGTCAAGCCGAAGCCCTGTTCGACCATCGTCAGCAGGGTTTCTCGGCTGACTTGTTGGATCGAGAGTTGAACCGCTCCGTCTCCGGCGCCCACCATGCGCCGGAGTATGCCAGCGAGCTCACGCCCAGCGCCATCCGAGCGAACGAGGAAGACTTCGTCACAAATGTCCTCCCACGACAGCTGTGGCCGTGCTGCCAACTCGTGAAGCGGGGACAATGCCACGAACAGATCTGGTTCGCAGAGACGTCGAACTAGGAACTGAGGGCTCTTGCTCGCACTCAGGCTGATTGCTGCGTCCAGTAATCCGCGCTTCACCCCCAAAGTGTTTTCTTCTGAAGTGCCTTCCTCAAGCTTTACCTCGATCGTCGGATGTCTATTTCTGAATGCCGAGAGAATGTTGATGATCGGGCACGCCGGGAACGCTTCAAGCATTCCGAACCTCACGAGCCCGGTCTTGAGTTTCCGCGCGGAGTGGATCTCCGTTGCGGCGTTACGAAGGTAGCGCGCTCCCACCACCGCTTGTTGAAGGAAGCGCTCACCTTCTGGAGTCAGCCCTGCCCCCGCTCGCGTACGCTTGAAGAGAGAAAAGCCAAGTTGGCGCTCAAACAGCTGCACACGTCGGCTGACGGTGGATTGCGATATCGATAGGCGCTCCGCCGCTCGGCGGAAGCTGCCGGCCTCGGCGACCTGAACGGCGTACTTCAGGTATCGGAGATCAAGAGTCAGGTCGGGCATGAGACCCGTCCGATCATACCGGCGGTCTCATCGGCGAACCGCCTGCGCCCGGTGAGCGGCACCCATGCACGTCCACTTTCATCGAGCCCACCCCCGCTAGCGCCTGGGGAACGAGCACGTCCGTTGATCTCAGATGTGGAATCCGAGCTGAGCCCCTCAATGAGCATGACCATGTCCGAATCTGTCATAGATGCATGCGGCGGTCATACATTTTCACACGCTTGAAGTCTATGCGCGAAGCATATATTCTTGCGGTATGGAGCCTGAGGTCGCCAAGTACCATTTAGGTGCACTCGCGTTGGCGGTTGCAGACAGCATCGCCAGTGTCTCGGCCTCGTTTTCACCAAGCGGCCCGGGGACCGCCGTGATGGTGTTACTCAGCATGGAGCCCGGACTGCCGATCAGCGTTTTGGCTACCTCGATCGGGCTTTCTCATGCCGGGACGGTGCGATTGATCGATAGGCTCGAGCGCGAACAGTTGGTGGAACGACGAAGACAAATCACCGACAGGCGGGCGCGCTTCATTCACCTCACCAATTCGGGGAAGAAGATAACGGACGCCTTGCTCAAGGCACGGGAGCAGGTGATCTCCGAATGTATTTCGCCCCTGTCGCCCAATGACCTCGACATTCTAGGCATGCTGTCGGAGCGGCTCCTTGTGGCAAACGGCTTCGACAAAGATGGCTCGGTCAGCCTTTGCCATCTGTGCGGCTACAGCAGGATCGCGCCTTCCCGTGGTAAAGCTAAGCCGGGGCGCTCGCCACGCTGGAACGTCGCATCAGAAGGCTGACGATATGATCAGGCAGGCTTGAAATAATGGGATCGTTTGCGCTCGAACTTCTTCTATGCGTACTTGCCTTCGGGTTCGGATATGCGGCGAACCAAGGCGGAACCTGTTTAGTGGTGGCCGCTCATGAGTTACACAGAAGACAGCCGCCGAAAATGTTCGTCGGATTTCTCGCAGCGTCGGCAGCGGCAGGCCTGGTTGCGGTCCCGATAGTCTGGACGGGAACACTGGGCGCAACACTCGCACCCTCGACCAGCATCAATTTCTTCCTGCTCATCGGCGCTATAGCCTTCGGCCTCGGCGCACTCATTAATGACACATGCCTGCTCGGATCGCTGGCGCGGCTTGGGGATGGGGAGATGCGACTTCTAGCTCTACCCTTGGGATTAACGATTGGTATCTTGGCTGCCGACCATGGCAGGTTCGGCTACGATTCAACATGGCCAAGCTTAATCTCCAAACCGAGCGCAACAGGCCTCGTTACTCTCCTAGCCTTCCTAGTTGTGCTCGTGCTGGCACTCGTTTTCGTTTCCACGAAGAGCGTTCTGCGAACAAAGCCGGGTTGGTCGTTCGGCGCTTCGATGATTGGACTCGGTATCACTGGCGGACTTCTATATGCACTCTCGCCGGCCTGGACCTTCGCAGACGTGATTCAACGCGCCCTTCCTCTCAGAATGTCCCCGGCCGGCGAGGTCGCGCTCACTGCGGTGATCTCTTCGATCGCAGGCGCCCTAACCGCCTCCTTTCGCCAAGGCAATCTGCGTCTCCAACTGCCGACAGCCAATGGCATTCTGCGATCTGTCGTCGGCGGCACATTGATGGGTATCGGCATCGCGCTCATACCCGGCGGGAATGATGGGTTGATCCTCGCAGCGGTTCCGACTCTTTCACCTGGTGGGATAGTCGCCTACCTTCTGATGACGACGACAATCGTCTTCGGATTTGCAGCGCGTGGTAAGTTATTCCGGCGCTGCCTTTCACGGCCATGATAAGGGCAACAGAGGACTTGCCCTCCTGACATGAGCATTTATCCCGACCGGGAATATCGGCTGACTAGCTCGTATGCCTTTGCAGGCCCTTGGACCATGATGACCACTTCAAAGGCCGCCGGCCCCAGAATCCTGTAGGTTGCATGGTAGGTGTCGTCTCCGCAGGCATAGACGCCACTCGCTTCCAACCCGGTATCCGTCCGCGAGAAACTCAAGCTGAGGAACTGCGTCCCGATATGAGGTCCGTCTGCGAACTCGACGACAACACTGTCCTCGCTCAAGCGATAGCGATACTGCCGGCACGCGGAGAATACTCTGCCATCTGCCAGTGAGAGAATGCCGCTCTCTCGATAAGCGAGCGCGCCTTCGCCGAAACGGGCGAAGACCGCGTCGCCATGCAGCTGAGCGCCTCCGAGCTCGATATCGCGACGGAGCATCCAT
>CALMPK010000202.1 GCA_937873575.1 uncultured Hyphomicrobiaceae bacterium
GGGGGGGGGGGGGGCGAGAGAACCCCCCGTCCCCGCCCCCCGCACAGGGCCGGGGGGGCGCGGCCCCGGCCATGCCAATCCCTGGAGCGTGGGGACCCGGGTTCTTTCGCTCCCGCCGCTGCTGGCGGCCATCTGGAGCCACACGATCATCGGCCGGTGGGCCGTGGTGCCGATCGCCGCCACTGTCCTATGGCTCTGGCTCAACCCGCGGCTGTTCCCGCCGCCGCGCTCGACGCAAAGCTGGGCGTCTCGGGTAACGCTCGGCGAGCGCGTCTGGCTCAACCGCCACGTCGTCCCGGTTCCGCCCCACCACGCCACGGCCGCACGCATTCTCACCAGTCTCGCCGGAGTGGCCTTCCTCGTCGCAGTCGTCGGAGCTGCCACCGGCAGCGCGGCGTTGACGCTTGCGGGCGGCAGCGTATCCTGGATGGCCAAGATGTGGTTTGCGGACCGCATGGTCTGGCTCTATGCCGACATGATCGACGCCAGCCCCGAGTACCGTTCCTGGCTCTACTAGCGCGATCGCGAAAGCGAGGAGACGGGGGCGTTCGGGAAGCGCCACCTCCCGCGAAGGTCTTAGAACAACAACAAGCGTGGCCCCGCCGATGCACATCGAAACACCATTGTTCAAGCAGAACGCCCGCACGGCGCTGCAAGACCCGCAGCTACAGCGCGCCCTCGGCGGACTACCGGGCGGCCTCGTCGCCCAGCGCGCTGCCGCGCGCGATCGGCTGCCCGAGTTCGAGCGCTTGCGCGATGCCGGCCGCGACCTGCGCAATGACACGCTCGCCATGCTCGACGTCTACCTTGAGATGTACGAGCGCAAGGCCACCGAAGCCGGCGCAACCGTGCACTGGGCCGAGACGGCGGCGGACGCGCGCGCCATCATTCTCGACATCTGCAAGCGTGCCGGCGCTCGCCTCGTCGCCAAGGGCAAGTCGATGATCTCGGAGGAGATCGGCCTCAATGCCCACCTGGAGGCGTCCGGGCTCGAGGTGGTGGAGACCGACCTCGGCGAGTACATCCTTCAAATCCGCGGCGAGGTTCCGAGCCACATCATCGCACCGGCCATCCATCTGACGCAGGACCAGGTCGAAGCCGACTTCCGCCGCACGCACACGTCGCTGCCGGAGGATCGCCGCCTGGTCGAGCCGGCTGAACTCGTCGGCGAAGCCCGCCAGGTTCTCCGCGAAAAGTTCCTCACCGCCGAGGTCGGCATCACCGGCGCCAACTTCCTGATCGCGGAGACGGGCTCCTCGGTCATCGTCACCAACGAAGGCAACGGCGACCTCACGCAGTCGCTCGCGCGCACGCACATCGTCATCGCTTCGATCGACAAGGTGCTGGCGACGCGCGAGGATCTCGCCACCATCCTCCGCCTGCTCGCGCGCTCCGCGACCGGCCAGGAGTGCACCACCTACGCGACGCTTTCGACCGGTCCGCGGCGCCCCGGCGACGTCGACGGCCCGCTCGACTATCACGTGGTGCTGCTCGACAACGGCCGCGCGGAGCTGCTCGGCTCGAGCTTCCGCGAGGTGCTGCGCTGCATTCGTTGCGGCGCTTGCATGAACCATTGCCCTGTCTACAACGCGGTCGGCGGCCATGCCTATGGATGGGTCTATCCAGGTCCCATCGGCGCGGTGCTGACGCCGGCCCTCATCGGGATCGCGAAGGGTGCCAATCTGCCGAATGCGTCGACGTTCTGTGGCCGCTGCGAAGCGGTCTGCCCGATGAAAATTCCGCTGCCGGGCCTGATGCGGCACTGGCGCGAGGCGGAGTTTGAAGGCGGCCAGCAACCGGCACATCAGCGTTATGCACTCAAGGTGTGGGCATGGCTCGCGGCGCGGCCGCGCCTCTACCACGTCGCCATGCGTTTTGCCGCCGCCGCGCTCGGTGCTGCGGGACGCAGCAAGGGGCGCTTCCGCTGGCTGCCGCTCGCCGGCGGCTGGACCCGTCACCGCGACTTCGCAGCGCCCCAGGGGCGCACGTTCCAGCAGCTCTGGGTCGAGCACCAGCGGGGAGTGCCGCAATGACCGCACGCGAAGCGATCCTCGGCCGGGTGCGCTCGTCCCTCGGCGTCAAGGCGGGCGATCCACGCCGCGCCACCATCGCCGCTGAACGCATGGCGCAGCACCCGGCGACACTCGTACCCGACCGCGCCAAGCAAACCGGGCCGGCCCTCTTCGCGCAGTTCCGCGCACTGCTTGAGGGGCAGCAGGCCGTGGTGCTCGAGGCGGGACCGGCCGAAGCCGTGCCGCAAGCCATCGCGCGCTATCTCGAAAGCATCGGCGAGACCATAGGTAAACCGCCCGCGATCCGCTTCGGCGCCGATCCGCGCCTCGCCGCCATGCCCTGGCGCGACGTCGACTGGATCGACGTGCGCCAAGGCGCCGCCGAACCGGGCGACCGGGTCGGGCTTTCACACGCTCTCGCCGGTATCTCCGAGACGGGAACGCTGGTGATCGCCGCAGGGCGCGACAACCCGGTGACCCTGGCCTTCATGCCCGAGACGCACATCATCGTCGTTGCCCGCGAAACGATCGTCGGCAGCTACGAGCAGGCGCTGGACGTGGTACGGGGCGCTTTCGGCGGGAGCGGAATGCCGCGCACCCTCAACTACATCTCGGGTCCGTCGCGTACCGCTGACATCGGCGGCAAGATCGTCATCGGCGCACATGGTCCGCGCCGTCTCTGTGTGGTCGTCACCGGATGACCGAGTCGCCCTGCCCGTGAGCCTGTCCTGCTCCGGGAGGGGTGGCCGCCGCCTCTCAAGCGCCGCACGGGGCGTATTTGCGCAGGCAGCCCTGCATGCAGCGCTGGAGCTGCGCATCACAGCTCGGGTTGTTTTTGGTGGCGATCCGGCATTGGTCGTGGCCGGCGCGGCAGTCGGTGGCGCATTGCTTCGCGGACGAGCCCTCGCTGCGCGCGACCGTTACCGGCAGCAGCATGAGAAGAACGGCGAGGGGCGCGGCAATTTTCATGCGCAGGGCCGATCCAATGTCCTGATCCTGGCGGCAACGATGACGCCGCCGGGTTTGCTGCACTGCAGTGGAATTGCGATTCACGACAATCTGCCAAACGCGCGATGAACGAAAGCTGAAGGCCGCCCGACCAGTGCTGCTTGCCGACGAACTTGGGACGATGCGGCGCCTGATGACAGGCGAACGGCCCCGATCTGCAACAGCGCCGCCCCGATTGCCGCCTTCTGGCTCCCAGCGTTTGCCCCTCCGCTAAGGTCGATGTAGGAAGGAACCGGGCACGGGTTGTGGAGGGTCAGTTGATGCTGCAATGGGCACGCCTCGGTCTCGTCATCGCTCTCGGCGCGGCGATTGTCGCCCCGGCGCTTGCCGTGACCGGAGATTCAGACCGCACCCGTTTCGACCGGCTCGACCCGGAGCGAATCAAGACGTGGCAGGAGCGCCGTGCTGCCCGCGAGGCCGCGCGCCGCGAGACCTGGCCAAAGACCGTCGACGAGTTTCTGGCCGGCGAGTACCTCGAGCGGGCCGACGTCGTCCTCACGCGCCGCGACTGGGACTTGAGCTCCTACATGATCCGGTGGGCGACCAGCTCGCCCTTCTCGCACGCCGCCATGGTCTTCACCGGGCCGCAGTTCGAGGCGGGCTTCTCCAACACCTTCGTCATCGAGGCCGGCACCGGCGGCGTCGATCTCACGAACATCCGCGACTACATCAACGACAAGAGTTCGTTCGTCGCCATCAAGCGCTTCAAGAAGCCGTGGTTCGACCAGTCCAAGCAGTCTCGTGTCCGCGGCGTCCTGCTCGACCGCATCAAGGGCGCCTATAACTACTGGGCCATCACGCGTATCGTCCGCAACATCTGGTTCGGCGTCGAGCGGCAGATGCAGGGCAAGGAGAAGACGGTCGAGAACTACAAGCAGCGCGAATGGACCCCGCCGAACGATTACATCTGCTCGGGTCTGGTGCAGCTCGGCTTCGTGGAGGCCGTGATCGAGTTCATCAAGTCGGGGGCCCTTCCCATCAGCGCACTCAAGGAAGTCGTCTTCCACACCGAGGCCGCATCGCGACTGCCCGACGAGGCGGACTGGCAATACATGGAGCCGGCCGCGCAGGTCGAGACGGCCGAACTCTTCCGCGTGCAAAACATCGTCGAGCTGGAGGCGGTGACGCCGCACGACTTGGCCACCAGCGACAAGCTCGAATGGCTCTATTTCATTCGTGAAGGGCAGGTCTACAAGGTCAACTCGTACGACGACGTGGTGAACCAGTCGCGTAATTGAGGCTGCTCTCCTGCCGACGGCGTTGGCTCAGGGCTTCGGCCCTGCCTTGCCCTTCATGTCGTCGATGCGGCGCATCCAGTCACCCGAGCCGGGGCGGTTCTGCGAGGACGGCTGCGTGACGCTGGTCGACCACTCGCCAACGCCGCTCTGCATCGTTGTCGCCATGCTGTAGTGATTGGCGTAGCCCTCGTAGCAGCCACCGATGCAGACGATCTGCGGCACCGCCGGCTCGGCGGCAGGCGTCGCAGCGGTCGTCTGCAACTCGCCGACGGTTGCCTCGGCCTTGCGCGAGGTCGGCTGGATATAGACGATCTCGGCGTTATCGTGCAGGCAGCCGCCCTGGCACACGACCACATCCATGCCGGGGTGTGCTGCGGCCAGAGGATGCGGCTGTGACGCGATGGCGGCCCCTTCGCCCTTCAGAATGTGCTCGGCGCGCTTGCGATAATAGTCCTTGCCCTGGTCTCCGCCATCCGGCTTTGCGTCCGCGGTCGGCGCGGGCTTTTCCTCCGGCTTCGCCGCATCCTTATCGAGGGCGCCGATCGTACCCTTGAGAGCCTCCTGCGCACCTTCCTTGGCAAGCTCTGTGGCGGCGCTCTCCCCTTCCGCGCCATCCACGGCCTGCCGCGCAGGCGCGACAACGTTCTCAGAAGCCGCGTTCGAGGACGTACCTTCGGCGGGCTTGTTCGCTTCGGCCGTCTTGGCGGCGGAGCGATCTCCGCTCACGTTCGCTGCAGGTCCACCCTGTTTGGCCACCGGCGGTCGCGGCGACGTCTCACGTCCCAGATGCCAGATACCACCGGCGTCGGCGCTTCCCGTTGCGCCGAACAGCAGCAGAGCCGAAGCAAGAGCCGCCGGGACGAACGTGTGGATCGAGGGGATACGGCACAGCATGGGGCCTCACATCGAGAGCAGGCGCAATTCCGACGCCAACGCTGCCAGCAATTGGTAAACGCTTGGTTGAAGCGAGCCCCCGAGCCGGACGCCCGGTCGGCGGCGCGCTGCCTCATTCAGCGCGTGTGCACGTAGACAGCGTCGCTACCGGGGGCCGCGTTGATGATCGGGACGTGGCGATAATCGACGGCGCTCGCGGGCACGACGGAGGCCGGCGCGATGATGCCGGCGCGGGCCGGCGCCTGGTGACGGAAGACGATCTGTTCGACGCGCGGCGACGTGATGATCTCGGCCCTGGCAGCAATGCGAACCGGTGGCGCCTCGGCGGCGGGCACAGCCACGGACTCGAGCTTCGGATTGCGGGCCGGCGGCGGGGGCGGCGATCTATCGACCGAAGCCATCTGCACCGGAGCGGAAGCGGCGGCCTGAGTGATGGCACCGCCCAGACCGCTTACCTTCGCCCCACGCAACGCGATCGGTGTCGCGGGCGGCGTCGCGGCGGGCTCGACGTTCATCTTGTAATAGGCCGCGATGCACGGGTCCGTCCGTTTCAAACGGTCCAGTTCCCCCGTCCGCACCTGCACGACGCGCCCGTCCTCGCAGACATAGGCTTCCTCGGCGCGCGCTTGGCGTCCTTGCAGCGTGAGTGCAGCGGCGATCAGCAGCGCAGCCGAACCAACCCGCAGCAGTACGGATGCGATATCGTCGTATCGCGATGCCTGGACGGCGGCGCGGTCAGGTTGCATCGACGGTCTCCGTGGCGCGAGCGGGTATTACCGTCACGATACGGGACAGCCGTTAACGCTTGGTTTACCGGTCGGCGGCCGCAACTTCCGTCATGTCTGCGCTTTCCAGCCCATTGACGGCAGCCCGAGCGGCCCCCGTCACGGATAGCGCCAGAAGGCACCCTTGTCCGTTTCGAGCTCCTTCAGGATCGGCACTCGCTTCTCCGGCGGGCGCCCACCCGTCTGGTTCGGCGCTCCGATATCGGAAAGCAGCGCGTTGTTCTCCGCGTAGCCCGAGTGATGCAGGCCGAGGCTGTCCATGCTGACCGACGTCGCATCGATCGTATCGACGCCCGGCACGATGAGGGGCACACCGTTCGGCACATCGCCAGCCCGCGGCACGCCGCCGTGGAAACGGCGCGACACTTCGAGCGCACGATCGTTCGACGAGGCATATAGCGTGATGCCGCCACTCGGCAGGCCCTGCAGGGCGCTGGCGATGTTCTCGAAGCTGTCGCGATCGACATCCGGCGCCGCCAGGATGACCTGACTGATCTTCACGCCATCGGGCTTGGTGCGCTGGATCTCCTGGAGCACACGCAGCAGCAGCCTGTTGCCCATCGAATGCGCGATCACGCTCACCGACTTCGCGCCGGTCTTTTGCGTCACGAGCTTCAGGAATTCCCCGAGGAAGGGCTCCGCCTGCTCGGCGCTGACACCGTCGTAGGTGTAACTGGCGATGCCGCCGCCGGACGGCCAGCTATAGAGGAACGGCGCGCCGTCGAACTTGATGTCGTAGGCCACTTGCGCCGTTCGGTAGAGCGCATTGTCGAAGGTCGTGTTGTAACCGTGGATGAATACGAAGGCGTGGTCCTTGAAGCGCGCCGACGCGGCGAGCCTCTGCTTGACGAGGACGAGCAGCTCAGCTTCGGACAGCGACTTCAGCTCCTGCAGCGTGAAATGGCTCTTGGGGTCCTCGGCCTGCTCGTAAATCTTGACGTTGAAGTACGGGATCGTGATCGCCCACGGGCGCTCGACCTGCGGCACCTGATGCTTCTTCGGCACCGTGATGAGTGCGCGTCCCAGCTCGAGCTTGCGGGCGCGATCCGATCCGTAGTCGAGGCGCTTGTCATTCGGCACGCGCGCGCGGTCTGTGCCGAAGTAGACCGGCACCACGGTCCAATCCTCCTTTTCCTCGCCGACCGCGCCAGCGGGGGGCGGAGCGGCTGCCGGCGCATCGGCCGAGCGAGGCTGGGGCGCGGTCGTCGGCTTCGGCGGCGCAGTGATTGGCGCCGGCGTGGGGGCGGTCGAGGGAGGCGCTGCCGACTCGCCGCCGGCCGCCACCGGCGGCCTCGGAGGCGGGCTGATGCCGCGCGTTTGCCCGCCGAACTCCTTGTTGCCGACGCCGCCAGCCGCACCTCCGCCGCCGAGCGGCGTGCCGCCGCCCAGACCCCGCGACGTCTTGCCGCCGTCCCCGTCGGGGGGGTCGCGCATCCGAGGCTCGGTCGCTTCCGGAGCGCGTGTCTCCGGCGGTGGCGCGGTCGCGGCGGCAGGTTCGTCGCGGCGCTCGGCATATCGATCGTCTGCAGGGGGCGTCGGGGGCTTCGCCGACTTCTTCTTCGCGGCCTCGCGAGCCGGCCTGTCCCCGTCAATTTCCGGTCCCGCCCCCTGCTGCGTCGCGGCAGGTCTTTCCGCCCGTTGGAGAGCGGACTTGTCCTTCTGCATCGTCGGCAGCAGCACGAGCATGGCGACCGGCAGCACGACGATCGCCGTGAGCAACAGGCGGAGCGCCCATCTGGCAAATCCGGGCAAGGTGCCGAGCGACCGCCACGCGAAGACGTAGACCAGCGCACCCACGAGCAACAGTGCGGCGGCACCGGCGATCGGACCCCAAACCTCGAACATGGCTCTCCCCACTTCCCGTGCCCCGCTCCGCGCCGCAATGCGCCGCAGCAGGCAGGCCGCCCCCGACGTATGCGGCAAGGAAACACGTTTGCCGCCAGGCTGCAAATCGGTGCCTGCCGCGCGATCCCGCACGGAGAGGCCCGCCGAGTCGACACATGCCCGGCCAATGAAACGGGTTACCCGATAGCTGGACGGCTTGGCGCTTTCGTGACATGACCCGCGGACTGGGAACTCGCGCGCTAATCCGCGCCCACCCGCCGAATCCGAGACGAGAAGGAGACTTCAGTGATGCTCGATCGCGCGACGCCCCCCCGCGCCGGCATGACGGTGGCCGACTATGCGGCAGGCGTTCGCGCAGGCGATCGCGCCACGCTGGCCCGCGCCATCACCCTCGTCGAAAGCACGAAGCCCGATCACCGCCGCACCGCCCAGGCGCCATTGCAGGACCTGCTTCCCTCGACCGGCAACGCCATCCGCCTCGGCGTGACCGGCGTGCCCGGCGTCGGCAAATCGACCACCATCGACCAGCTCGGCATCAACCTGATCGAGGCGGGCCACAAGGTCGCGGTGCTCGCCGTCGATCCGACCTCGAAACGCACCGGCGGCTCGATACTCGGCGACAAGACGCGGATGACGCGGCT
>CALMPK010000203.1 GCA_937873575.1 uncultured Hyphomicrobiaceae bacterium
AGCGGCATGGTGGCCGCGGCGGGCCCTGCGACGGCCACGGCCGTGCCTCCGGCAACGGCGAGAAATGTCAATATTTTCCGCATGTTCATCATCATCTTTCGTCCAGTGTCGGGCGCCGGCACAAGATCCCGGCAGCTCTCTTGGTATCGGAGGTACCATGATCGTGAATCGGCGGTCGGTGATCCGGGTCACGTTTCTTTCGCAAGTGCGAAATGAACACTCGCCGGCTGTCACGGGCGCGGAGCTTGTTCCGGTCGCAGTCTGCCCCTATCGCCCGGGACTGCAATGTGGCGTTGCTGTCCAAGGGCCATTCTACCCACATCCGCGAGGCTGCCGTTCCGCCAAGCCGCTGCGCGGACCTGGCCTGCGGCGGGCGAGACCGAAACGGTGAGGACATGACACGAGGCCCTACGACGATCGCCGATGGTGCGGGCCTGCTCGATCGCCTGCCTTTGCATCGTCACGAGGTCGCGGCGATGGGGCGCGTCTGGCGGATCGATGCCGTGCGCGATCAATCCGCGCTGCTCGGCGTTGCCGAGGACCTCGAGCAGTTCCCTTTCGGCCTCCTGCTCTGGGAGTCGTCGATCGCACTGGCTGACCGGCTCGGCGCCGAGCCCGGCGGGTTGGCCGGAACGAATGTCCTGGAGATTGGCGCGGGGGCAGGTCTCGCCGGGCTTGCGGCTGCGTCCGCGGGCGCCCGCGTCAACCAGACCGATCACTCGCCCGAGGCGATCGCGCTCTGCCGCCGCAACGCCAAGCTCAATGACATCGTTGGCGTTTCACTGGGGCAGTCAGATTGGCGCGACTGGCATGATGCGCGGCGCTATGACCTCATCATCGGTGCCGATGTTCTCTACGAGCGGGAAACACACGCCCTCGTCGCGGACATCCTGGCACGTAATCTCGCCCCATCGGGCCATGCCATCTTCGCCGATCCCCGCCCTGCCGATACGCCAGACTTCATCGCATCCCTGCGCGCCGAGGGGTGGCGCGTCGAATTGGAGAGCGCCGAGGTACCGGCCATCGTTCCGGTGCGCCCCGGGCAGTCGGTCATCATAGACCTGATAACGCTCCGCAGGCCCGGCATAGCGCTCTGACCGCGCCGCATCACGAGGTGCGCGGCGCCAACCGCGCTTCGAGGCGACCTCTCTTTTCCGGTGTCAGGCGTACCGTCATCACGCTGTCGCCCGCATCGGTCGTTCGGTCTTCGATCACGTCCGCGTTCTGGTGTAGCCACGCCCTGAGACGGCCGTCAGTTGCCGCGACCGTCAGCGTCATCAGCTCATCGCCCGTGCCGAGCCGCGCATCGATGGCGGAGAGCAGCCGATCGATCCCGTCCCCCGTCAGCGCCGAAACCAGCACCGGCTTCTGCTCGCGCCAGCGCGCTGAATTGTCGACGTCCTCCCGCACCTCCGCAGAAAGCCGGTCGGACTTGTTCCAGACCTCGAGAATGTGGTTCTCGGCCGGCGTCAGATCGATGCCGAGGCTCGCGAGCACGGCTTCGACGTCGGCAGCCTGCGCCTCTGTCTCGGAGTGCGAGATGTCGCGGACATGCAGAATGAGGTCGGCGCCGATGACTTCTTCGAGCGTCGCGCGGAACGCGGCAACGAGCATCGTCGGCAGATCGGAGATGAAGCCGACCGTATCGGACAAGATGATGCGCCGGCCGCTCGGCAATCGCACTTCGCGCATGGTCGGATCGAGCGTGGCGAAGACCTGGTCCATCGCCAGCACGCCTGCCCCGGTGACGCGGTTGAAGAGTGTCGATTTGCCGGCGTTGGTGTAGCCGACGATGGCGACCACGGGATAGGGCACCTTGCGCCGGCCGGCACGGTGCAACTCCCGCGTTTTCACCACATGCTCGAGCTCACGACGGATGGCGTCGATGCGCTCTTGCAGCATGCGCCGGTCGAGCTCGATCTGCGCCTCGCCGGGGCCGCCGAGAAAGCCGGAACCGCCGCGCTGGCGCTCGAGATGGGTCCAGGCACGGACCAACCGGCCCTTCTGGTAGGAGAGGTGCGCCAGCTCGACCTGAAGGCGGCCCTCACGTGTGCGGGCACGGGCACCGAAGATCTCGAGGATCAGCCCCGTGCGATCGAGCACCTTGGTCTTCCAAGCCTTCTCCAGATTACGCTGCTGGACTGGGGTGACCGCGTGATCGACGATGACCAGCTCGATCTGCTCGTCGGCGACCAGTTGGGCCAGTTCCTCGACCTTGCCGGAGCCGAACAGCGTCGCGGGCTTCGGGCTCGGCACGGCGACGATCATGCCGCGCACGACATCCAGGGCGATGGCCTCGGCGAGGCCGACCGATTCAGCGAGCCTGTCTTCCGGTGAATGCAGCGAAGCCCGCTGGCGGGGAACCGCGGTGCGCGACGCTGCCATAACGTCGCCGGGTCGGCCGGCTACAGCTTCTCCTGCGACGGGTGTCACAGAGGCATTCGCTGAGGAATTCGCTGGCGCGGGCGCCAGTGCGGCGCGGCGCACGGGCAGCACGGGAACGAGCACGAGCGCGCGAACAGGCACGGGCGTCCGCTCTATCCCGAGGGCCGCCTTCGCCTTGCGCTTTTCCGCTTGGCCTTCATCTCCGGCGTCGCTGTCTATCGCGTCGTCTCCAGGGCAACTACGAGCCGTCAGCCGGATCACTGTCCATCAGATGCACCGGCTGACCCGGCATGATGGTCGAGATCGCATGCTTATAGACCAGCTGGGAATGCCCGTCACGACGCAGCAGGACACAGAAGTTGTCGAACCACGTCACGATGCCTTGGAGCTTTACACCGTTGATAAGGAAGATCGTCAGCGGGGTCTTGTTCTTGCGAACGTGGTTTAGGAATGTGTCCTGGAGGCTTTGAACCCTGTCTGCCGCCATCGTTGTTTTCCACCCTTGTTCATTTTCTCCCAGCCGACGCAGAAGTGGCCGGGGCTGGCGCGGCACTGCGCTTCCAGCCCGGCACGAATCCAAACTTCAACGTGTCCGGTGGGCCGAGACTAGCCTTTTACCGCCAGAAAATGCAAAGCCAAACACTGCCTAAGAGCTAGTCATTACGACGCAGACGAAGGTCAGATACGAGCAATTTCCGGCTGCATCGCTCATGCATCTCCGTGAAATTTTGCGCGCAGCCGCCGCGCAATAGGACCGGGTTGCCCGCTGCCGATTGCACCCCCGTCGACGCGCACCACCGGCATGACCGTATTTGTCGCAGACGTGATGAATGCCTCACGAGCGAGCACCACCTCCGCGGGGCGGAACGGACGGAAAACGACCTCGAGCCCCTCCTGTTCGATGAGGTCGAGCAGCGTCGCGCGCGTCACGCCGGCAAGGATGGCGCTGTCGGCGCGCCGGGTGATGAGCCGCCCCTCCCCGTCGATGATCCAGGCGTTGCTCGACGAGCCTTCCGTGACGAAACCCTCGCGATCGACCAGCCAGGCTTCGCTGGCGCCCTCGCGGTAGGCCGCGGTTTTCGCGAGGCAGGCCGGGAGCAGCATCACCGTCTTGATATCGCAGCGCCCCCAGCGGATGTCCGGCATGGTCTTGACGGCGATGCCGCGGGCCGCTTGCGCCTCCTGCGCCGCGCGGGAAATCGAGCGGGCGATGCAGACCACGGTCGGCTCGGTCTCGACGGGATCGGGGAAGGGGAAATCGCGCGGCGCGGCGCCCCGCGTCACCTGCAGATAGACCGAACCGTTGCTGACCAGGTTGCGCCGGACCGTCTCCCGCATGACGCGTTCCAGCGCCTGATCGGACCGGGCGAGTTCGAGTTCGATCTCGCCGAGCGAGCGGCGCAGGCGCGCCAGATGGCGTTCGAGATCGACGAGCCGCCCCTTGTAGACTTCGCAAACTTCATAGATCGCGTCGGCGAACTGGAAGCCCCGGTCCTCGACGTGCACTGCCGCCTGTGCGTAAGGGACGTAGCGGCCGTTGACGTAGACGATGCGAGACATGGGAGCTCCGTTGCAGTGATCTTCCCGCGCCCGAACGGGCGGCGCTTGCCTGTCCGGATGACTGGCCCGCGACGCGGCAGCACCCCGCCTCGCGCTGGCGTGCGATCGGGTGAGGTGGGAGCGCGGCGCGCTGTCATCGAATGCGCGAACGCACACTTGGGTCGCGGTCGAGAGTGCTATCGACGGTTCTTGATGGATCGCGGTTGCGATTCAATCAAAGTGCGGTAGCACACTAGAAGTAATCCGGGCTCACGCGGAACATCTGTTCGACCTCGCGCACGTGGTCGGCCCGCGCAAACAGCACCACGCGGTCCTTGATCTCGAGCTCTGTCGCACCCGTCGGCACCAGCACCTTGCCGTTGCGCAGGATCGAACCGAAACGGATGCCCTCCGACTGCTTGTAGTCGCGCAGCGGACGCCCGAGAATCGGCGCCGTCTCCAGCACCTCCGCCTCGATCAGCTCGCCGGCCCCGTTGTGGACCGAATGCACGCCGCGGATGCGGCCGCGACGCACGTGCTGGAGCACGCGGCTGACGGTAATCGCTTTCGGGTTCACCTGCGCGTCGATGCCGAGCGAGCGCACCATGCCGGCGTAGTTGGCGCTGTTGATGAGGGCGAGATTGGAACGGCATCCGAGCTGCTTGGCAAGGGCGGCTGTCAGCAGGTTCACCTGGTCGTCGTTGGTGACGGCAATGAGGATGTCGGACGTGTTGGTTTCCGCCTCGCGCAGCATATCCTCGGAAAGCGCCGAGCCGTGCAGCACCACGGTACGCTCGAGCGATTCCGCGATCTGCATGGCGCGGGCGCGAGAAGCTTCGATCACCTTGACGCGGATGTTGGGCTCCGCCTGCTCGAGCTGGCGCGCGATGTAGAAACCGATATTGCCGCCACCGGCGATGACGATGCGGCGCGCGCGGGCCTCCTCGTGACCGAAGATCTGGAGTGTGCGCGTCACCTGCTCGGTCGGCGTGATGACGTAGGCCTCGTCTCCCGCTTCCAGGAGATCCTTGCCGTGCGGCACGAACAGCCGCCCCTTGCGCACGATCGCGGCAGTGACCGTCGGCAGATCGGGGAAAAGCTGGGCGAGCTGCGAGAGCGGCGTGTCGAGCACCGGGCAGTCGGTGCCGCAGGTGATGCCGAGGCAGGCGGAGGGCCCCTCGGCGAAGCTGACGGGATCCAAAAAGCCCGGCAATTGCAGGCGCCGGATGATCATGTTGCCGACTTCGATCTCCGGCGAGATGATGTAGTCGATCGGCAGGCCATCGCGTCCGAACAGCTTGGTCCACGATTGCTCGAGGTAGGTCTGGCTGCGGACACGGGCGATCTTCATCGGGATGTCGAACAGGGTGTGCGCCACCTGGCACGCCACCATGTTGACCTCGTCGTGAAGCGTCACCGCGATCAGCATGTCGGCGTCACCCGCGCCGGCACGCTCCAGCACGTCGGGATGAGCGGCGTTGCCGTGCACCGCGCGCACCTCGAGCATATCGTTGGCGCGCTGCACGAGATCGGCACTCGCGTCGATGATCGACACGCTGTTGCCTTCGGTGGACAAGCGCTCGGCGATGCCGGTGCCGACCTGTCCCGCGCCACAGATGATGACGTTCATGTGCTACCTCAAGCGGGAACCACCCCGCCGCCGCCGCGATGCTCGGACGAGACGCCGAGGGCGCGCAGCTTGCGATGCAACGCCGACCGCTCCATACCGACGAACTCGGCCGTGCGCGAGATGTTTCCGCCGAAACGGTTGATCTGGGCCAACAGGTACTCGCGCTCGAATATTTCGCGCGCTTCGCGCAGAGGCAGGCTCATCAGATGCTCGGCGCCCCCGTTCACAGGCAGCGGCACGTTCGAGCCGATCTCGTCGGGAAGCATATCGGCGGTAATCATGGCGCCCGGCTCGCCGCCGGCAAGGATCATCAGGCGCTCGATGTTGTTGCGCAACTCGCGCACGTTGCCGGGCCAATCGTGTGCTTGCAGAACGGCGATGGCATCTTCGCCGATGCGGCGCGGTGCGAGGCCCGATGCCTGCGCCACCTGATTGACGAAGAACTCGATGAGCTGCGGGATGTCGTCGCGCCGCTCGGCGAGGCTCGGCACGCGCAGCGGCACGACGTTGAGGCGATGGTAGAGGTCTTCGCGGAACCGCCCCTCCTGCATCTCGCGCTCGAGATCGCGGCTGGTGGAGGAGATGATGCGCACGTCGACGGCAACCTTCTGCGTGCCGCCGAGGCGCAGGAACTTCTGCTCCACGAGCACGCGCAACACCTTGCCCTGCGTCTCGAGGGGCATGTCCGCCACCTCGTCGATATAGAGCGTGCCGCCGTGCGCCTCCTCGAGCGCGCCGACCTTGCGCGGCGTGCCGGCGCGATCCTCCATGCCGAACATTTCCTCTTCGACCCGGTCCGGCGCCATGGCAGCGGCGTTGAGCACGACGAAGGGGCCGTCCTTGCGCGCCGAGCGCATGTGGATGACGCGCGCCGCGAGCTCCTTACCCGTACCGGATGCGCCGCGGATCAGAATGCGGCTGTTGGTTGGTGCGACGCGATCGATGCTCGAGCGCAGGTGATTGATCGCGGCGGATTGGCCGACCATTTCCGTGGTGACCGTCGAGCGTTCGCGCAGCTCGCGCACCTCCCGGCGAAGCTGCTGCGCTTCGAGCGCGCGCAGCGCCACCAGAATGAGTCGGTCCGCCTTGAACGGCTTCTCGATGTAGTCGTAGGCGCCACGCCGGATCGCGGTCACCGCGGTCTCGATGTTGCCGTGACCCGAGATGATGACGACGGGAAGGTCCGGATAGGTCGCCTTGATCGCCGAGAGAACCTCGAGACCGTCGAGCCGGCTGCCCTGAAGCCAGATGTCGAGGATGACGAGATGCGGACGGCGATCCTCGATCGCGCGCAGCGCCTCGTCGCTGTCACGGGCAAGGCGCGCCTTGTGCCCCTCGTCCTCGAGGATGCCGGCCACGAGCTCCCGGATGTCTGCCTCGTCGTCGACGATCAGAATATCTGCCGCCATTGAACCCGTCCTCCTCGCTCAAGTCCTGGCGCCGTGTGCCGGCGCACTCAACGTTGTCGGCTCAACCGCTGATGCGGCTGGCCGCAGAAACCCTTACGCGCTCGTCGCCGCGCATCTCTTCTTGCGTGCTGCTCGCGCCGGTCGCGGCGACCGGCAGCACCATGCGCACACGCGCGCCATGCTTGCGCCCTTCGGCCGGCGGCGCATCGTCGAGCAGCAGCGTGCCGCCATGCTGCTCGGTGATCTTCTGCACCATGGCAAGGCCGAGGCCGGTGCCCTTGTGTCCCTTGGTCGTCACATAGGGTTCGAGCAGCCGCATGCGGTTCTGCTTCGGAAAGCCCGGCCCGTTGTCGATCACCTCGATGGTGGCGCGCCCGCCTTCGACCGAAAGCCGCGTCTCGACCATGCCCTTCCAACCTGGCTCCGATGCGCACTGCTCGGCGGCCTGCTCGACCGCTTCGGTCGCATTCTTCACGAGATTTGTCACCGCCTGCGAGATCAACCGGCGATCGAAGCTGCCGATCAAGGCCGTGTCCGGAAGGGTCGTGCGGTATTCGACATTGGGATGGCCCTCACGGAACAGCAGCGCCGGTTCCTGCACGGCCTGGCGCAGATCGACGTCCGCCATCTCCGGCTTCGGCATGCGTGCGAACGAGGCGAACTCGTCCACCATCGCCTTGAGGTCCCCCACCTGACGAACGATCGTGTCGGTCAGCTTGTCGAAGGTCTCGCGGTCATTCTGGATCGACGCGCCGTACTTGCGCTTGAGACGCTCGGCCGAGAGTTGTATCGGCGTCAGCGGATTCTTGATCTCGTGAGCGATGCGGCGCGCGACATCGGCCCAGGCGCTGGTCCTCTGCGCGGAGACGAGCTCGGTGATGTCGTCGAACGTGACGACGGTGCCGACGTCGGCACCGCCTGCCTTCTCATCCGTGATGCGGACCGCGAAGGTTCGCTCGTCGCCGGCGACATCGAACGTCACCTGTGCCGGGTTGCGGCCCGACTTGTGCGGCTCGGCGGCGCGCGCGTCGAGTACGGGTGCGAAGGCCGGCACCGCGTCGCGCAAGAGCTTGCCGACGAGCTCGTTCTCGGGGATGCCGAGCAGCGCCTCTGCTGCGCGGCTGGCGAGCTCGATGCGCCCGCCGCTGTCGAGACCGATGACGCCGGCCGAGACGCCGGACAGCACCGCCTCCATGAAGCGGCGCCGCTCGAGCAACTGCTCGTTCGCCGTCATGAGGGCATCGCGCTGGTGCTTCAATTCGCGCGTCATCGTGTTGAACGTCGCCGAGAGGCGGCGCAGGTCGCCCTCACCGCGCTTCTCGGGCAACTGCACATTGAGATTGCCGGTCGAGACCTCGGAGGCGGCGCCGATGAGGCGGCGGATCGGAGCGACGAAGCGGCCGGCGAACCACAGGCCCGCCCAGATCGCCGCCAGCAGCGCCGTCCACAG
>CALMPK010000204.1 GCA_937873575.1 uncultured Hyphomicrobiaceae bacterium
ATCACCGTCAACGCCGCCTTGCGGCGCAGGCTCGACGGCGCGTCGCAATAGAGCGCGTCCTTGCGGATGTCGAAGTAGAATGCCGAGAGATCGGTGTTCAAGAACTGCGCGAGCAGCGTCACCACCTTGCGGTAATCGTAGTCCGCATAGGCCGTGCGCACCTCCGGATCGATCTCCGAGAGGCGATGCAGCATGAGCTTTTCGAGCTCCGGCATGTCGGCCGCCGCGACGTAATCGGCGTCATTGAAATGCGCCAGTGCGCCGAGCATCCAGCGCAGCGTATTGCGCAGCTTGCGATAGGTCTCGGAGAAGTTCTTGAGGATGTCGGGGCCGATGCGCAGATCATCGGAATAATCCGACGCCGCCACCCACAGCCGGAGGATGTCTGCGCCCGACTTCGCCATCACGTCCTGCGGCGCGACGACGTTGCCGAGCGACTTCGACATCTTCTGCCCCTTCTCGTCGAGCACGAAGCCGTGCGTCAGGACGACGTCATAGGGCGCATGGCCGCGCGTGCCGCACGATTCGAGCAGCGAGGAATGGAACCAGCCGCGGTGCTGGTCCGAGCCTTCGAGATACATGACGCGGTCGCGGCCGCCATCCATGTGCCGGCGGATACCGGCGAGCGCGGGAAACGCGACCGGATCATCGAGCACGAAGGCGTGCGTCGAGCCGGAATCGAACCACACGTCGAGCACGTCGCGCACGCGCTCCCACTTGCTCGGGTCGTCGACCAGACCGTCGAGGAAGCGCTCCTTGGCCCCGTCCTCGAACCACACGTCAGCGCCCTTCTTCGCGAAAGCGTCGAAGATGCGTCGGGTCAGCTCCGCGTTGTGGGCGAAGCCGGGGCCGGGGATCACATCTTCCGTTTCGACGTTACGAAACACGGCGATCGGCACGCCCCAGGCGCGCTGCCGCGACACCACCCAGTCCGGGCGGTTCTCGATCATACCGTTGATGCGGTTCTCGCCCGCCGCCGGCACCCAATCGACGCGCTTGATCTCGTCGAGGGCAACCTGGCGCAGCGACCGGTTGACGCCGCCGCCGAGCGGCTTGTCCATCGAGATGAACCACTGCGGCGTGTTGCGGAAGATGACCGGCTTCTTCGACCGCCACGAGTGCGGATACTGATGCTTCAGCCGCCCGCGCGCGATGATGTTGCCGGCCTCGGCCAGCGCTTTGATGACGGCGTCGTTGGCGTCGCCCTTGTCGCCGTTCTCCTTCAGCACGCGCTTGCCGGTGAAGTCGGGCGCAGCCGCCGTCATCACGCCATCGGCGTCGACGGTGAACGGGATGGTCGTGTCGATGCCGCGCTCACGCAGCATCTTCTGCGAGTTCATCCAGATGATGTAGTCGTCCGAGCCGTGCCCCGGCGCGGTGTGCACGAAGCCCGTGCCGGTGTCGTCGGTGACATGATCGCCATCGAGCAGCGGCACGTCGAACGTGTAGCCGAGTTCGCGCAGAGGATGCGCGCACACCATGCTGCGCAGCTCGTCAGCCGAGACGCTCTCGAGCCGCTCGAACGTTTCGACCTTGGCGGCTTTCATCACGTCGGAGGCGAGCTTGTCGGCGAGGATGTAGCGGTCACCGACCTTCGCCCAGTTGTTCTCGGGCGCGGCGGTCACTTCATAGAGGCCGTAGGCGATGCGCGAAGAAAACGAGATCGCGCGGTTGCCGGGGATCGTCCACGGCGTCGTGGTCCAGATCACCACGCTGGCACCGACCATCTCGGACTTGAGACACGCCTGATCGGCGCGGCGCAACTGCTGCGCGTCGCCCCACGCGACATCCTGGACGACTTTGAACTTCACCCAGATCATGTCGGACTGATAGTCCTGGTACTCGACCTCGGCTTCGGCCAGCGCCGTCTTCTCGACAACAGACCACATCACGGGCTTCGAGCCGCGATAGAGCTGCCCGCTCTCGGCGAACTTCATGATCTCGCGGGCGATGGTCGCTTCGGCGCGATACGACATCGTCGAATAGGGTTTGTCCCAATCGCCGACGACGCCGAGGCGCTTGAACTCCTCGCGCTGGATCGAGAGCCACTTCTCGGCGAAGGCGCGGCATTCGGAGCGGAAAGCGTTGATGCCCTGCGCGTCCGAGAAATCCGGTTTCTCCGCGCCCCGCGCCCGATACTCTTCCTCGATCTTCCATTCGATCGGCAGGCCGTGGCAGTCCCAGCCGGGCACGTAATCGCTGTCATGGCCGAGCATCTGCTGCGACTTGACGACCAGGTCCTTGAGGATCTTGTTCAGCGCGTGGCCGATGTGGATGTTGCCGTTGGCGTAGGGCGGGCCGTCGTGCAGCACGAAGCGCGGCTTGCCCTTGGAGCGTTCACGGAGCAGCGCGTAAAGGTCCATTTCCGCCCATTTCTTCAAGAGCCGTGGCTCGAGATCGGGCAGCCCCGCCCTCATGGGGAAATCTGTTTCCGGCAGGTTGAGGGTCGTCGACCAGTCGCGACCGCCATCGGCCTTGGTGCCTGCCCCGGATTTGTCGCTTCCCATGGTGCCCGTCCGACCGCGTTGCTTGCCCTGTCAATTCGTGGAGCGCGTCATAGCAACGTAAGGGCGATCCTGCCAGCCCTGCGATCCCATGGCCGCGACGGCCCGCTTACACGGGCCACGCCCGCGCCAGGACTTCTGCTGTCGTCGAAGCCACCTTGCCCGCGCGACGGAGGTCCAACTCCCCCGAACCGCACAGCTATGAGCCGCCAAAGTTCGATGCGCGCCTCAGGGCCGTCAAAAGCCGTACGCCGCCTCTTGGCGGGCAAAGCCGGACGCGCCTCTCTTGGCCGGCAAAGCCGGACGCACCTCTCTTGGCCGGCAAAGCCGGACGCACCTCTCTTGGCCGGCAAAGCCGGCCAGGGGCCCAACGGGCCCCGGCGCGAGCGCCGGACGCGCGGGCATCGCCCGCGCCACTAAAAAGCAATCTCGCTGAAGATTGGCTCGATGCGGCCGTGCCAGGGACCATGGTAGCGTGTCAGAAGCTCGTCTGCGCAGGTCATGCCCGTGGCCACCATCTCTTCGAGCGGCGCCAGATAGACGGTCTCATCCTGGCCGCGCCAATTGACGCGCCGGCGATTGCGCAGACCGAGGTGGGAGAGGCGAACCACCTCGCGGGCCACGTCCTGCACCGTTCCGCCGCGGAACGGCGTGGCGAGCGCGCCGCGCGGCACGCCATTGCGCAGGGCTTCACACTCCTCCGCCGTCCACCCCTTGACGAGATCCCAGGCCGCCGAGAGCGCAACCTCGTCGTAGAGCAGGCCGACCCAGAACGCCGAGAGTGCGACGATACGCGCCCAACGCCCGCCGTCCGCGCCGCGCATCTCGAGAAAGCGCTTCAGGCGCACCTCGGGGAACAGCGTCGTCAGATGGTCGGACCAGTCGTCGATGGTCGGCAGCTCGCCCGGCAGCCCTGGCAGCTTGCCGGCCATGAAATCGCGGAACGAGGCACCCGCGACGTCGATGTAGTTGCCGTCGCGGTAGACGAAGTACATCGGCACCGAGAGTGCGTAATCGACGTAGCGCTCGTAGCCCATGCCCGCTTCGAAAGCCCACGGCAGCATGCCCGTGCGCGCCCTGTCCGTATCGCGCCAGACCTCGCTGCGCATGGACTTGAAGCCGTTGGGGCGCCCCTCGGTAAAGGGCGAGGATGCGAACAACGCCGTGGCGATCGGCTGCAGCGCCAGCGACACGCGCAGCTTGCGCACCATGTCGGCCTCGCTGGCGAAGTCGAGGTTCACCTGGATGGTGGCCGTGCGATACATCATGTCGAGGCCGCGCTTGCCGACCTGCGGCATGTAGCGCGTCATCACCGCGTAGCGCCGCTTAGGCATCTGCGGCGTTACATCCAAAGTCCACTTCGGCGAGAAGCCGAGGCCGAGGAAGCCGATGCCGAGCGGCTCGCCGACGTGCACGACCTCGATCAGATGCTCACTCGTCTCCGACGCGGTCTCGTGCAGTGTTTCGAGCGGCGCGCCCGACAGCTCGAACTGGCCGCCGGGTTCAAGGCTGATGGTGCCGCCCGGTTCGCCGTCGGGCCGCTTCAGGGCGATGATGTTGTCGCCCTCGTGGATCGGCTCCCAGCCGTAGCACGAGATCATGCTCTCCATGAGCGCGCGGATACCGCGGGGGCCGCCGTAGGGCACGGGCTCCAGCCCTTCGGTGTAGAACACGAACTTCTCGTGCTCAGTGCCGATGCGCCAGCGGTCCTTGGGCTTCTCACCGGCCGCGATCCAGGCGACGAGGTCGTCCTTCGAGCGGACAGGCGGGCTCTTGTCGCCATTGATGCGGGTCGACATGTCTGCTGGCTCTGGCTCTGGCGCTCGGTTGGTTGCCTATAGGATACGGCCGAACGTCCAGATCGGGCGAGGGGCGGCGCAAGTTATGGCGACTTCCCCTCCCCCGCACAAGTCGCGAGATCGTGTACCCGCGCACGGCCGCCGCCCCCGCTTTGCAGGCCGCGGCGGACGGATGCGGCGTCGCCTGAGGGTCTCGTCTGGAATTCGATCTTTCGAGCCCTTCTCCGGGAGCCCGCGCCGAGGCCGCGCCCGTCAACGTCGAAACGCGAGAGACGATGCCCGCTTCCGGCGCGCCGGAACGGGCCCGTCAGTCCGTCAGCTCGTCCTTGACCTTGGAGACGAGCTCGGTCAGCGAGAACGGTTTCGGCAGGAACCCGAAGCTCTCGTTCTGGTCGAGACCGGCGCGGAAAGCGTCGTTGGGATAGCCGGACATGAACACGAACTTGAGGTCGGGGTGCGTCTTGCGCAGCTCTTTCAGGAGCGTCGGGCCGTCCATCTCCGGCATGACCACGTCGGAAACGACGATATCGAGGCGCCCCTTATGCTCGGCGAGGATATCGAGCGCCTCGGCGCCGTTCGACGCCTCCAGCACCTCGAAGCCGCGGCTGCGCAGCGCGCGCACGGCGAAGGTTCTTACGCCGTCCTCGTCCTCTACCAGCAGCACGCGGGCAGAACCGGTAAGATCGGGTGCGTGGCGCACTTCCTTGCGCGACAGGCGCTGCACGATCTGCGCCTCCTCGTCCTCGTCCGGCGCGTAGCGCGGCAGGAACACGCGGAACTTGGTGCCCTTGCCGATCTCGCTGTCGGTGAAGATGAACCCGCCCGACTGCTTGACGATGCCGTAGACCGTCGCGAGCCCGAGGCCGGTGCCCTTGCCGACCCCCTTCGTGGTGAAGAACGGCTCGAAGATCTTGTTCATCGTCTCCGGGCTCATACCGCAGCCAGTGTCCTCGACCTCGACCAGCACGTACTCGCCGACCGCCAGGCCGAAGTGATCCATCTTCTGGCATTCGCGCTCGGTGACGTTGCGCGTGCGAATGGTGAGCGTACCGCCGTCCGGCATGGCGTCGCGGGCGTTGACGACGAGATTGACGATGACGCGGTCGATCTGCGTCTTGTCGGTGCGAACGGTCCACAGGTCGCGCTCGGTCAGCACCTTGAGCTCGATCTTGACGCCGATGGAGCGCTTCAGCAGCGGTGAGATCTCGCTCACCATCTCGCCGAGCTGGATCACCTCGTTCTGCAGGG
>CALMPK010000205.1 GCA_937873575.1 uncultured Hyphomicrobiaceae bacterium
GGGGCAAGGGGGCCGACGGGGCGCGCCGACAAGCGCAACGGGCTTCGTCCCGGCCCCCGCCCGCGGGTGAACCGCCGCCCAGGCGCCCCCGCCGCGATCCTGTTCACCTCGGGCAGCGAGGGCACGCCGAAGGGCGTCGTTCTGAGCCACAAGAACATCCTCGCCAACGCCACGCAGAGCCTGACGCGCGTCGCCGTCAACGGCAGCGACAAGGTGTTCAACGTGCTGCCGGTGTTCCACTCGTTCGGACTGACAGCCGGTCTCGTCATGCCGCTGGTCGCGGGTGTTCCTGTCTATCTCTACCCTTCGCCGCTGCACTATCGGATCGTGCCGGAGCTCGTCTACCAGTCGAACGCGACCATCCTGTTCGGCACCGACACGTTCCTCAACGGTTATGCGCGCGCCGCCCACCCCTACGACTTCGCCCGCGTTCGCCTCGTGCTCGCCGGCGCCGAAGCGGTGAAGGAGCGCACCCGTCAGGTCTACATGGAGCGCTTCGGCGTGCGCATCCTCGAGGGCTACGGCGTCACCGAGACAGCGCCTGTTCTCGCCATCAACACCCCCCTCGCCAACAAGGCGGGCACCGTCGGGCGGCTCTCGCCGCTGATGGAAGCGCGCCTCGAGCCCGTGCCCGGCATCGACGAGGGCGGACGCCTCTATGTGCGCGGTCCCAACGTCATGCTCGGCTACCTGCGCGCGGAGAACCCGGGCGTGCTGGAGCCGCCGCACAACGGCTGGCACGACACCGGCGATATCGTCAGCATCGATGCCCAGGGCTTCATCCGAATTCTCGGCCGCGCCAAGCGTTTCGCCAAGATCGGCGGCGAGATGGTCTCCCTCTCTGCGGTCGAGGCGATGGCGGCCGAGGTCTGGCCCGCTGTACTATCTGTCGTCGTCGCCGTTCCTGACGCCCGCAAGGGCGAGCGCCTCGTGCTCATCACCGCCAACGACAAGGCGACAAGGGCGGACCTCCTCGCCCACGCCAAGGCGCGCGGTATCCCCGAGCTCTCGGTTCCAGGCGACATCCTCACCGTCCCCACGGTTCCATTGCTCGGTTCGGGCAAGCCCGACTACGTGGCATCTCTCGCCCTCGCCAAGGAGGCGATGGCGAAGCGCGCCGCCGCAGCCTGACGGGCGAAGCGAAAACAACGCCAATCCAATGGGATGCGGGCGCCAGAAGCGCCCGCCCCGAACGCGGATCGCCGACCTAACGAATTCGTGAGCAAGCGTGACTTGCCCGACTCCGCCCCTGCGTGATTATGTTTTCATCAACGGGAAGGCGCGGAGAAAACGAGCCTTCGAAGACTGAGACGGGGTTCTGACGGATAACCGTCTTGGTGGGTATACCCTCGGCGGGGTTAGCCCGGTTGAGAAGCAATCCAACAGGAGGAATTATCATGAAGGTTTGGACGAAGCCGCAGGTTTCCGAGCAGGAAGTTGGTCTCGAGGTCACGAGCTACCTCCCGGCTGAGATCGACATCATCTAAGGTGTCGTCAAGCTCGCCCACCTCGTGGGCAGTTTGGGCGCGGCGGTCGAGCATCTCGGCCGCCGTCGTCATTTGAGCCCCCGTTATTCCGACTTTCGCGGTGAAGCTTGCACTCGGCGGTGCGGCTATCGCGCCCGCGCGATTGGCTTGCAATGATCATCAGGATTTTAGGATCGGCCGCAGGCGGCGGATTTCCGCAGTGGAACTGCAATTGCCGCAACTGTGCCGACGTCAGGGCCGGTAAACCCGGCTTTCGCCCCCGGACACAATCTTCCCTCGCCGTCAGCCGCGACGGAAAAAGCTGGGTGCTTCTCAACGCCTCTCCCGACCTTCGCCAGCAGATCAACGACACCCCCGCGCTCGGCTCGCAGGCCAAAGGCGGCCTCCGTAACAGCCCGATCAAGGCGGCGGTGCTGACCAACGGCGACGTCGACCACATCATCGGCCTCATCAACCTGCGCGAGATGGAGCCGCTAGCGGTCTACGGCTCCGACCGCGTGCTCGCCACCCTCGCCGCCAACTCCGTCTTCAACGTTCTCGACAAGGGCAAGGTGGCCCGTCGCGAGCTTCCACTCGACAAGCCGACGACGCTCGCCGGCGCGCATGGACCGCTCGGCATCACCGTCACCGCCTTCGCCGTGCCCGGCAAGGTCGCCCTCTATCTGGAGGACGCGAGCAAGGGCGCCAACTTCGGCTCCGAGGCGGGCGATACCATCGGCCTCGAAGTGCGCGACGAGGCGACCGGCAAGACCTTCTTTTACGTTCCCGGCTGCGCCGAAGTGGATGCCCGCCTCGCCGGCCGGCTGGAAGGCGCCGCGCTGGTGCTGTTCGACGGCACGCTCTACACCGACGACGAGATGCTCCAGGCGGGCCTGATGCCGAAGACCGGCAAGCGCATGGGGCACATCTCGATCTCCGGGCCCGACGGCTCGATCGCCGCGTTCGCCAAGCTCGGCGTCGCACGCAAGATCTATGTTCACATCAACAATTCGAACCCAGTTCTCAACGAGAGCTCCGAGCCCCGCAAGACCACGGAAGCCGCAGGCTGGGAGGTCGGCTACGACGGAATGGAGGTACGCCTATGAGTGACCGCAGGACTGGCGATGCCGCGCAGCGCGGCGAGCTTTGGAGCCCGGACGAGTTCGAGGCGGCCATCCGCGCCGTTGGTGCCGAGCGCTACCACGACAAGCACCCCTTCCATAAGCTGCTGCACGGCGGCAAGCTCGACAAGGGACAGGTGCAGGCGTGGGCGCTTAATCGCTACTGTTATCAGGCAGCGGTCCCCCGCAAGGACGCCGCGCTCATGGCCCGCTGTCACGACCGCGAGCTGCGCCGGGAGTGGATGCACCGCATTCTAGATCACGACGGGTCCGGCCCCGAAGAGCCGGGCGGCATCGAGCGCTGGCTGGTGCTGACCGACGGTCTCGGCCTCGATCGCGACTACGTCGTCAGCCGCAAGGGCGCGCTGGCGGCGACCAAGTTCGCCGTTGAAGCCTACGTGAATTTCGTGCGCGAGCAGCCGCTGACGATCGCGGTCGCGTCGTCCCTGACGGAGCTGTTCGCCCCGAAGATCCATCGCGAGCGCATCTCCGGCATGCTCGAGAACTATGATTTCATCGACGACAAGGTGATGGCGTACTTCCGCCGCCGCCTCGATCAGGCACCGCGCGACGCCGACTTCGCGCTCGCCTATATCAAGGAGCGCGCCCGCACCCGCGAAGAGCAGGAAGCCTGCGTCGACGCGGTCCGCTTCAAGTGCGACGTGCTGTGGGTCCAGCTCGACGCCCTGCACCACGCCTATTTCGAGCCCGGCAACATTCCGCCAGGCGCGTTCCGTCCGGAGTCCTGAACATGACGGAAAGCACCGCTGCCGGTGCCACGCCCGGCGCCACCCCCACCCCGACCCGGCTGATCGTCGCCGAGGCGACGGTGGTCGTGATGCCGCGCCACATCAAGCTCCGCCACGATGCCGGTCGCGGCGTATGGCTGATCCTGGCACCGGAGCGGGTCTTCAGCCCGGACCCCATCGCCGTCGAGGTGCTGCGGATGCTCGACGGTCAGATCAACGTCGGCGGCATCGCCGACAAGCTGGCCGCCGACTATCACGCCCCGCGCGATCAGATCCTCGGCGATATCGTCACCATGCTGCAGGATCTGGCCGACAAGGGCGTGGTCCGGGCCGCGCCGCCGAAGACTTGAGAGCCGCTTCGGTTCCGATGTGCGGAACCGGGGCGCCGTGGCATCGATGACGAGAGTGCCGCGAGCGGTCGCGGTTTGACACGGGTCGCCCGGGGCGCCCGCGAACGAACGCCGAGACCGCGAGACTTCACCCGCCTTGAGAGCCGGGAGGAACGAGGCCATGAACGAGATCACACCGACCGTAAAGACGGAGACCGCCGCCTCGCCCGCGTGCGCCCGCGCACCTGTCGGCCTGCTGGCGGAGTTGACGCACCGCTGCCCGCTGCAGTGCCCCTACTGTTCCAACCCGCTCGACCTGGAGCGCTCCAACGTCGAGCTTTCGACCGCCGATTGGCAGAAGGTGATGCGCGAGGCCGCAGCGCTCGGCATCCTGCAGATCCACCTCTCGGGCGGTGAGCCGACCGCACGCAAGGATCTCGAGGACATCGTGCAGACGGCGGCCGAGGTGGGCCTCTACACCAACCTCATAACCGCTGGCGTGCTGCTGACCAAAGAGCGCCTCGCCCGTCTCGCAGAACTCGGCCTCGATCACGTCCAGCTCTCGATCCAGGACGTCGACCCGGCGAATGCCGACCGCATCGCCGCCTACAAAGGTGGTGCTGCAAAGAAGCGGGAGGTGGCGCGCTGGGTGAAGGAGCTCGGCCTGCCGCTCACCGTCAATGCTCCGATCCATCGCCAGAACATCAAGTCGATGTCGAAGATCATCGACTATGCCGTGGAGGTCGGTGCCGGCCGGCTCGAGGTGGCGCACATCCAGTACTACGCCTGGGCGCTGAAGAACCGCGCGGCGCTGATGCCGACGCGCGAGGATTTCATGAAGACGGCCGAGATCGTCGAAGCGGCCAAGGAGCGCCTCAAGGGCATCCTCGTCATCGATTTCGTCGTTCCGGACTATTACGCCAAGTACCCCAAGCCCTGCATGGGAGGCTGGGGCCGCGGTATCATCAACGTCACGCCATCGGGCCGCGTCCTGCCATGCCACGCCGCGGAATCGCTTCCCGGCCTGACCTTCGACAATGTTCGCGACCGTGCGCTGGGCGACATCTGGCTCAATGGCGACGCCTTCCAGAAGTATCGCGGCACGGATTGGATGAAGGAGCCGTGCCGCTCGTGCGCGCGGAAGGAAATCGACTTCGGTGGCTGCCGTTGCCAGGCGTTCGCCCTGACGGGAGACGCGACGAACACCGATCCGGCCTGCTCTCTTTCGCCGTTGCACGAGGAGTGGGCGAAGGTGGCCGAGGTCGAAAGCCACCGCGAGCCGCCCGAGTTCATCTACCGTCGCGTCGGCAAATCCAGTGCCCAGGGTGGCGGCTCGGACGGCAGCCAAACCGACAATCTCTAGTGCACAATTCGATCAAGCGGCGTCGCGAGTGGTTCCCTTGAGCGGTTGAAATCGCTCTATCGCTTGATCTCTGGCCCTTGATTTCTGGAGCAACTTTTTCTGAACGCTCTTCGCACCCGCAGTTCCATGCGGTCGGATGGTGCTTTAGGCGATCTGTGACAGGAACAGCTCCTACGAACCGGTTCATGGACGGTTCACGCCCGCCATGGTACCTGCACCAGTATGTCGCGGAGCGGCAGGAACTAGTTGCCACTGCAAGAGGCACGGTCTATCCGTCTCCGCGATAGGGTGGACTCAATAGTTCTCAGGAGGAACGTTTGACAATGCGCAAGTGGGTTATGGCGGCGGCCGCTCTGGCTGCTCTTCCGTCCGTCGCATCGGCTCAGGATGCTGAGGCCGGCAAGGCCGTGTTCAAGAAGTGCCTCGCCTGCCATGCCGTCGATGGTAAGAACAAGGTTGGCCCGCATCTCGATGGTGTCGTCGGCCGCAAGGCTGGCGCCGTCGAGGGCTTCAACTATTCGGACGCCATGAAGAACTCGGGCAAGACCTGGGACGAGGCGACGCTCGACGCTTACCTGACCAACCCGAAAGAGAACATCCCCGGCAACAAGATGGTCTTCGTCGGTCTGAAGGACGAGACGGACCGCAAGAACCTCATCGCGTATCTCGCGACCAATAAGTGAGGTTCCTGCCGGACGAATTCCGGCAGTACCGCCGAATTTAGATCAACGCCGCGACTCGCTCGCGGCGTTTTTCTTTTGGCGGCTGCGCGGCGCGACCGGAGTGGGCCACCGCGCGCGTTCGAGAGCGACGTGTCGCGCGGCCCTCGAGAACGAGTTCGCCGCCCGAGCTCATGGCCGGGGAGCAGCTCAGTCGGCGAACGGCTCGACGCCGGTCCGATCGACACGCTCCAACCACGCGGCGACCGTCGCACCTTCGATGACGAAATCGGGCGCGATGTCGGCCAGGGGTGCAAGCACGAAGGCGCGCTCGGTGATCCGTGGGTGTGGCAGCACCAGATCGGGCTCGTCCACGGCCCCTGCCTTGTGCACGAGCACGTCGAGATCGATGACGCGCGGCCCCCACTTCTCGGCGCGCACACGGCCAAGCTGCCGCTCCACCTCGAGGCAGCGCCGGAGCAGCTCCGCCGGCCCCAGATCGGTCGCCACACCGGCACAGGCGTTGGCGAACCAGGGTTGATCCGTCTTCCCCCAGGGCGGCGTCTTGAAATCACGCGACCGCGCCTCGACCCGGACGTCACCGCGCTCCGTCAGCAATTCCAGCGCACGGGCCATGTTGGCGCGGATGTCACCGATGTTGGAGCCGAGCGCGACGACCGCGTCGAAGGGGATTGTGGCTGGCATGAGCAGGATCCAAAGGGAGGGAGTATCCGCGGATCGGCGGGCCGACGGCCGGCGCAAGTGACGACCTCTGCCGGATCGCGGGGAAGACTGGAGGGGCGTTAGTCATAATAGGGACGCTGGCGATCCCCGTCGAGCGCTGTGGTTCGGCTGAAATGAGACCGAGAATGCGCTCTCGTCCGGTATTTTCGAATACGCGCGCCACGGACGGGAAGGCCAACGCGCACCGTGCCCGTGCAATGGTGACGCTGATGGAATGGATCGGCGTTGCACCCCACACGTGGGCCGGTGCGCCGGCCGATCAGACCGTGCGTTGGGCCGCGGTTGCCGCAGCCTCGCCCGCGCTCCAACGCAGCGCAAGAAGGGCGCCGAAATCGAGTTTCGAAACCTCGAGCACCGCCTGCGTTCGCGACGAGACGTTGAGTTTGCGCAGCACCTCGCTCACGTGCGCCTTCACAGTCGTTTCACCGACCGCAAGCTCATGGGCGATCTGCTTGTTGAGAAGCCCCTGGCACAGCATTTCGAGCACGCGAAGTTGGGCGCGGCTGAGCGACTGCACCCGCTTGGTGAGTTGCCTCAACTGAGTCTTCTCTCCCGCTTGCCCACCGGCGGACATGTCCTTCGGCACCACGACGTGGCCCTGCAGGGCACTCGCGACCGCGGAGACGAGGTCTTCCCGCGCCGTCGCCTTGGAAATGAACCCCGAGGCCCCGCACACCAGCGCCTTCTCCACGACGCCCGCGCTGGCGAATGCGGAAAGCACGACGATCGGCATTTTGGGATAGCTGTGGCGCAGCTCGATGAGACCCTCGAACCCTTGCGTGTCCGGCAACCAGAGATCGAGCAGCGCCAGATCGAAGTCGCTGTTGTCAATCAGCAGGTCTTTGGCCTGCTCGAGCGAAGCGGCGTGAAGGATCTCAATCCCGCGAATAGCGCGCTCCAAAACCGAATTGACAGCTTCGGCGAACATCGGGTGGTCTTCGACGATCAACACCCGCGTTGCCATGTCGCCCGCTCCCGTAGCTCGCGTGGGTCAATCCGGGCGACCATGTCCCGGCTTATCTCCTGTAAGCAAAACAAGTATCATTGTGCGGCGCAACAGGACTTTGGTGCGCGGTCATTTAGGCTACCCGATCGGGCATTGCTGATGGGAGCGCGGATCAACGACTGATGACCACGCCGCCGCCACCGCCACGAATGCGGGGCATTGCAGAAGGATGCGCCGTCGAACTCGCGCGGAACGCTCGCTGAGCGCGCGCATGGGGTCGGCACGTCGTCGGTGGAACGCCGGGCGAAGATCAATCGTACTTGATGTAAGCGAAGCGCTGGTCACCCTGCGGGGTGCCTTCCAGGCCCTTGCCTTCGAGACCCGGCTGCCATTGCACCACATCCTCGATCTTCTTCGCCAGAAGCAGATCCTTCATCGTGATGCCCTTGGCCGAATGCGTGACGAGACGAACCTCCACCCAGGCATAGGACGCGGTGATATCGGGATGGTGCCAGGCCGCTTCCGCAAGGTGCCCGACGGTGTTAATCACCATCAGCGTTCCCTTCCACCCACTCGTCTTGTATGTCCGCCGGAGCCAACCATCGAGCAGTGCCCATTGCGGGAGGTTGGTTTCGAGCCAAGCCTTGACCTCGGCCTCCTCCATCGGCTTTTCGCGCTCCGCCATGGTAATGTTCCTCCGGACGTCATTGGCTTTCACTATCACCGGCGCGATTTCATCCACCGGGAGTGCCTTGTCGTCCCGCCAACCTGAGCGAACCGCCGCCGTCACGCAACCCCCGAACCGACATCACTTCAGCAGACCCGAGGAATCCCTGCGCGCAGCGCATTCGTCGCGCGACACCGGCCGCTCGCGTCACCGCCCCCGCGCGTCTGCATCTCGGCTTTCTCGATCTCAACGGAGAGATCGGCCGGCGCTACGGCAGCATCGGGCTGGCAATCGCCGATCCCGCCACCGAGCTCGTCGTGAGCAAGATTTCCGCGGAGGCGGGCGAGGATACGGCCGTTGGCCCCGAGGCCGAGCGCGTTCTGCGGATTTTGGGCCAGCTCGTCGCGGCGGGAGTCACCAGCGGCAGCCACGCGGGCGAGATCAAGCGGGCGATACCGGCTCACGCCGGCCTCGGATCGGGAACGCAGCTCGCTCTCGCCGTCGCGGGGGGATGCCTTGCCGCCACGGGCAGCACGGGTGAGGCCGACACCATCGGTCAGATCGCCGAGCGCGGACGGCGCTCGGCCATCGGTATCGCCGCATTCCAAGGCGGCGGGTTCATCGTCGATGGCGGCAAGGGCGGGACCGACCGGCCGCCGCCCGTCTTGATGCAGCATCCCTTCCCTGCTTCCTGGCGCATTCTGCTCGCCCTCGACCCGGCGGCGAGCGGCGTCCATGGAGATCGCGAAACACAAGCGTTCGCGGCGCTGGAGCCGATGCCACAAGCGACAGCAGCGCATCTCGCCCATCTGGTTCTGATGCGTGCGGCGCCGGCCCTGGTCGAAGAGGACCTCACGCCGTTTGGCGCGGCGATCACCGAGATTCAGCACATCGTCGGCGCGCATTTCGCAGCCGCTCAAGGCGGCAGCCCGTGGTCGAACGCCAATGTCGGCGAGCTGATGGGCGCCATCGGCGCGGCCGGCGGCGTCGGAATAGGGCAAAGCTCCTGGGGTCCGACAGGATTCGCATTCACGAACAGCAAGGAAGACGCTCGGCGTCTCTATCAATCTTTCGTAGGACAGGCTAAAGCGCTTGGGCTGGACCTGATGATCGTCGCCGGACGCAACACCGGTGCCGCCATCGAAACCATCGCGCCCCACAAATAACGCCGAAACTGGCCAATAAAGGAGGATAACATGGGCGAGACACCCACCCCGATTCTGCACATGCTGGACCCGAGCGAGCACGTCAGCCCGTTCGACGTGAACATGGCAGCGGATGCCGGCTTCAAGGTCATCATCCCCTATACCCACGTCGAGCTTAAGAAGGTGACGGCACTGGTGCAGGACGCGATCTTCTCGCGTCCCCCCCATTACGGTCCGCAGACCGGCATCTTCATCGGTGGCAAGGACGCCATCCTCGCGCTCGACATGATGAAGGCGGCGAAGGAAGCCCTGGTGCCGCCGTTCGAGCTTTCCGTCTTCGCCGACCCGGCCGGTTCCTTCACCACCGCCGCCGCCATGGTGGCCTGTGTCGAGAAGGTGCTGCAGACGAAGTTCGGGCGCGGCTGGAAGGGCGTCAAAGTCGCCGTATTCGGCGCCACGGGCGTCGTCGGCTTCGCGTCCTCCATCATCGCCGCCCTTGAAGGCGCCGACGTGCAGCTCGTCGCCCATCGTGGCGTCGATCGCGTCATCAAGTCGGCAACCGTCTCGAAGGAGCGCTTCGGCGTCGATCTCGAGGCCGTGCCCGGCGAGACGGACGACCAGAAGCGCGACATCATCGCCAACGCCGAGGTGATCTTCGCCGCCGCGGCGGCCGGCGTGCAGGTGGTCAACAAGGAGCACAAGGCGCTCGCCAAGAACCTCATGGTCATCGCCGACGTCAACGCGGTTCCCCCGCCGGGCGTCGAGGGCATGGAGCTGTTCATGAACGGCGACCCGCTGCCTGGATGCAAGGCGCTGGGCGTCGGCCCGCTCGCCATCGGCGACGTCAAGTACAAGACCGAGTCCGGGCTCTTCAAGCAGATGATCGCATCGGACAAGCCGGTCTACTTCGACTTCCGCGATGCGTTCAAGCTGGCGCGGACGATCGTCGGCTGATCGAGGCGTGGTGGCGGCCGAGGACTTCGGACCATGGCCGCCACCTTCCGGATCTCCAGCAAGCTACGTGACTGAAGCAAGGCCGGCCTGACCATGAGTGCAGCGCAACAGGCGATCCTGATTGCGGGTTTCTCGGGACGCGCGCTCGCGGCTTCGGCGCGGCGCGCGGGCTACCTGCCGTTGGTCGTCGATGGCTTCGGCGATACCGACACGCGGGCGATCGCCGGCGCCGTGGACGTTCAGCCCGACGCGGTCGCGACAGGCTTCACGGCTGCGCGATTGATTCCGGCGCTCGACGCGCTTGCTCGATCGAGTCCCGTGCCTGTCGCTGGACTCGTACTCGGCGCGGGGTTCGAGGATACGCCCGGCCTCGTCGCAAGCCTCGCCGCCCACCATACGCTGCTCGGCTGCCCGGCGACCTCCGTCGCGGAGGCGAAAGATCCCGCGCAGTTCTTTGGCTTGCTGACCGAACTCGGCATCGCTCACCCGGAGACGCGCGTTCTGGCGCCTGCGGATGGCAGCGGCTGGCTTTCGAAGCGCATCGGCGGCAGCGGCGGTAACCATATCGCCGTCTGCGGACGCCGCGTCTCGGGCCTCAAGGATCGCTATTATCAAAAGCGCCTGGCGGGCGCGGCGATCTCCATGCTGGGGGTGGTCAAGGGACGCCGTGCCGCGTTCGCGTTCACGCGCCAGTGGCCGTCGCCGATGCCCCGCCGACCGTATCGCTTCGGTGGGGTGGCCGGAGCCATCGACCTCGACGCCGATCTCGAGGCGCGTCTCATCGACATCGGGCTCGATCTGTCGGTGAGGCTCGGGCTCGCCGGTCTCGTGTCGCTCGATTTCCTGCTGGTGGACGGGGAGCCCAATCTGATCGAGGTCAACCCGCGACCCGGCGCATCCCTCGACGTTCTCGACGACGAAGGGGGCACCCTGTTCGCTGCCCACGTCGCGGCCTGCCGCGGCGAGGACCCGGTGGCGATCCTCACCCGAAGTTGGCGACCGCGCCCGCGCGCCGCAGCCTATCTCTATGCCGACGCGGGCGACCTCACCGTACCGGATATCGACTGGCCGGCCTGGGCGAGCGACCGTCCGGCTGCCGGCACGCGAATTCCCCGTCATTTTCCGGCCGCCACGGTGCACGCGACCGCCGAATCCGCCGAAGCCGCGGCAAAACTCGCCGATCAGCGCTTGGGTGACCTCGCCGTCATGCTCTATCCTTCATAACCGCTGCATACAGATAACAAAAAAAGGCCAAGGGAGACTCCCAGATGAACATCGCCACACCGCCAGCCCGGAACGGCCAAAGCGTCAGCGTGTCGGAACGCGCGTCGCGGCTCGTCGATAAGATCGCGGAGGATGCCGCCGCATTGCGCTGCGTCGTGACCACGGGTGAAGCCGGCGAGCGCCGGATCGACTGCGGCGCCGGCACGCCCGGCGGCCTCGAAGCAGGGCGCCGTCTCGCCGAGGTCTGCATGGGCGGGCTCGGAACCGTTTCGATCACCCCGACATCCGGCATCGACCGCTGGCCGCTCGGTGTCGTCGTGCACTCGACCAATCCCGTCATCGCCTGCCTCGCCAGCCAGTACGCGGGTTGGACGATCTCCGATCAGGACACCGGCTTCTTCGCACTCGGCTCTGGCCCCGCGCGCGCGCTCTCCCGCGTCGAGCAGCTCTTCGCCGAGCTCGAATATGTCGATGGCGCCAGCCGTACCGCGCTCGTCATCGAAGGCGACAAGGCGCCACCCTCTGCCGTCGCCGCCAACGTCGCGTCCGCCTGCGCCATCTCGCCGAGCGACCTCAGCATCCTGTTCGCGCCGACCGGCAGCCTCGCCGGTACGGTGCAGATCGCCGCGCGCGTGCTCGAGGTCGCGCTGCACAAGGCTCACGAGTTGCATTTCCCGCTCGGCGACATCGTCGATGGCTATGGCGTTGCACCGATCGCGCCGCCGATCCCGGACTTCATCAAGGCGATGGGGCGCACCAACGACGCGATCATCTACGGCGGGCGCATCCAGTTGTTCGTGCGCGGCGCGGACGATGCGGCGCAGGCCCTCGCCGAGAAGCTGCCGAGCCGTACATCATCCGCGTATGGCCAGCCGTTCGCCGACATCTTCGCCGCCGTCAACGGCGACTTCTACAAGATCGATCCCTCGCTGTTCAGCCCGGCACTCGTCACCGTCTCGAACCTCGATACCGGGCGCTCGTTCCAGGCCGGAGCGCTGGCGCCGGAGATCGTCGATGCCAGCTTCCGCTGACGGTCGCGGCACCGGGACATCTCCATGAACGAGACGCTGTTGCGGATGGGAGCGGGCGCTCCCCTCGGCCGGTCGCCGCGCATCGCCCTTTTCGTCGAGGAGGGCGGCGGCGACTGGCATGCGCGCCAGCTCAAGGCGGCCATGGAGGAGCGCGGCGCGCGCGTCGTCGTCACCACGCTCAAGGCCTGCGCGTTCGATACGCGCCTAGTCTCCGGCATCGACATCCCGGGATTCGACGGCCTCTTGCCCGACGGCGCGTTCGTCCGCTCGGTATCGACCGGCAGTCTGGAGCAGATCACGCTTCGGCTCGGCATCCTGCATGCGCTGCGGGCGAGCGGTGTGCGGGTGTGGAACGATGCCCGCGTGATCGAACGCTGCGTCGACAAATCGACCGCAACGTTCCTGTTTCAGAAGGCCGGCCTGCCGGTGCCGCCGACGCGAGCGGCCGAAGGCATCGCGACGGCACGCCAGTTCCTCGCCGAGATGGCGCATCCGATCGTCGTGAAGCCGCTGTTCGGCAGCCAGGGCAACGGCGTCACGCGCGTTGCGAGCGAGAGCGAGTTGCCGGCGGCCGATGCGGTTGGCGACGTCTACTACTCCCAGCGCTACCTGCGCCGCACCGACGCGACGGAGTTCATGGACTGGCGCGTCTTCGTCTCGCGCGGGCGGGTGCTCGCCGCCATGGCCCGAGTCGGGGAGACGTGGATCACCAATATCCATCAGGGCGCGATTGCGACGGCGCTCGCCGATGACGGCGAACAGATGGAGCACCTGGCTCTCAGGGCGGCGGAGGCCATCGGTGCCGATTATGCCGGTGTCGACCTGATCCGCGACGAGGCGGGCCGGCTGCTCGTGCTCGAGATCAACTCCAACCCGGCATGGAAGGGCCTGCAGAGCGTCACGACGGCGAATATCGCGGTATCGCTCGCCGAGGATTTCCTCGCCGCCCTCGCCGAGCCCGTGGCATGAGCGCGCCGCGACCTCCCGTGGCGCCGGACGCCATCGCGTCGGCATTCGTCACCGCCTGCCGGGCCGAACTCACCGCGTTGAAGCCCGGCAATGTCCACGTCCACGCCGCCGGCCACGGCATGGAGGTCACGCACTTTATAAACGCGGCCGACGCTGCCGCCGAGTTCGTCGCCGAGCCGGCCCTGTCGTTCGGCATGCGCGTGCGGGCGGCTGTCGGCAACAGCATGGCTGTCGCCGGCTGCAACACCAATCTCGGCATCGTCCTGCTCTGCGTGCCGCTGGCAGCCGCCGCCATGCTCGATGCTGGCGAGGCCTCGCTCGCCGAGCGCATGGCGCTAGTCCTCGGTGGGCTCGACGCTTCCGACGCCTATCACGTCTTCGCCGCCATACGCGCCGCCAATCCGGGCGGCCTGGGCAGAAGCGAGACGGCGGACGTGGCGGCCCCGCCGGCGATCGGCCTCGTCGAGGCGATGCGCCTCGCCGCATCGCGTGACCGCATCGCCGCCGCCTACGCGAACCGGTTCCGCGACCTGATCGAGGACCACATCCCGGAGTTGCGCCGCATCGAAGCGCGCGCCAGTGAGGCAGAGGGCGTTTCGCGCGACGATGTGGTCGCCACGCTCTACATGTCAATTCTCTCTCGGTTTCCCGACAGTCATATCCGCCGCAAGTTCGGTTTCGAGGTGGCGGCCCACGTCCAGCGCCTGGCCCGCTCGGCGCGGTCCTCGTGGAGCCCTCTGGTCCGCCCGGATGCCTATCCGGCCATGCTCGCGCTCGATGCGCTGCTGAAGGAGAACGGCTGGAACCCCGGAACGAGCGCCGACTTTACCGTCGCTACACTCTTCGCCTCCGACTTGGCGCAACGGGGCGGCTTTAGCCTCTTGTCTAACGTCGCGTCCTAGCGTTATTTAGCCGCGACGCAGAAGCGTCGCTATCTGGCGAACCGGATCGGTGACAAAAACACTCACCGTTCGCTGACAACTGGGATAGCTCGGGACCACAGGACGAGGCCACGGTGATGACCCCCCAACGGTCAGGCCCGTTCTAGAGCTTTGGCATCAACGGAGGAAACCCAGGTATGGCCAAGATCAATAAAGTCATGATTGGCGAGTCGCTGGTCGGCGATGGCAACGAGGTTGCTCACATCGACCTCATCATCGGACCGCGCGGTTCGGCTGCAGAAGTTGCTTTCTGCAACAGTCTGACGAACAACAAGGACGGCTTCACCTCGCTGCTCGCAGTGATCGCGCCGAACCTCGCCTGCAAGCCCAGCACGATCCTCTACAACAAGGTCACCATCAAGGACGCGCGCCAGGCCGTCCAGATGTTCGGACCGGCCCAGTACGGCGTTGCCAAGGCCGTTCAGGACTCCGTCGCCGAGGGCGTGATCCCGGCCGACGAGGCTGACGATCTCTACATCTGCGTCGGCGTGTTCATCCACTGGGAAGCGGCCGACGACGCCAAGATCCAGGACTTCAACTATCGCGCCACCAAGGAAGCTATCGCTCGCGCCGTCACCGGCAAGCCGACGGCCGCCGAGGCGACCGCGCAGCGCAACTCGGCTTCGCACCCGTTCGCTGCCAAGTCTTGAAGCGGAAACCATCCTGGGCAGGATAGCAACAAGAACGCACCGCCTATGAAGGCGGGTCTGCTACAGCGATTGGGCCGCTTCTTCTCCGGACGCAGCAGCGGTTGAACAAAAAGCCGCTCGCGACGGGGCCGGTGGGCACTGACAACGCTCACCCATCATGAGCACGATAGGAAATCAAAGGCCGGCGACCCGCTCGAGGTCGCCGGCCTTGATCGTTCCGGAGTGGAGTGCTGTGGCGACGAGCACGGCCGAAGCCCCCACCCCGCTCAATTCCAGTAGATCGCCGCCATCGCGCACGCCCCCGGCCGCGACGATCCGTGAGGTCGGTTTCGCCGCCTTGAGGTGGCGCACGCGCTCGAGGTCCGGCCCAGCGCCCGCGCCGACGGCGGCGAGCGTCATGGCGATCACCGTTTCCGGCCAGAATTCGGGTGAACTCAGCAGTCCGTCCGGCCCGAGAAACCGATCCCCCTTGAAGTCGAGCGAGAGTATCCAGCCTGCGGGAGCCATGGCGCGGATGTCTTCAAGCGTAGCAATACTTGCGAGCGTTTCGGACCCGACGAACGGCCTGACGCCCGCCATGCGCCCCAATCCCGCGACGCTCGAGACCGTCGCGCTGCCATCGTCGACCCACGGATCGCAAGGCGCAGATCGTATCGTGGTTGCGGCCCTGGCCTGCTATGCCGTCGAGGTCGGCGATATAGAGCGCATCGAACGAATGGAGCGCGAGCAGCCCGCGCGCCACGTCGAGCGGATCGGCGCTGGCGCTGAGTGGCGTCTCGATCGCACGGTAGCTCTCGCGGTTGCCACCCGTCGCATGCACGACGACGCCGGCCTTGATGTCGAGAACGGGGATGACGCGCATGGTCTGCGACCAGTCCTTGTGATTTGAGACACCGAACACTTTCCAGTGTGGAGCTATAATGCAGCCGTTCGTGAGAAAGCGAGCCTCCACGCCGCGGCACGCCCACGGCAACAAGCCGGCGGCGACGCGTTTCGCGGATGGCCCGACAGAGCGAGGCACGCCATGACGGTTATCGCTGGACTGGACGTCGGCGGCGCGCATCTTAAGGTCGCGCTGCTCGAAGATGGCCAAACCCGCGCGGTCGAGCAGTTCCTCTGCCCGTTGTGGCAGGGTCTCGAAAAACTCGACGCGGCTTTCGCCGCGGCGCGCCCGATACTTGCACGCGCGGACCGCTTCGCCGTCACCATGACGGGCGAGCTTTCCGACCTCTTCGAGACGCGCGAAGCCGGCGTCGCAACTCTCGTCGGCCGTATAGGTGAAACGCTCGGAAGCGAAATCGAATTCTGGCTCGGCGCGCGGGGCATGGGCGGCGCCGACGACGCTCTCGCTAAGCCCGCCGACGTCGGCTCGACCAATTTTCTCGCGACCGCTTCGGTCGTCGCGCGGCACTATCGCGAAGCGATCCTGCTCGATCTCGGCTCGACGACGGCCGACATCGTGCCCGTGACCGGCCACAAGCCGTCGGCGTGCGGGCTGACGGATTGGGAGCGCCAGCGCTCGGGCGAGCTCGTCTACACGGGCTACACGCGAACGGCGGTCATGGGTGTCGCGAGCCGCGTTCCGTTCAAGGGCGAATGGACGACGCTCGCCCGCGAATATCTCGCGACCATGGCCGACGTGCGCCGCATCCTCGGCGAACTCGACGAGAGCTCAGACCTCCACGCGACAGCCGACGGGCGCGGCAAGAGCGTCAAGGAAAGCGTTGCGCGCTTTGCCCGCATGCTCGGCCGCGAAGCGGCGGATGGCGATCTCGCGGACTGGCAGGCGGCAGCACGCACCGTCGCCGAGTCGCAGATGCGCTCGATCCACGACGGCCTCATGTTGGTCCTCTCGCGATCACCGGAGGCAGCACGCGGGCCGTTGGTCACGGCCGGGATCGGCACCGATGTCGCGGCGGCCGTGGCCCTGCGCGCCGGCATGGAGCCCGTGTCGTTCGGCGAGATGATCGCGGCCGACGCGGACGTGCGACGCGCGGCGACCCATTCGGCGCCGGCCGTCGCGGTCGCGCTTCTCGCCAGGACGTGAGGCGACACAATCCGGCCATCGCGAAATGTTCGCGGTGACGGGGGGCGAGCAACAGGTCGACGCCTGCTCCAGATCACCGTGGGTAGTTGGCGAACGCTCACATCTTGCGCGCGGCGGACGAGTCTCCACGACGCCACGCATCGACGCGCTCCATCAGCCAGTCCCACGCCTCGAGCTCTCGTTCGCCCGCGGTCTTGTCGATGGCGATCCGCAGGTAGGCGATCTCGCCGTCCAGCTTTTCCGGTGGCAGCATGTGGAGCCGCGTGACGAGGACCGCTGCTTCGATCACCGCCGCCTGAGCGCGGTTGAACCCCCGCCACGGCCCTTCATTGCGGACGCGATCCACGCGGCAGATGAAGCGCGGGCGCTGCGGGTCGTCCTCCCGCTCCTCGACCGTCAGATCCCAGGTGCTGAGCGCGTCGCGCAATGCGGCACGGCGACTGTCATCGTGCGTGACGAGCGGCCACGAGCGACGGCCCGTGACGCAGCCGGCGAAGACGCGCACGTCGTCGATGTGGTTCGCCACCGCCAGCCCCGAGGCGAGAAGATTGTCGAGCGTTCGCGAAGGCCGGAACGGCGCGACGATCCACTGGTCCCCTCTTTCGATCAGCCCGAGCGGTGCGATGTGAACGCTGCCCGTTGCATCGACGGTGGTGACGATCGTCTCGGCGATATACGGCATCGCGCCCACTCCTTCAGCTCTTGTCGCCATCGGCCGGCGGCGTCCGGCCCTCTGCCGCCGTGTCCTCCGCCGCCGCGCGCTCGGCCTCGCGCCGCAGCGCCGCCTCCCGCGCCTTCTCCTTCAGCGTCGCTCCCTCGACCGCGTGCCGCGAGAGATCCTCCACGCGCTTCGCGGCGGCGGCGCCCCAATCGAGTGATTGATCCTGCACGTAACGCTTGCCGAGCAGGTGGGCCGTCTCCGCCTTGGCGAGTTCGTAGCCGAGGTAGAACGCATGCGCCGCATCATCGCCAACGGCGAGCTTGGGGAAGAGCGCGAAGGGCTCACCCGATACGAGATGCCGGTCGCGGTTGAAGATGTGAACGCCATCCGCGCCGACCGCGATCCTATAGTTGAGGTCGCGCACCGCGTCAGCGCTCTCGGCGATCTCCTCGGGCGATTGGGGATGGGGAATGAGGTCGTGCAGCGAAAGAAGACCGCCGCCATAGCCCTTCGGCAACGCGCCGTCCTCCTTGGCGCGGAACATCAAGCGACGCGCGGCGTCGTGCTCCTCGACCGTGCGGCGCGTGTGCGGCGAGACTTGAACGATGAGGACATTGCGGATCGAAAGCTCCGAGCAAATGCCGGCGAGCAGCGCCGTGACGCCCTGACTGTCCGCGTCCGTCAGCTCGGTGAGGTTGCCCGTTCCCATCAGGATCTCGACGTCGGGGCGAAGGCGGCGCAGCTCCGCATAGCGCTCGAGCGAGGCCATGAATCCGAAATGAATAGGGTCGAGCACGGGATCGGCGATATGCGCCAGGCCACGCGCTTCCGCCGCGTCGATCGCACGAAGCAGGGACGAGAGATCGCCGTGCGGGCGCGGAACCAGGATCGGCACGCACGCCGTTCCAGAAATGGCGTCGAGGCTCGTCTCGTCGAGGCTCAAGACGTAATCGGCACCGGCGCGCGCGGCGCGTTGCAGCTCGGCGACGTCGCCGCTGTCGGCGCTGACGGTCATGCCCTCCGCCTTGAGCCGGCGCACCACCTCTTCGAGATGGGGAAACGGCGTATCGGGCTGGCAGCCGATGTCGATCACGTCGGCGCCCGCGCCCCAGTGCCGGCGTGCACGCGCCACCAGCTCGTCCACGCTCAAGGCCGGCGCCTCGACGATCTCGGCGAAGATCCTGAGATCGTGGCGTGTCAGGTCGGGCGGCTTGCCGCCGCGGCCGAGGTATTGCGGCAGAGCCACGATCTCGTCCGGGCCGCGCCCCAACGGCACGCCGGAAT
>CALMPK010000206.1 GCA_937873575.1 uncultured Hyphomicrobiaceae bacterium
TCAACAAGGTGGAATCGGCGGTGGAACTGCGCTGCGACCTGACCCGGAGGGGCCTGCCTGAGGAGGTCATCGCCCGCCTCAAGACCCAGGCCAAACATCTCCTGACCCAGCGCGATGAACTGGTCATCCAGGCGCAGGAGTTCCGGTCGCAGGAGCGAAACCGCGCCGCCGCCCTTGACCGGCTTCTGGCCCTCATCGCCCGGGCCGCCATCCGCCCCCGCAAACGCATTGCCACCAAACCCACCAAAGCCTCCAGGACCCGCCGCCTCGACGCCAAGTCACGCCGCGGCACCGTCAAGGCGCTGCGCCGGGGCCCCGCCCTGGATTGAGGACATATGCTGCGCAAACTCTATGACTGGACCCTGTCGCTGGCCGCCCGCCCCACGGCGGAAATCTGGCTGGCGCTCATCGCCTTCATCGAAAGCTCGATCTTTCTGGTGCCCGCCGACGTGCTTTTCCTGCCCATGGCACTGGCCCGGCCCGCCCGGGCCTGGCGCTATGCGGCCATTGCCACCGCCGCCTCGGTCCTCGGCGGCATCGCGGGCTACTTCCTCGGCTATTACGCTTACGAGGCTGTGGCCAAGCCCATCCTCGCCTTCTATGGCAAGCTCGATAGCTTCGAGCAGTTGCGCCACTGCGCCAATGGCGACACGCTCATGCTGCTGCTGGTGACATCGGGTCTGGCCCACCTGCCGCCCATCAAGGTCGTTACCATTCTGGCGGGCGTGGCCCAGATCAGCTTCGCCTTCTTCGTCACCTCCTGCATCGTGGCGCGGGGCGCGCGCTTCTTCGCGCTGGCCTGGGCGCTGCGGCGCTACGGCGAACCCATCAAGTCCTTCATCGAGGAGCGTCTGCACCTCATCGCCGGCCTCATTGCCGCCCTCTTGATCGGCCTTTATCTCGTCCTCAAGTATTTCAGCCACGCGGGAAGCCTGACATGCTGAACCGTCTCACCCCCCAGCGCGCCAGCCTGCTCGTGGCGCTCATGGCCACCGCCGCCCTGGCCGCAGCCTGGGGCTTTCAGCTTGCGGGCTATGCCCCCTGTCCGCTCTGCCTCTATCAGCGCTGGGCCTATTACGCCGGGATCCCGGTGACGCTGGCCGCCCTTTACCTTGCGCTGAAGAAGGCGCCCGCCGCACGCGTGCTGCTGGTGCTGGCGGGACTCATGTTCCTCGCCAACGCCGTCTTTGCCGGCTGGCATGCCGGCATTGAATGGAAGTTCTGGCCCGGCCCCTCCACCTGCACCGGCGGACAATTGTCGGGCGGCCTGCCCGACCTGTCGAAACCCATCGTCATGTGCGACGTGCCCGCCATCCGCATCTTCGGCATTTCGCTGGCGGGCTGGAATGCGCTGGTCTGTCTGGCGCTCGCAGGGCTTGCCTTCATCGGCGCACGGAAACGGCACGCCGCAGCCGGCTGATGCCGCCTCTGCGTATCATCTCGTTCGAAAAGTGCTTCACACTTTTCGGGATGATCGGTCATGACCTCCTTTGCGCATCATCTGATCCGAAAAGTGCTTCACACTTTTCGGGATGATCGGTCACGACCTCCTTTGCGCATCATCTCGTCCGAAAAGTGCTTCACACTTTTCGGGATGATGCGTCAGGGATCGAGTTCGGTGTCCCAATACAGATAGTCCTGCCAGCTCTCATGCAGGTAATTGGGCGGGAAGTGGCGGCCATTGGCATGAAGCTCCGCCACGCTGGGCACATGCGGGCGCTGGGCCGGATGCATGCGCGCCTCCCGGGGCATCATGCCGCCCTTGGCCAGATTGCACGGGGAACAGGCGGTGACCACATTGTCCCAGGTGGTCTGGCCGCCGCGCGAGCGCGGGATCACATGGTCGAAGGTAAGGTCGTCATGCGCGCCGCAATACTGGCACGCGAAACGGTCGCGCAGGAAGACGTTGAAGCGGGTGAAGGCCGGCTGGCGCGAGGGCTTCACATAGGTCTTGAGCGAGACCACGCTGGGCAGGCGGATTTCGAAGGACGGACTGCGCACCACCCGGTCATATTCCGAGACGATGTTCACCCGCTCCAGGAACACAGCCTTCAGCGTGTCCTGCCAGCTCCACAGCGACAGCGGATAGTAGCTCAAGGGCCGGTAGTCGGCATTGAGGACAAGAGCCGGACAGGCTTCAGGCGCAACACGGGCATGGTGAAAAGGGAAGACGTCACCTCCAGTTCAACACGTCTACCATAAACCCTGTGTCAGGACTGTGAAGGATAATCTGGTTCAGGCCCCGGCGCGCATGGCCCGGTAGTGGAGCCACAGCAGCCGCGCCGCCACCGCCCGGTGGGGCCGCCATTTCCGCGCCCGCTCCGCCAGCCCACGGGCATCCGGTATGGCCCGCAGGCGGAACAGGTCATGGGCGGCAAGCTGGAGCGCCCGGTCGCCCGCCGGGAAAATATCGGCCTCGCCCAGCGCCCCCATGAGGTAGATCTCCGTGGTCCAGGGCCCTATTCCCGGCAGCGCCATGAGGGCGGCCCGCGCCTCCGCCTCGGTCAGGTGCCGCAAGCCCATGAGATCAAGGCTGCCGGACTGGACCGCCCCGGCCACACCATGAAAGGCCCGGGCCTTGGCGCCGTTGAGCCCCAGTGCCCGAAGGTCGGCCACCGACAGGCCCAGGATGGCCTGTGGTTCATGGGGGTTCGCCGCCGTTTCGATCCGCGCCCAGATGGCGGCGGCGGCCTTGAGCGAGATGGATTGCTCGGTGATGATCTGGAGCAGGGTCGCCATGCCCTCCGGCGCGAGGCGCAAGGGCGGCAGCCCCTGCGCCGCCACCACCTGCTGAAAGCGCGGCTCCCTGAGACCGAGAGCCGCCGCCGCCTGTGCCAGATCGTCCGCGTTGGTGATGCGCCGCATGATCGCCTCCCGCGTCCAGATTTGACCGGCGGGGAGGGAGAGCGCAAGAACCCCTGATGCGTCATCCCCGGCCCGTGTTCCGCTTTGCCCCCAGCCCCAACGGCAGGCTCCACCTGGGCCATGCCTATTCGGCACTGTTGAACCAGCACCTGGCGAAGGCGGCAGGCGGGCATTTCCTCCTCCGCATTGAGGACATCGACCAGACCCGCTGCACCCGCGGCCTGGGCGAGGCGGCCATGGAAGACCTGCGCTGGCTCGGCCTGCGCTGGGACGGCGCAGTGCGCTGGCAGAGCGAGCACCTGACGGACTATCACGCCGCACAAGCCCGCCTGACCGCGCTGGGCCTCACCTACCCTTGCACCTGCAGCCGCAAGGAATTGTCGGCCCGGCCCGGGACCGCCATCGACCCGGAAGGCCAGCCCCTCTATCCCGGCACCTGCCGGACGAGGGGGGCCAGGCCCGGCCTGCCCGCGAGTCTCCGCCTCGACATGGCGTGGGCCGCCGCCGGCCGCCACCTCACCATGCATGAGGACGAAGCGGAGAAGCCGGTTGATCCGTGTGCCTGGGGCGATGTCATCATCGCCCGCAAGGACATCGGCACCTCCTATCATGTGGCAGTCTCGGTCGATGATGCCCTGCAAGGGGTGACCCATGTGGTGCGCGGGCTTGACCTTCGGGCTGCCACCGCCATTCACCGGCTGGTGCAGGATGTGCTGTGCCTGCCCGTGCCGCGCTATCACCACCACGCGCTCATCCGCCATGGCACGGGGCGCAAACTTGCGAAATCGCAGGGCGATCAGTCGCTGGCCGACCTGCGCGCGCAGGGGCTGAGCGCTGCCGACATCCGCGCCAGCCTTGGTTTTTCCTAGGGTCAAACGCCACCGAAATTAAACACCAGGTAAAGCGCAGCGGTTTTCGGATCAGCTGATGCGCCTTAAAAATCCGACGTGAGGCCCTTCTTTTCCCAGTCGCCATAGCGCATCAGCCCGAAAAGTGCGCAGCGGTTTTCGGATCAGCTGATGCGCCTTAAAAATCCGACGTGAGGCCCTTCTTTTCCCAGTCGCCATAGCGCGTGGGTTCCGGTCCCTTCCGGCCGTTCACTTCCCGGGGCAGGGGCTTTTGCGCATCCGCCGCCCGGCGCCGCGCCGCGGCTTCCGCCAGTGCGCGCTGCGCCGCCGCGGGAAGCTGGCGTTCCTTGCTTGAAGAATCTGTCATGAAAACCGATATAGCAGGGCCAAAGGGAGGAGTCCCATGAACTACCTGAAAACCACCCTGCTTCTGGCCGGCATGACCGCGCTCTTCATGGCCGTGGGCTATGGTCTGGGGCGGGAGAGCGGCATGATCATCGCCTTTTTCATGGCGCTGGCCATGAACCTCTTTTCCTATTGGAATTCCGACAAGATGGTGCTGCGCATGGCCGGGGCACAGGCGATCGACCGCGCCGCCGCGCCGGAATTCTTCGACATGATCGAACGGCTGGCCCGGAATGCCGGACTGCCCATGCCCAAGGTCTATCTCATGGACAATGACCAGCCCAATGCCTTCGCCACCGGCCGCAACCCCGAGAATGCCGCCGTGGCCGCCACCACCGGTCTGCTCCGCCGCCTGTCACCGGAACAGGTGGAAGGCGTCATGGCCCATGAACTGGCCCACATCAAGAATCGCGACACCCTGATCATGACGGTGACCGCCACCATCGCCGGGGCCATTTCCATGCTGACCAATTTCGGCATGATGTTCGGCGGCGGCAACCGCGACCGTGACAATCCCCTGGGCGGCATTGCCGCCATTGCCATGATGCTGCTCGCCCCCTTCGCCGCCATGATCGTGCAGATGGCGGTGAGCCGCACCCGCGAATATGCCGCCGACCGCCTGGGCGCGGAAATCTCCGGCAAGCCCATGGCGCTGGCGTCGGCCCTGGCCACCATTGCCGGGGCCGCCCGGCACATCCGCAACCCCGAGGCCGAGGCCAATCCCGCCGCCGCCCACCTGTTCATCATCAACCCGCTGCATGGCGAGCGCATGGACAATCTCTTCTCCACCCACCCGGCGACCGAAAACCGCATTGCCGCCCTGCAGGCCCTTGCCGGTGAGATGAGCGAGGCCCCGCGCCCGGCCACATCCTCAGGCCAGGGCCCCTGGGGCTGATGGTGGCCACCGGCGGCAGCAGCGACGGTCTTGCCGCCCGCGCGGTGGCGCTGAAGCTGGTGCAGGGCGTGCTGGACGGCGGGCTTTCTCTTGACCAGCAGATGGAGGAGGACAGGGCCTTCGCCGCCCTGCCGCCGCGCGACCGTGCCTTTGCCCATGCGCTGGCCGCCACCACGCTCCGCCGCCACGGCGACCTGGCGGCGGCGGTCAAGACCCTTGTGACCCGGCCCCTGCCGAAAAGCGCCGGTCCGGCCTTCGTCATCCTGCTCCTGGGTGCGGCGCAACTGCTGCTCATGGCAACCCCGGCCCATGCCGCCATTTCGGCCAGCGTCGATCTCGCCAAGCATGACGTGAAGGCCCGGCATTTTGCCGGACTGGTCAATGCGGTGCTGCGCAAGGTGGCGGCCCTCGATCCCGCCACGCTTGCTGCCGACCCCACCCGCAACCTGCCGGACTGGCTGAAGACCCGCCTTGTCGCCGCCCATGGCGCCGATGCCACCGCCGCCATGGCCCGCGCCCATGCCGCCGTGGCCGCCATCGATCTTACGGTCAAGGCCGACGCTGCCCTCTGGGCCGAGCGCCTCGGTGCCACCCTTCTGCCCACCGGCAGCCTGCGCCTGCCCGAAGGTCACGCTCCCATCCCGGAACTTCCCGGTTTTGCCGAGGGCCACTGGTGGGTGCAGGACGCCGCCGCCGCCCTGCCCGCCAGGCTGGCCGGGGATGTCGCGGGCCATACCGTCCTCGACCTCTGCGCCGCACCCGGCGGCAAGACCGCCCAGCTTGCCGCCGCCGGGGCCATGGTCACCGCCGTCGATGACGCGCCGGCCCGCATGGCCCGCCTTCAGGACAACCTGAACCGGCTGCGTCTGTCTGCCACCTGCCTCACCGCCGATGTCATGACCCTGCCCGAGGACCAGCAGTATGACCTGGTCCTGCTCGATGCCCCCTGTTCGGCCACCGGCACCATCCGCCGCCACCCGGACCTGCCCCACCTCAAATCCGCCCGCCAGCTCGATAGTCTGGTCAAACTTCAGGCCCGCATGCTGGACAAGGCGGCCCGTCTGGTCAGACCGGGCGGCAGGCTTCTCTATTGCACCTGTTCGCTGCTGCCCGAGGAAGGCGAAGGCCAGACCGACGCCTTCCTTGCCCGTCATGCCGACTTTGCCCGCGCGGGCATGACCGCCGCAGAACTGGGCGGCGAGGCGCAGTTGCTGACGCCCCGGGGCGATTTCCGCAGCCATCCCGGCATGGCCTTCGGCGCAGGCACGCTGGATGGGTTCTACGCCGCCCGGCTCATCCGCAGCGCGTGTTAGCACTTCGTTAACCAGCCCGGGCCGACACTGCCTCCTTCCGGTTCACCTTCTGGCAACACGGCGCAAGGCGCATGGGCACTCGTGACTTCTTCGCACGTCTGGCCCTCCCCCTCTGGGCGGGAGAGCGCCCCGATTCGCCGGCCACGCCCGCCGCCTTGCGTCTCCGCACCACCATCACGCGCCTCGTCCCCGGCAATCCCGAACAGGCCCGCGCCATGTATCGCGGCGACTTCAGCCTCGGCGGTGAGGCCCTCGCCGTGGCACCCGCCGATCTCTTTGCCCAGACCCTGTCGCCCGCCGCCAGCGCCGCCCTTCATGGCCTCGCCTGGCTCAGGGACTTTGCCGCCGCGCCGCGTTCGCTGACCAATGTCATGGCGCGCCGACTTCTCGCCGCCTGGGCCGAGACACCCGCCCGCCCCGCTGACGCCATGGTGGCGGCCACCGCCCTCCTCAACCTCTGCCTCGATGGCCCGGTCCTCTTCGATGGCGCGCCGCTGGGCGGCACGCCGTCGCTGGCCCGTCTGGTGAGCCAGCAGGCCAGCCGGGTGCTGGGCCAGCGCCGCAACGATCCCGGCCTCCAGCTCTGGCAGGGGGTGGCCCTGTGTCATGCCCTCACCATCTTCCACGGCCTTGATCACCTGCGTGAACCGGCAGAAAGCCGTCTGGCGCGGGGGCTGGCGGGTCTCCTTCTGCCCGATGGCGGCCCGGCCTCGCGCCAGCCCGGCCATCTGCTGGAGCTTCTCGCCCTGCTGCTGCCCCTGCGCCAGGCCATGTTTTCTGCCCGGCTGCCGGTGCCGGACGCGCTCCACCATGCATTGGAGCGCATGGTGCCCATGCTGCGCCTGCTGCGCCATGGCGATGGCGGGCTCGCCCTCTTCCATGGCGCAAGCCCCGCCGGGGATGACGTCGCCCGGCTGCTGGCGCTGGATGCCACCGAAGGCCGGCCCATGGCCCTGGCGCTCCATTCCGGCTTTGCCCGCGTGGCCCAGGGTCAGGCCCTGCTCATGGCCGACACATCTCTTGGCGGGCCGCACCACAGCACGCTTGCCATTGAATTTTCCGACGGCGCCCAGCGCATCCTCGCCAATTGCGGCAGCCCCCTCTGGGGCAATGCCGACTGGCGCGCGGCCGCCAGCCGGTCACACGCCCACAATGGCCTGAGCCATGACGGGCCGGCCGTGGCCGCCGCAACACCCACCCTTGAAACGGCGGCGGCGGGCAGCATGCTGATCATGGCGGCGCGCTTCGGCGACGGCCTCGCCCAGACGCGCGAATGTTTCCTTGCCGCCAATGGTCAGGATCTCCGGGTCTGCGACACGCTCTCCGGTCGTGATGCGCCCGTGACCCTGCGTCTCCACCTTCATCCAACGGTGAAAGTGACGAGCTTCCGCCAGGGGGAGACCCTGCTGCTCATGCTGCCCAACCGCGCCGTCTGGGAATTCGAGGCGCGGGGCGCCGAGACGCGGCTTGAAGATTCCATCTCCATGGCCGAGAGCAAGGGGCCGCGCCGCAGCCAGCAGATCGTGCTGACGGCGCCGGCGCGCGTGGCCGGCCATGCCATCCACTGGGCGCTGCGCAAGCGGCTGAAGCCGGCCAAGATCAAGCCCGCCGCCGAACCCGTCCTGCCCGGCACCCTCTGAACCAAAGTCGCCTCTCTTCTCAACACCTGCGGGAGCTTGCCGCCTTGCCTTGGGCCGCGCCTTGGGCATAAGGGGGCCAGTGACAAGGAACCCCGCCATGACCGCTTCTTCCCGGCCCATCAAACGGGCGCTGATTTCCGTTTCCGACAAGACCGGCCTTCTCGACTTCGCCCAGACCCTTGTGGCTCTGGGGGTTGACCTGCTGTCAACCGGCGGCACCGCCCGGACCCTGAAGGACGCCGGCCTGCCGGTCAGGGATGTCTCCGAGGTCACGGGCTTTCCCGAGATCATGGACGGGCGGGTAAAGACGCTCCACCCCAAGGTCCACGGTGGCCTGCTGGCCATCCGGGGCAATGCCGGGCACGAGGCGGCCCAGAAGACCCATGGCATTGCCGACATCGACCTGCTCGCCGTCAATCTCTATCCCTTCGAGGCGACGGTGGCCAAGGGCGCCGAGGCCGAAGAGGTGATCGAGAACATCGACATCGGCGGCCCGGCCATGATCCGCGCCGCATCGAAGAACCATGCCCATGTCACCGTCATCGTCGAACCCGAGGACTATGCGCGCGTGCTGGCCGACATGAAGGCCAATGGCGGCGCCACGACGCTGGCCACGCGGCGCGCGCTGGCGCTCAAGGCCTATGCCCGCACCGCCGCCTATGACGCGGCCATCAGCCGCTGGTTTGCCGACGCATTGAACGAGCCCTTCCCGGCCTTCATCGCCCTGGGCGGCAGGCGGCAGCAGCTTCTGCGCTATGGCGAAAACCCGCACCAGCAGGCGGCCTTCTACCAGACCACCGATCCCCGCCCCGGCGTCATGGACGCCATGCAGGTTCAGGGCAAGGAACTCTCCTACAACAACATCAACGACGCCGACGCGGCACTGGAGTGTCTCGCCGAACTGGCCCCGGAGGGAAAGCCCGCCTGCGTCATCGTCAAGCATGCCAACCCCTGCGGCGTCGCGCTGGGCGAAACGGCGCTGGAGGCCTACCGGAAGGCGCTGACCTGCGATCCGGTCTCGGCCTTCGGCGGCATCATTGCGCTGAACCGTCCGCTCGATGAAACGACCGCCTCCGAGATCACCAAACTGTTCACCGAGGTCATTCTGGTGCCGGGGGCGGACGACAAGGCGCGCGCCCTTGTGGCGGCCAAAAAGAACCTGCGACTGCTGCTGCTCAAGGCCCTGCCCGATGCGGCAGCCCCGGGCTACGCCGCCAGGACGGTGGCCGGCGGGCTTCTGGTCCAGACCCGCGACGCCGCACGCGTCGACGACATGGACCTGCGGGTGGTGACCAGGCGCCAGCCCAGCGCCCAGGAACTGGCCGACCTGCGCTTTGCCTTCCGCGTGGCCAAGCACGTGAAGTCCAACGCCATCGTCTATGTGAAGGAGGGGGCCACCGTGGGCGTGGGCGCGGGGCAAATGTCGCGCGTCGATTCAGCCCGCATCGCCGCGCGCAAGAGCGAGGATGCTGCTCTTGCCGCCGGCACGCCCGAACCTCTGGTCAAGGGGTCGGTGGTGGCCTCCGACGCCTTCTTCCCCTTCCCCGATGGCCTGTTGCAGGCAGCGGAGGCAGGGGCCACCGCCGTCATCCAGCCCGGCGGCTCGGTGAAGGATCAGGATGTCATTGCCGCGGCCGACGCGGCGGGCCTTGCCATGGTCTTCACCGGCACCCGCCATTTCCGGCATTAGAGCAACCGGCGGTCAGTTGGAATCAACTGCCGCCGATAAGTTGCTCGCCATCAACTAAGTCAGAGCGCTGGCTTTGAGTCATCAAAGCGACCGCTCTGACACATCACCACATCAGCCCGAAAAGTGCGCAGCGGTTTTCGGACAAGCTGATGGTGAGATGCGACGACAGCGTCGTCAAAAAGGTCCGGTGGACCTTTTTGAGCAGCGAACGCGGGGGAACTGCCGGAGGCAGTGGGCCCCCCGCCGAGATCAATCACGAGGCAATGGCGCAGCGGTTTTCGGACAAGCTGATGGTGAGATGCGACGACAGCGTCGTCAAAAAGGTCCGGTGGACCTTTTTGAGCAGCGAACGCGGGGGAACTGCCGGAGGCAGTGGGCCCCCCGCCGAGATCAATCACGAGGCAATGGCGCAGCGGTTTTCGGACCAGCCGGTATGCTGGGACCTACTCCGCCAGGTAAACCGCCGTGCCTGCGGCGGTGACCATGAGCATGGAACCGTTGGTGCCCACCGTTTCATAGTCGATGTCAACGCCGATGACGGCATTGGCGCCGAGCTTCCTGGCCTCGGCCACCATTTCGGCGATGGCGGTTTCCCGCGCCTCGCTCAAAACCCGCTCATAGGAACCGGAGCGCCCGCCCACCACGTCGCGGATGGAGGCGAAGAAATCGCGAAATACATTGGCGCCGAGAATGGCCTCGCCCGCGACCACGCCGAAATAATCGGCGATGCGCTTGCCCTCGACGGTGTGGGTGGTGGTGACCAGCATCATGTTCTCCGCAAGAGCAACCTGACTTTTGCTGGACTCAACAAAAGTCAGACGAGTTGCTCGCCATCATACGTTAGAGTGGTGGCTTTGATGCAATCAAAGTCATCGCTCTAACAAGACCGCCCCCGATATGGGGGCGGTTTCGGTCTCATGCAATCGGACAATCAGCTCTTGGTCGGCGTATGCTTGACCTCGCGCAGCTTGTTGATGCCCAGCGCCGCCATGATGGTCTTCTCATAGAAGGTCTCGCTCTTGCCGGTGCGCATCTTGCGCAGGAAGTATTTTTCGAAACCAATCTTGGCGGCATGCACCCACTTGCCCGACGACGACCAGTTGACGTTGCGCGGCGGGATTTGCGGCTGGGCCACGAAGGCGACACCCGAGTCGCCGAAGTCGGCGAGGCAGACCGCGTTCCAGGTGCCCTCGTGATCGGGCTCCTTGCCGTTCAGCACCTGATGGATGTTCTTGGCCGTGGCCGTCACCATGGATTCGATCATGAACCCGGTCTTCGGCACGCCGCAGGGCACCGGCGTCTGCGCCATGGGCGGAATGGCCACGCACACGCCCACCGCCCAGATGTTCTTGTACTTGGGATTGCGCTGGTGGTTGTCGACGATGGTGAAGCCGCGCGGATTGGACAGGCCCTCGATGCCGCGCACCGCCGGAATGCCGCGGAAGGCCGGCAGCATCATGGCATATTTGAACGGCAATTCCTTGGTGGCCTTGACCGACCCGTCGTCGGCGACTTCCTCCACCGTCATCTTGCCCTCTTCCACCTTCTTCACGCGGGTGGAGGTCATCCACTTGATGTGGTGCGAGCGCATCTCGCTCTCGAGCAGGCCCTTGGTGTCGCCCACGCCGTCAAGACCGAGATGGCCGATATAGGGTTCGGCGGTGACGAAGGTCATGGGCACCTTGTCGCGGATCTTGCGGCGGCGCAGTTCGGTTTCGAGAATGAAGGTGAATTCATAGGCCGGGCCGAAGCAGGAGGCACCCTGGGCCGCGCCGACGATGATCGGGCCGGGGTTGCGGCAGAATTCCTCGAAGGCCACGCCCGCCTTCTCGGCATGGTCGACATGGCACACCGACTGGGTGAAGCCCTCGGGGCCGAAGCCCTCGATCTCGTCAAAGGCCAGTTCCGGCCCGGTGGCGATGATCAGATGGTCATAGGTGATGGAGGAACCATCCTCCAGGTCCACCGTGTTGTTTTCAGGATGGAGCTTCACCGCCGGCACCGGCTTGAAATTGATGCCCTTCTTGGCGAAGACCGGCCGCAGATCCACCTGCACGTCCTTGCGCGAGCGCCAGTTCACCGCCACCCAGGGATTGGACGGCACAAAGTGATAGGCAGGATCCTTGGTAACGACCGTGATCTGGTCGTTGGGGCCGAGTTCGTCCTTCATTTCATAGGCCATGATGGCGCCGCCGAGGCCCGCACCCATGATGACGATATGTGCCATGCTAGTTCTCCCGAGGTTAGTGGCGGTCTGGCCGTGAAACGGCATGCCGTCTGCTTATTCCGGCATCAGGATATACGCACCTCATCGCGCTGCAAGTGGCAAGATGGCAAAGAAGCCCCGCAATTGCTGCAACTTAAGCCCAAAGGTTGATGTTGCGCTGCAACGTGAGGGAATGTGAATGATAGCCGCGTCCGACGGCACAAGAAGCGGATCAGGCAAACCGCAGAATGTGATGGGAGAAACTGGAGCGGGCGATGGGATTCGAACCCACGACCCCAACCTTGGCAAGGTTAGAGAGGGTCTACTCCACGATATCCGGCAATATCCAAAAACACGATAAGGCATTGAAAAATATATGAAACACCTTGACATGCTTTTCGTGCCTACGCTAGGGTAGCGCAAACATTTTCCCTCACGGTGTTGACCAGGTGTTGACCAGCGGTGATGACCATGAGGCCGGTATCGGAGGCCGTTCATGGCAAAGCGTGTAGGCGTGGCATTGACCAAACGTGTCGTCGATGCGGCTGAAAAGAAGGACAAGCGCTACTATCTCTGGGATAGCGAGCTGTCCGGTTTCGGTCTGCGTGTCGAGACCAGCGGCGCTAAGACCTTCATCGTCCGTTATCGGGCCGAAGGTGGCGGCCGGTCCGCAGCTCAGCGCTTCGTGACCGTTGGTCGATCTGGTCCCCTGACGCCGGAGCAGGCCCGCAGGCAAGCCAAAATCTTACTCGGTGGCGTGGCCAAGGGAGAGGACCCGGCGGACGAACGTCGTGCCAAGCGCCGGGAGATGAGAATCAGCGGCCTGATCGATCTTTATGAAGAGGAAGGCTGCGTGATCCAGCGGGGTAAGCGGCAGGGGCAGCCGATGAAGCCGTTGACCAAACAACTGACGCTCGCCCGCCTGCGGAACCATGTGGTGCCGCTGCTCGGCCACAAGCGCGTCAGTGAAGTCAACGCTGGCGACATCGAACGCTTCGTCCGAGACGTGACTGCCGGTAAGACGAGCCGCGACGAGAAAATTGGCCCACGTAAGCGCATCATCGTGAAAGGTGGCGAGGGTGCTGCGCGCAAGGTCGTTCGCGACCTCTCCGCCGTCTTCAGCTTCGCCATTCGCAGCGAGATTGTCGAAAGAAACCCTTGCGAGACCGCCGCTGTCCGGAAAACGGACAATCAGCGGGAGCGCTTCCTGACGCTTGAAGAAGTGGCGCAGCTCGGCGCTGCGTTAGACGCGTTGGAAGCGGAGGGGGTAAACCCCAAGGCCGTTAACATTGTCCGGCTGTGGGCTCTGACAGGTTGCCGCCGGGAAGAGATTGCTGCGCTCAAATGGGCCGAGGTCAACCTGGCGGACGGGCTTCTGGAGCTTGACGATAGCAAGACCGGCAAATCCGTCAGGCCGCTCGGCGCGGCCGCTGTCGCTCTTTTGGAGAGCCTCCCGCGCGAGGTGGCCAGCGGCTTTGTCTTCCCCGCCGAGCGGGGCGAAGGCTATTTTCAGGGCACGAAGCGGATCTGGGCGAAGGCGGTGAAGAAGGCTCGATTGCCTGGCGTGACTCCGCACACTTTGCGGCACACGATCGGCTCAACGGCCATCTCGACCGGCGAGGCCCTCGCTCTCACTGGCGCCATTCTCGGTCACTCCAATCCGCGTTCGACCGCGATCTACGCCCATGTCCAGAACGATCCGTCGCGGCGGGCCGCCAATCGCGTCACCAAGAAAATCGCTGCGGCCCTTGCCGGTAAGACGGTCGGTGTCCGGCGCCCGTCGGCCAAGACAAAGACCGATGATCTCAGCGCTCTCGTGGCCAACCTCGTCGCTCGTCTTGAGGCGGAAGGCATCGATGGCGCTCAGGCGCAGACGATTTTCGCCGAGGCCATTGCGACAAATGCCGGACGAAAAAAATCGGCGACGTCCACGGTCTCGTCCAAGGCAGCCTGAGTATGTCGGCGCTCACCGAGGTTTTGGCCGCCGCGCGCATCGCCAGCCGCGGGAGATGGTCTTCCACTGCGCGCATATCGAACCTTCGGCTGAGCGCGGGCGTCTATTGAAAATGCCGGCATTTGGCCGTACATTGTCGATAAAAGAAGGAGGCATTTATGGCTCATGCCCAAAAACGGGAAGATCAACCGACAAGCCGCCGCCGGGCCGAAAGGCTGGAAGCGCGGGTAACGGCTGAACAGAAAGCGCTCATCGAGCACGCCGCGGCGCTGGAAGGCCGCAGCATCACCGATTTCGTGCTGGCGAGCGTGCAGGATGCCGCCAAACGCACCATTGCGGAGCATGAGGTGATCCGACTCAGCGTCAAAGATTCTCAGGCTTTCGTCGAGGCCCTTCTCAACCCGCGTGAGCCCGGCCGAAGAATGAGGGAAGGCGTGGCTTCCTACAAGGCATTGATGGGCGAACAATAATCGTGGGTTCTACCGCAAAGCCTGTCATCGAGCTTCTCGACACGGCAAGGCACGACCGTTCACAATTCTCCTGCGGTGTCGAAGCTCTTGATCGCTATCTGCAGTCCCAGGCAGGACAGGACGCACGGCGGCGTGTCGCCGCTCCCTACGTTCTGCTGGAACCGCCATCCACCACCGTCATCGGCTTCTACACGCTTTCGAATACCTCGGTCCAGTCAGCCGAGCTCCCGCCCCCATTGGTGAAGAAGCTCCCGCGCTATCCCACCCTGCCGGCTACATTGCTCGGCCGGCTGGCCGTCGACGCGAAGCAGCGCGGCAAAGCCTTCGGAACACTTCTGCTCCTCGATGCGCTTCGCCGGTGCCTGCGGAGCGAAACTGCCAGCCTGGCGATCATAGTGGATGCCAAGGATGATATGGCAGCCTCGTTCTATGAACGGCATGAATTCTACCGCCTGCCTGACCAGCCCAACCGGCTGTTTAAACCCATGGCCGAGGTTGAGAAGCTATTTGTCGATTCGACGCCATAACATTCGAGCGTGCCAACTCTGCAACCGCTGGGAGGACAGATTGTCCTCGGGCGCTGATGACTTATACGATATTGCCGAGTGTCTTCGCTCGCCATCTTCAATGACAGCCGGCTAGATCAGCGTGCTTCCTGAGATCCGTTTTTGCGCTTTTGCGCATTTCCGGCTCTGCGGGGTTGGCGTGCGTCGTGAAGAACCTTGGTTCGAGTCGTGACTGCGCCACCCGGGCCGGCCCAGACCCGACTACCGTATTAGAGACCTCAATCTGCTGAAAACTAAGAGCTGCAAGCTGTCGTCTGAGGTCCGCGCCCTCCCATTTCCTGACACGGATCCCTCTCATCGAAAAGAATCCACCTTGACTCCTGACTGGGAAAATAAGAACAAATAGAGAACATGATAGAGAACCCGTCCCCGGAGGTCAGGAACGAGCTTGCGGCCGAAGCCCGCCATAGAGTCTTTGCGCGCCCAGATCGAGCGGATCGAAGGTCGATCCCGGCGCGCGACATCGGTGCTTCCCTTCGGAATCCCCGAGGTCGACTCGCGACTCCCCGGCGGCGGGCTGGCACGCGGCGCGCTTCATGAGGTCGCCGGCGGCAGCAACGGCGCGATCGACGGCGCGGCCGCTGGTCTCTTCGCCGCCGGAATAGCCGCCCGTACGACCGGCAAGACGCTCTGGTGCATCGCCAAGCCGGACCTGTTCGCTCCGGCGCTGGCTCAGGCAGGCCTTGCGGCCGATCGCGTGGTCTATGTCGAGGCCGGCGACGACAAGACCGTTTTGGCCTGCATGGAGGAAGGTCTTCGCCATGGTGGCCTCGGCGCCGTCGTCGGCGAGATTGCGCATTTGTCGATGACGGCGTCGCGCCGGCTCCAGCTCGCCGCCGAGGAAACAAGATCGATCGGCATCGCGCTGCGCCGCTGGCGACGCCACACCGATGCCTACGATTTCGGCGTGCAGACCGCCGCCAGGACGCGCTGGCGCGTCTCCGTCATCCCGTCCGAGACGCTACCGGTTCCCGGCATCGGCCGCCACCGCTGGCTGGTCGAGCTGGCCCACGTCAAGGGCGGAGAGAGTGCTGATTTCGAAGTGGATGCGTGTGATGAGCAGGGTTGTCTCGCTCTACCTGCCGAACTGGTCGACCGACCGGCTGCGGCGGAAGGCTGGCGACGCGGCGCCTCCGGCTGAGGCGCCGCTCGTGATGATAGGCCGTGAAGGAAACAGGCGGGTGGTGATGGCGGCGGACGCCGCCGCCCAGGCCGCTGGGCTGCGCCCCGGCATGCCTGCCGCCAAGGCGCAGGTGCTCGTATCCGGCCTGATCGTGCAGGACGCCGATCCGATCGCCGACGCGGAGGCGCTGGAGCGCTTGGCGCTCTGGGCGCTCCAACGCGTCGCGCCGATCGTCGCCGCCGACCCGCCGGACGGCATCGTGATCGACTCTACCGGCGCGGATCACCTGCATGGCGGCGAAGCCGCCATGATCGAGACCCTGATCGGCCGGCTGGCCATGTCCGGCGTTACGGCGCGCGGCGCGATCGCGGACACCTGGGGCGCTGCCCATGCGCTCGCCCGTTTCGTCGCCGATCCGTCCGTCATCGCGCCGGCGGGGCATGGCGCGGCCGTGATCGATCCGTTGCCGCTTGCCGGGCTGCGCCTGCCGCCCGGCATGGCGGCCGACCTGCGCGTGCTCGGTTTCGAGCGCATCGGCGATCTCCTGGCCCAGCCGCGCGCTCCGCTGATCCTGCGCTTCGGCCCGGAACTCGGCCGGCGCATCAATCAGGCCCTCGGCGAACTGGCCGAGCCGATCGAGCCGATCCGGCCTGCCGACCTGATCGAGGTGCAGCGGACCTTCGCGGAGCCCATCGGCGCGGCCGAGACGATCGCCCGCTATGTCGGCAAGCTCGTCGCGCAGCTCTGCGCCGCGCTCGAGGAAAAGGCCCTCGGCGCCCGCCGTCTCGATCTTCTCTGTCACCGCGTCGACAACCGGATCGAAGCGGTCCGGGTCGGCATGGCGCAGCCGGTGCGCGACATCAAACGTCTGACCCGCCTCTTGTGCGACCAGATCGAGCAGATCGATCCGGGCTTCGGCATCGAACTCATGGCGCTGGCGGCCACGATCGCCGAGCCGCTTCAGCGCCGACAGATCGCCAGCAGCCTGATCGAGGTCGCGACGCCGGACATCTCCGATCTCGTGGACACTCTCGCCAACCGCGTCGGCGAGCGGGCGATCTATCGGGCCGCGCCCGTCGCCAGCGACGTGCCGGAGCGCTCCGTCTGCCGTATCCCGGCCATGTCGCCCGATACCGGCGCGACATGGCCGAGCCATTGGCCGCGGCCGATCCGGCTTCTCCCGCATCCGGAGCGCATCGAGGCGATCGCGCTCCTGCCGGATCATCCGCCCGTCTCCTTCACATGGCGCGGCGTGCGCCGCCGTGTGAAGCGCGCGGACGGTCCCGAGCGCATCCATGCGGAGTGGTGGAAGCGCGACGCCGAGCTTGCCGCGATCCGCGACTATTTCCGCGTCGAAGACCCGTCTGGCGAACGCTACTGGATTTACCGCGCGGGCAATGGCGAGGACCCCGAGACGGGCTCCCACCTCTGGTATCTCCATGGGGTGTTCGGATGAGCGATCCCGGTTACGCCGAGCTACAGGTGACGAGCCATTTCAGTTTCCTGCGCGGCGCATCGTCCTGCGACGAGCTGTTTGCGCGCGCCGCCGAACTCGGCATCGAGGCGCTGGCCGTGGTCGATCGCAACAGCCTCGCCGGCATCGTGCGCGCCCACGAAGCCGCAAAGGCGACAGGCGTGCGCCTCGTCGTCGGCTGCCGGCTCGACCTCACGGACGGCCCGTCGATCCTCGTCTACCCGACCGATCGGCTCGCCTATTCGCGGCTGTGCCGCCTGTTGTCGCTGGGCAAGAAGCGCGCCGGAAAGGCCAAATGCGATCTGCGGTGGCCCGATCTCGTCGCCTATGGCGAGGGCTTGATCGCTGTGCTCGTGCCCGACATGGCTGACGAGGAGTGCGGCTTCCATCTGCGCCGGCTGCGCGAGGCCTTCGGCGACCGCGCCTATATGGCCTTGACGCTGCGGCGGCGGCCCAACGACCAGCTCCGGCTTCACGAGCAGTCGAACCTCGCGACACAGATGCGCGTGCCGACGATCGTCACCAACGACATCCTGTTTCATGATCCCGACCGACGCATTCTTCAAGATGTTGTCACCTGCATCCATCACGGCGTCACGATCGACGAGCTGGGCGATCGCCGCGAGCGGCATGCGGATCGCTATCTCAAACCGCCCGCCGAGATGCACCGCCTCTTCGCGCGTTATCCCGAGGCGCTCGCGCGGACGCTAGAGATCGTGCGGCGCTGTGCCTTCTCCATGGACGAACTGCGCTACCAGTACCCGGAGGAGCGCGACGATCCCTCGCTGACGCCGCAGCAAACGCTCGCGAAGCTGACCTGGGAAGGCGCGGAGCGGCGCTACCCGGAGGGCGTGCCAGAGAACGTCGTCACCTCGTTGAAGCACGAGCTGGCGCTGATCGAGAAACTCGACTACGCGCCATATTTCCTCACCGTCAATTCCATCGTGCAATTCGCCCGCTCGCGCGACATCCTCTGCCAGGGCCGCGGCTCGGCCGCCAATTCGGCGGTCTGCTATGTGCTCGGCATCACGAGCATCGATCCCGGTCGCAATGATCTCCTCTTCGAACGGTTCATTTCGGAAGAGCGACGCGAGCCGCCCGACATCGACGTCGATTTCGAACACGAGAGGCGCGAGATCGTCATGCAGTGGGTGTTCGACGCCTACGGCCGCGACCGCGCCGCGCTCTGCTCAACGGTCATCCGCTACCGCACCAAGGGCGCGTTGCGCGACGTCGGCAAGGCCCTCGGCCTGCCCGAGGACCTGATCTCGACGCTCTCCGGCCAGGTCTGGGGCTGGTCGGAGGAGGGCGTCTCGAAGGGCCAGGTCGAACAGCTCAATCTCAATGCGTCCGACCGGCGCCTGCGCCTGACCCTCGACCTCGCCCGGCAGTTGCAGGGCGCGCCGAGGCACCTGTCGCAGCATCCCGGCGGGTTCGTCCTCACCCAGGACCGGCTCGACGATCTCGTGCCGATCGAGCCGGCGGCGATGGCCGACCGCCAGGTGGTGGAATGGGACAAAGACGATGTCGACGCGCTCCGATTCATGAAGGTGGACGTGCTCGCGCTCGGGATGCTGACCTGCATGAAGAAGGGCCTCGACCTTCTGGCCGAGCACAAGGGCGCCAACCTCGATCTCGCGACCATCCCGCCCGAAGATCCGCGCACCTATGCGATGATCAGGCGCGCCGACACGCTCGGGACGTTCCAGATCGAATCCCGCGCGCAGATGTCGATGCTGCCGCGCCTCAAACCCCGGACCTATTACGATCTCGTCGTGCAGGTCGCGATCGTCAGGCCCGGTCCCATCCAGGGCGACATGGTGCACCCCTATCTGCGCCGTCGCGAGGGGCTGGAGCCGGTTCACTATCCCAAGCCCGAACTGGAAAAGGTGCTCGGCAAGACGCTCGGCGTCCCGCTCTTTCAAGAGCAAGCCATGATGGTCGCGATCACCTGCGCCAACTTCACACCGGGCGAGGCCGACATGCTGCGCAAGTCGATGACCACTTTTAAACATACGGGCGGCGTCAGCGCGTTCCGGGCCAAGCTCATCGACGGCATGATCGACAACGGCTACGAGCGCGACTTCGCGGAGGCGACCTTCCGCCAGCTCGAAGGCTTCGGCTCTTACGGATTTCCGGAAAGCCACGCAGCCTCTTTTGCGCTGATCGCCTACGCCTCCGCCTGGCTCAAATGCTGGCACCCCGACGTCTTCGCCGCGGCGCTGCTCAATTCACAGCCCATGGGCTTTTACGCGCCCGCCCAAATCGTGCGCGACGCCCGCGAGCACGGCGTCGAAATCCGGCCGGTCTGCGTGAATGCGTCCCGCTGGGACTGCACGCTGGAGCCGACCGGCGACGAGGATCGCTTCGCTGTGCGCCTGGGGCTGCGCATGGTGAAGGGCCTCGCCAACGCCAATGCCGCCGCGATCGTCGCGGCGCGGGCGGGCCAGCCCTTCGCTTCCGTCGACGACCTCTGGCGCCGTGCCGGCGTGCCGCAGGCCGCGCTCGTCCAGCTCGCCGAGGCCGACGCCTTCCGGCCGGCTTTCGGGCTCGCCCGGCGCGAGGCGCTCTGGGCCATCCGCGGCCTGCGCGACGAGCCGCTGCCGCTCTTCGCGGCCGCGACCGCGCGTGAAGCCGAGATCGTGCCCGAGATCGACGAGCCGTCCGTCTCGCTTCGCCCGATGACGGCCGGCAGCGAGGTGGTGGAGGACTACGGCCATACCGGCCTGTCGCTGCGCGCGCATCCGGTCTCCTTCCTGCGCGAGGACCTGCGCCGCCGGCGCATCGTCTCGCTGGCCGAGGCGATGGACGCCCGCGACGGCCGCTGGCTCGAAGCCGCCGGCATCGTCCTTGTCCGGCAAAGGCCCGGCTCCGCCAAAGGTGTGCTGTTCGTCACGCTGGAGGACGAGACCGGCATCGGCAATCTCGTCATCTGGCCGAAGGTCTTCGAGGCGAACCGCCGCACGCTGCTGTCGGCCGGCATGCTCGCGGTACGCGGCCGCATTCAGCGTGAAGGCGCCGTCGTGCATCTGGTCGCGCAGCGCATCACCGACCTCTCGGCCGATCTGGCGAGCGTCGGCGCCCGCGACGCCGCCTTTCCATTGCCCCACGGACGCGGCGACGAATTCCACCACGGCTCGCCGTCGCCCGATCCGCGCGGCCTGCCACCGCGATCGTTCAAGGGCCGCACCTTCACAGACAATTACGGTCATATCCGCCAGATCGCCGTGAAGGGTCGGAATTTCAAATGATCTTTCCATCCAAGGTTCGCCGCACGACAGCCGCATTTACATTGGTCATTCTTGAGTATTTGTTCAGTTGCAACGCGCACTGGCCGATAAACAACTAACGACGCCCAAAGAAAGTGAATTCATGCCGTCTTCCTCGAAGCAAACTGAGCAAATAGCTACATGGAAGCAGGCCTTTCGCGACGAGACGACGGGAATACACAAAACCGTCCGCGACCTCATCTGGAACTACGCGGCATTTCGGACGACGATCCGGATTGTCAGGCTCGCAAACGAAAAGCGTGAAGAGCATCCGCGCCTCAATCAGATGCTGTTCGATCTGATTTCAGATGGCTACTGGTCGAGCCTGCTCGTAGGGATCAGACGTCTGCTCGACAAAGGACCCATAAAGGGGCCGAAAGGAGTCTACTCCATCCGGTCGGTCGTGAAAGACGTTGAGCAGTCTCGCCCCTGGCTAACGCGCAGGAAATATATCGAGGAGGTCCTTGAGGCGCGGTATGACCTCACACCGATGCTTGAGGAGCAGCATCAGAGATTGATCGCCGCGAAAGGGGCGGCGACCTGGGGAGACCCTGACCTCTTCAGGAGCGAGATCGCGCACGAGCAGTTTGATTTCCTAAGCGGCGTTCTGCCGACCGATCGCCGAGCGGACGACCTTATCGATCCGGCCGTCCTGGCCAGGATCGAGAAGCGTTTGGCTTCTCTCGATACCATTGGTGATCACGTCAATTCTCATTTGGCGCATGCAGGAAACCACGAAAGCCGGCAGGGCAAGTCGCTCGCGAACTTCGACATACGAGACGCCCAACGAGCACTCCGCGAGTTGAAGCAGATTTCCGACCTCACCGGCGTCTGGTTCGCAAATGAGGGTGGCGGCGGACTTGCGACATTCATAGGAGATCAATTCGCAGGCCTCGATGAGCCGCTCGTCGACACCGAACAGATCGCTCAACTTCTAGAGCATTGGCGAGAGATCGACCGCGAAGTCGCAAACTGGTCAATCACGCCGAAGGAATTGTAGCCCGTTCTGCTCCTGTGGTCTCCGGAACTGCGCGACAGACCGACCGGCACATTACGCGACCTGCTCGACCGCCAGTGACCCGGCTGGCAGCGGCTTGATCAGCGTTTGGGCCGGGACCGACGGATCGAGCCAGTCAGCCCAGGCTTTCCGTTCCAGAATGACGATCTGGCGATCATGATAGGGCGCGATGTCGGGACCGGGCCCCATCGTCAGCATGGTGAAGGCCTCGCCGACCTCCTTCGTGTCCCGCCAGATGCCCGCGATCCCGAAGATCGGCTCGCCGCTCTTCGTGAATAGCCACTTGTCCTTGCGCTTCTTTCCCTTCTCGGCCGGGTCCGTGAACTCGTAGAATCCATCAGCGACGATGATGCAGCGGTTGGAGGCGAACTCGCGGCCGTCCGAGCGGAAATTGTAGACCGGCCGCTTGTTCTGGCCCGGCCAGCTCCAGCGCCGTTGCACGAGATCGCCTTCGCCGCGCTCGCCCTCGACCGTGCGCACGATCGGCCCGACATCGGTGATCTTGATGTCGTCGCGGGCCTCGATGTTCGGGCGGCCCTCCGAAAACCGTATCTTGATCTTCAGGTCGGCGAACTCCTCGATGATCGAGGAGATGTCGACCTTCAGCCGGTAGTCATTGCACATCGGTCCTCCGTCCGGATCGTCTTTGCCTCGCGATCCTGTTCTTTGATATCGTCGCCCGCTATGAGCGCGACGTCTTTCGACATGGACGCATCGCTCGACGAACGCCGCGTGATCATAAGACTTGCAGGCGGCGAAGTTGAGATGGTGGAGCTGGCCTGGGGTCTGCAACCGCGCGAGCGTGGCGGGCGCTCCGCCACCGTGATCCGCGCCGACGGCCGGACCTTTCCGAGTCATCGCTGCCTCGCCGGCGTCCGAGTTCCGGTTTCGCAGCCGCGGCAGGCACTACGGCTTCGCGCTCGCCGATGGCGACTGGTTCTATTTCGCAGGGATATGGCGGCCTGCGTCGCCGGACTGGCCGGAGGCCTATGCGATCCTCACCACCGAGGCGAACCCCGACGTCGCCCCGTTTCATGATCGGCAGGTGGCGGTGCTGCGCCGTGAGCAGCGCATGGCCTGGCTCGACATGACCTGCCGGGAATCGGAATTGCTTCGTCCCTTGCCGACAGGGTCGTTCAGCGTGTCGGGACTGGACGAGGATGGTGCGCAGGCGAGGTTCGCCTTCTGAAACTCTGATATCCGTATTTCCGTGTTGGCGGCTTTGCAGCTTTGTGGGGAAGGCCTTCCCCCTGGTCGGCACTGCGTTGCCGACGCACCCCCTTCTGCGGGGAGACCCCCAGGCTGTGCAGAAACTCGGCGACGATTCAGTGCGGGTGCGATGACGCGAACTGAATCGAGCGGGGTTCTCAGCCCCGCGACATCAGCGCCCCGGTCCCGAAGGCGTTCGAAGCGCGGATGATGTTGAATGCCAGGACCGAGAGGGCAGCTTCGGCTTTCACCCGCCGCAAACCGCGGGTCAGGAAGCGGCCTCCGCCAGACATTCGCTTGATGGTGCCGAAGGGATGCTCCACCGTGCAGCGCCGGATCGTCATGAGATCAGGGTTCTCGTGAACCCGACGTTCCATCCGATCGAGCGCGCCTTGATCCACGAGCCTGTGAATGGTGCGCTGATATCCTGGCGTACACCGCGGCTTGATGTGGCAAGTCTGGCACGCGGGCGTTCTGTAGCGGATCGCCCGATTTCGGGTATGTTTGCCCTTGGGATGCATGGTTTCACCAGCCGGGCAGCAGATCGTGTCGGTTTCCTCGTCATGGACGAACTGCACAGGGCGGAAGTATTGCGCGCTCATGGCGCCGCGCTTGATCGGAGCCGCTACTCGTACACCGTCTTGCTCGCAGCGCGCGACCTCCTGCGCATTCGAATAGCCTCCGTCCGCCAGCACTTCGAGTTGGTCAACGTCGAGCACTTGCTTTACCGCAATAGCCATTGGATGCAGCAACTGGCTGTCGTTGGCTTCGTTGGCGACGTCGTTGTGAATGATCAGGCCGCTTTCGACATCGACAACACTCTGGAGATTATAGGCTGGGAACTTCGGCGCCCGGCCATATCCCATTGGTCGTGCATCCGGTTCTCCGAAGACCACGACGTTGGTATCATGCTCAGCGAGCTCGGCCTGCCGCTTTTCCAAGCGCTGCTTGCGGCGTTCGAGCGACGCGATCGCGCCGGCAAAAGCCGCGCGATTGACCGTCTGATCGCGCGCGTCCGCCGGGTGTTGATCCGCTATGTTGAGACGGTCGAGATAGTAGGCGATTTCTGTTTCGGTGTGAGCGATGTCGCGTGCCAGACGATCTGCTCCTGCGATGTTCTTCGCGCTGGCAACCGCCCGCATCTTGGTCCCGTCCAGCGCCACCTTGCCGGGAGTGACAAGGCCGTTCTCGCGACAGAATCTGATGAATGCGGCGCCCGTGGCGATGATCGCTTCGGGATTATCGTGCCGGAACGCTGCGATGGTCCGATAGTCCGGGGTCATCCGCCGCATCAGCCAGATGGCCTCCAGGTCGCGCTGGCAGGCGCGCTCCAACTGGCGCGAAGAGCGTAACTGGTTCAGGTAACCCCAGATATACAGCCGCAGCATATCGCCTGGATGATAACCGGGTCGCCCCGTTGCGGCCGAGATAGTGCGCTCAAAGCCAAGCGCCGTGAGATCGAGGGTTTCGACGAAGGCGTCGACGACCCGGACGAGAGATTCCTGCGGCACGTAGTCATCGACGCAGGCAGGTAAAAGAAGCGGCTGGCTTCGGTCATATCCCTCAATAAAGCGTCCCATTGTGCCTCCGTGCCGCAAGTAATGAAGTGTACCATCCTTGGGCAAATAACCCCAGTAAATGCTTGGCAATACGAGCAATATCTACTGCGGTCGCCACCAGAACATATTGCTCGCACCAGTCTGGTGGTAGACAAAGAAGTATCGGGGAACGCGCGCGCTGTCGCACGCTCGGGATGCGGACCATGATGAGGTTCTGGCAAGGTGGAATTGGATGGACTCTGGCTCGCGGTGGCCTTCTTCCTCATCGCACTGATCTATGCGTCGGTCGGCCAGGCCGGGGCGTCTGGCTACATCGCGATCATGGCGCTGGTCGGCTTTGCGCCGTTGGCGATGAAGACGACCGCGCTCGCCCTCAATCTGCTGGTCGCAGCAATCGGGACAGCCATGTTCCTGAAGGCTGGAAGGCTGTCGTGGCGAAGTGTCTGGCCTTTCGCGATCTTGGGCTTCCCGTTCTCGCTGCTTGGCGGATCTGTCCAGCTACCCCCGGATATCTATTATCCGGTCGTCGGGGTGGTTCTCGTCCTGTCGGCCGTCCAGATGGCGCGGACGGCCCTTCGTAGATCTGGATCATCTGCTGACCTGCCAATCGATCCGCCCTTCATCCCGGCACTGGCAACGGGTGCGATCATTGGCTTCATATCCGGCACGACAGGGACCGGAGGCGGCGTATTCCTCGCGCCGGTAATCCTCGCGATGAACTGGGGTACAGCACGCCAGACTGCGGCGACAACCGCCGTCTACAACCTGATGAACTCGGCTGCCGCACTGCTTGGAGCCTATGCCTGGTGGGATCAGATCCCGAGTGCGCTACCCGGGTGGCTGATCGCCGTCGCTGTTGGCGGCTCGCTCGGGGCCTTCATCGGTAGCCGTTACCTACCCGAACTATGGTTGCGCATCATTCTGGCGGTAATCCTTCTCGCCTCGGGCGTGAGGCTGCTGTTCGGGTGACGGCCAGCTTTACCTGTCACAACCGAGTTTCAGCGATCTCCCCACCGTGATGCGATTATCACTGGTTACCAGATGAGGTGAAAACTATGGATCGTCCCGGTCTAGACTTCAGCCCATATGTCGATTAGTCTCGACATATGGAATCAGAAAACGCCATCCTTGCTTTCGCCGCGCTCGCGCAACCGACCCGCCTCGACGTCTTCCGCCTGCTGATGGAGCATGAGCCGGACGGATTGCCCGCGGGCGAAGTCGCCCGCCGGTTGGATGTCCCGCACAACACCATGTCCACGCATCTGGCGACGCTGACGCGCGCCGGTCTGATCGATGCCGAGCGGCACAGCCGCTCGATCATCTATCGGGCGCGGCTTGACGCTGTGCGGGAGCTCGCGGGCTTTCTCGTCAAGGATTGCTGCGGTGGTCGCCCGGAAATCTGCGCGCCGCTGATCGCCGATATTTCCCCTTGCTGCCCACCGCAAACCTTCGCCGCCAAGGAGGCCACCCATGACTGACCGCATCTACAATGTTCTGTTTCTCTGCACCGGCAACTCGGCGCGCTCGATCCTCGCCGAGAGCATCCTGAACAAGGATGGCGAGGGTCGATTTCGTGCCTTCTCTGCCGGGTCGCAGCCGAAGGGCGCGGTCAATCCCTTTGCGCTGAAGGTGTTGCGGAGCTTCGACTACCCCGCCGAGGGCTTCCGCTCGAAAGGTTGGGAGGAGTTTGCCGAGACTGATGCTCCTGTCATGGATTTCGTGTTCACCGTCTGCGACAACGCTGCCGGCGAAGCCTGCCCGGTCTGGCCCGGCCAGCCCATGACCGCCCATTGGGGGATCGAAGACCCCGCCACCGTCGATGGGCCGGACATTCAGAAGGAAGCCGCCTTCGTTGCGGCCTTCCGCTACATGAAGAACCGCATCGCGGCCTTCACGTCCCTGCCGGTCGCCAGTCTCGACAAGGCGTCGCTGCGCACGAAGCTGACCGAGATCGGCCAGTCTGAAGGCGCGTCGTCTCCACGTAACAGCGCGGCGTGAGGCGGCCCATGGACGTTATCATCTATCATAACCTGGATTGCGGCACCTCGCGCAACACGCTGGCAATGATCCGCAATTCGGGCATCGAGCCGCATGTCATCGAATACCTGAAGACACCACCATCAAGGGACATGCTGACCCAGCTTATCACCCGCATGGGCGTATCGGTGCGGGAGCTGCTGCGTGAGAAAGGCACACCCTATGCGGAACTGGGCCTTGGCGACCCGGCGCTGAGCGACGCGCAGTTGCTCGACGCCATGATGGCGCATCCCATCCTGATCAACCGGCCCATCGTCATCAGCCCGAAGGGCGTTCGGCTTTGCCGACCGTCCGAGGACGTGCTCGACCTCCTGCCGCCGCAGCACGGCGCGTTCGTCAAGGAAGACGGCGAGCGCGTGATCGGCGAACACGGCCGGCGCGTCGCAACGGCCTGAGGGGATCCTATGTCTACCTTCGAACGCTACCTGACCCTCTGGGTCGCCCTGTGCATTGTCGTCGGTATCGCACTTGGCCATTTTCTGCCGGGCGCATTTCATGCCATCGGCGCGATGGAAATTGCTAAGGTCAACCTGCCGGTTGCCGTGCTGATCTGGCTGATGGTCATCCCCATGCTGCTCAAGATCGACTTCGCCGCATTGGGCGAGGTCAGCCGGCACTGGCGCGGCATCGGCGTGACGCTGTTCATCAACTGGGCGGTGAAGCCGTTCTCGATGGCGCTGCTGGGCTGGCTGTTCATCGGCTGGCTATTCCGGCCATACCTGCCTGCGGACCAGATCGACAGCTATATTGCCGGCCTCATCATCCTTGCCGCCGCGCCATGCACGGCCATGGTGTTCGTCTGGTCGAACCTCACAAAGGGTGAGCCCCATTTCACGTTGAGCCAGGTCGCGCTCAACGACGCCATCATGGTCGTCGCCTTCGCGCCCATCGTCGGCCTGCTGCTTGGCCTGTCGGCCATCACCGTGCCATGGGGCACGCTGGTGCTTTCGGTCGTGCTCTACATCGTCATTCCCGTCATCATCGCACAGATCATTCGTCGCCGGCTTCTGGCGAGCGGCGGGCAGACCGCGCTTGACAGGCTTCTTGCAAAGCTCGGTCCGGCGTCTCTCGTTGCGCTGCTGGCGACACTCGTTCTCCTGTTCGGGTTTCAGGGCGAGCAGATCATCGCGCAGCCGGCAATCATCGGTCTGCTGGCCGTGCCGATCCTGATTCAGGTCTATTTCAACGCCGGCCTTGCCTATCTGCTCAACCGGCTTGCCGGCGAACAGCATTGCGTTGCCGGTCCCTCGGCGCTGATCGGCGCATCGAACTTCTTCGAACTGGCGGTCGCCGCCGCCATCAGCCTGTTCGGCTTTCATTCGGGTGCGGCGCTCGCCACGGTTGTCGGCGTGCTGATCGAGGTGCCGGTGATGCTCTCGGTCGTCTGGATCGTGAACCGCTCCAAAGGCTGGTATGAACGCGGCGGCAAAGTCTCCAGACTGGCGGAGGCGCATCGCTGATGCCGGACGAGCTTCCCAATCTTGATGCCGGTTGCGCTGATATTCCCGGCATTGACCGGCTGCGCGCAGCAACGCCCTCGACCCATCCACCGCGTATCCTGCTGCTTTACGGCTCGCTCCGGGAGCGATCTTACAGTCGCTTCCTGACATTCGAAGCCGAGCGTCTGCTCAAGCATTTCGGGGCCGAAACACGTATCTTCGATCCGTCCGGCCTGCCGCTGCCGGATGGGGCTGAGGTCAACCATCCCAAGGTGCAGGAACTGCGCGAGCTCTCGCTCTGGTCAGAAGGTCACGTCTGGACCAGCCCGGAGCGTCACGGTGCGATGAGCGCGGTGATGAAGGCGCAGATCGACTGGATTCCCCTTTCGGTCGGCGCGGTAAGGCCGACGCAGGGCCGGACACTCGCCGTCATGCAGGTCTCCGGCGGCTCGCAGAGCTTCAACGCCGTTAACCAGATGCGCGTGCTCGGCCGTTGGATGAGGATGGTCACGATCCCTAACCAGTCCTCCGTCGCCAAAGCCTTTCAGGAGTTCGACGAGGCGGGCCGGATGAAACCGTCCTCCTATTATGATCGAGTGGTCGACGTGATGGAGGAACTGATGAAGTTTACGCTTCTGACGCGCGACGTCTCACCCTACCTGACTGACCGCTATTCCGAGCGAAGGGAGAGCGGCGAGGCCCTGATGCGGCGAGTCAATCTGACGGCCGCAACCTGAAATCCAAACAACGCCGTTCGTATCTTATCGTCGGCGAAAGTGATCAATCAACGAGACCGAGTGAATGGATCAAAGCCACCGGCAGTCAAAGGCCAGCGTCGCCGAAGTTTTCTGCGTTTTCCTGAAGCTGGGGCTCACCTCCTTCGGCGGTCCGATCGCGCATCTGGGGTATTTCCGGGACGAATTGGTGACGCGAAGAAAATGGCTGAACGAAAGCGCCTATGCAGACTTGGTGGCGCTATGTCAGTTCCTGCCCGGCCCGGCCTCCAGCCAGGTTGGCTTTGCGCTTGGCCTGACGCGGGCGGGATGGCTCGGCGCATGTGCGGCTTTCCTCGCCTTCACCCTACCATCGGCCCTGATCCTTCTCGCGCTCGCCATGACGGCAACGCGGCTCGAAAGCCCGCTTGCGCTTGGCGCCTTGCATGGTCTCAAGATCGTCGCGGTCGCCATCGTCGCGCAAGCCGTGTGGGGCATGGCGAAAAATCTTTGCCCCGACAAGGAGCGCGCCACCATCGCGGTCGTGGCCGTGTTTCTGCTTGCCTGGGCGCCGGGCGCCATCGGAATGATGGTCGCCATACTTCTGGGTGCAATTGCCGGGTTGGTCCTCAGCAAGGGAAAGGTCGCGGTCGGCGACCCTCTGCCGGTCCCTGTCTCCCGCAAGGCCGGCCTGACAGCCTTTGCACTGTTCGCCGCTTTGCTGATTGGCCTGCCGATCCTGGCCGGGCAAGCGCAAGGATGGGCGCTCGCCGACAGCTTCTACCGCGCGGGCTCGTTGGTTTTCGGCGGCGGCCATGTGGTGCTGCCGCTCTTGCAGGCCGAAACCGTTACGCCGGGATGGGTGTCCGACGACGCCTTTCTTGCGGGCTATGGCGCGGCGCAGGCCGTGCCGGGACCGCTCTTCACCTTCGCCGCCTGGCTCGGGGCGGTAATGGGACCGGCGCCGAACGGCGCGGCCGGCGCCGCAATCGCGCTTGTCGCACTCTTCCTGCCGGGCTTCCTGATCCTGATCGGCGCGCTGCCCTTCTGGGATCAGTTGCGCCGCACGATATGGGCGCAGTCGGCTATGCAAGGCGCCAACGCCTCAGTCGTCGGGATCCTGGGCGCGGCGTTGTATACGCCTGTCTTCACCAGCGCGGTCGGCGGCATGCCCGATTTCGCGTTGGCCCTGGTTTGCTTCGTGGCGCTGATGGCCTGGAAAGTCCCGCCATGGGTTGTCGTATTGCTGGCCGCCGTGGGCGGAGCTGCGCTTGGCCTGATGATGTGAGGCAGTTTTGGAAAGCTCTCGAGCGTTTAGTTTGTTGGACCGAGGACATTGACCGAACCAAAGCTGACTCGCCGGGTCGCCACTTGGGCGTAGCGTCCAAGCTCAGCGACATCAGGATGAGTTTCTGCACAGCCTGCCCCGCAACGCCCCCTGAGAGTGAGAGTGCGGACGGGTTTGCCGGTAGAGTAGGGATGAAGCGCCTTACCTCGTCACCGAGGCAGGTTTCTTCATCCCCCGCTCCGAACCGGACGTGCGAGTTTCCCCGCATCCGGCTCTCCATGCGTGGCATGTGCCACGGGTGGCCCTCATAATGTTTCGAGGGCGCGGGTTGCTTCCCAGAATTTGTCAGCTCCCTTCAGGAAGCGCTCATCCGGGTCGTCCCATCCGTTCGGTATGCGTAGGCCTCGGTCCGGGTATCGCAGGCGTTTGGTGTCGGCGAACCGGGCGAGTTTCTTCGCGCCCGATTGCCAACCGCCGTCTTTCCCGGTTCCCGGCACGGTATATATACGACGCAATGTCCTTCCAGACGCCTTGCCGTGTTTCTTGCCGAGCCAGGATTTCAGGCGCCAGTACAGCCACCAGTCGAGCTTGCCGAACTCCTTCCCTGATCGTGTAGCGTATCGGTAGTAGTTTCGCCAGCCGACGATGACCGGGTTGAGGTTATCAACTAGTGCGGCAAGGGTGACGCCAGTTGGCGTTTCCCGCACTCGGGCCTTGATCTTGTCGCGGAGGAACTGTGGCTTGCCCTTCGGAATGAAGAGCATGCCGACATACCGTCCTGTGGATGGCATCTTTTCCTGCGCAACCCGGTAGCCGAGAAAGTCAAAGCCTTCCCGGACATCGGTGATCTTGGTCTTCTCCATCGATAACTCCATGCGCAATTCCTCTTTCAGGAACTGCGCCAGCGCCAGACGCTCGTCTTCGGCATCCTTCTGAGTTCCCTGCACGAGGACGACAAAGTCGTCCGCGTATCGCACCACGTAGAACCCCGGACGACCACGTTGGTAGTCGGTCTGTAGGCGCTGTCGCGCCCGCACCGGTGTTTTATCCCGTGGATTGGGAATCCAGCGCCGGTATCGCTCATCGATGGCCGTCAGGTAGACATTGGCCAAGAGCGGCGAGACGATGCCCCCTTGCGGGGTTCCGGTTACCGGATGCCGACGATTGCCCTCGATCATGATGTCGGCTTTCAGGAAAGCGAGGACGAGTCGCAGGACCTTCCGGTCCCGAATGTGTCGTCGCACCCGTTCCATCAGCACATGATGATCGATGGCGTCGAAACACCCCTTGATGTCCCCTTCAATTACAAACCGGGTCCGTGAAGGACCAGCCTTTGTCGGGTCCAGTCTGTGACGCACCTTTGCGAGTGCGTCGTGGGTGCTCCGACCGGGGCGAAAGCCGTATGAGGTCGAATAGAAATCCGCCTCGAAGATCGGCTCCAGCACCAATTTGAGCGCCATTTGGACTAGTCGGTCTTTGAGCGTGGGAATGCCTAAGGGGCGGAACTTTCCCGGTTTGCCCGGCTTCGGGATCAACCTCTGCCGGACAGGTTCAGGCCGGTAAGTTCCCTGCCGCAGGTCTTGCCGGATTTCCTCCAGAAAGCCTGCGACCCCATCGGGACGCCCTTCGACCGCCTTACGCGTCACGCCGTCCGTGCCCGGTGTGTTGCTGCCCCTGTTACGGGCCAGCCGTTGCCAGGCATGAAGCAGCGTGCCGCGGTCGCATACGATATTGAACAGATCCGCGAACCTCCTTTCGGGGGACGCGGCACTCCACCGATACAGCTTGCGCTGCATGTCGAGAATGAACTCGGTATTCACCGTGTCGGACATTGACGTCCATCTCCTGCTTGCAAAATGTATCCACTGCCCGCCTTCGCCATGTGGACGGCTTTCCCGCCCTCGGACTACTACGCGGGCTCCGCCCCCGCTGCGCGCGATCGCCGGTCGCTTCGGCCAGCCGTCCCGGAAGGACGGCAACGCGTGCGGGTTCCCAAGTTCCACCAACTGCCCCTTGTCCGCTGTAGGAGCCGACTCTACCCCGTGTGGAATCCGGCTTCCGGGCCTTGCAGGCTTTCCCGGAGGCTGACACCGGGTTGCTCCGATGTCCCTGACGCGCGCCCATCAATCGCGCGTCGGCGCTCCACAAGTCTTTCGACTGCCCCACCCACTTCCGAGTCGGTGCGGCGCCCTCTGACGGGGCTTCGGCCATCGGTTCGGTTTCCCTCTCCATGGCGGACTGGCTGGCCGGGCCGTTATCGGGATCGGAAGTTCCCTCACGCCCGGCGTTAGCGGGTTCTGCTGATTTATGGCCTTCCGGAAGCACCCGGACGGCCTCACCCGCTCGCTTCGCGCCCCACGCTGCACCGTGTGGCGGGAGGGTTTCTCACCCCTCGGGGTTGGTTGGTAGCTTTGCCTCTGTGTTAAAACTCCTTTCCTTTCAAAGAGTTAGAGGGCTGTGCTTGGCGCACTGACGGGTTGAGGACTGGAGGAGAGGCCTCCGGCGCCCGTCGCGGAGAACCGCGATGTCCAGACATGACCGCACCACGCGCACCGGCCAGGACCGGGCGAACCTCTATGACGAAATCACCGGCAAGATCGTCGCCGAGCTCCAGGCTGGCCGCTTCCCATGGGTCCAGCCCTGGGGCACGTCGGCCGCGAAAGCCCCGCTCGGCCTGCCGAGGAACGCCAGCAGCGGCCGCAATTACAGCGGCATCAACATCCTGATCCTCTGGGGCGCAATCGTTCAGCACGGCTTCCCCGGACAGGGCTGGCTCACCTATCGCCAGGCGGCGGCGCTCGGCGGCAATGTCCGCAAGGGCGAGCGCGGCACCACCGTCGTCTATGCCGACCGCTTCGTCCCCGAGGACGAGAAGCGGCGCGCCCGCGAGACCGGCGAGGACGCGCAGGCGATCCCGTTCCTCAAACGCTTCACCGTCTTCAACACGGCGCAGTGCGAGAACCTGCCCGACGACATCGCCGTCGCGGTCCCGCCGCCGCCTCCCGGCCTGATCGAGCCGAGGGTCGAGGCGCTCATCAGGGCGACCGGCATCGACTTCCGCATCGGCGGCGACCGGGCCTTCTACGTCCCGGCCGACGACTATGTGGTCGTACCTCCGCCTCAAGCCTACTTCGACCCGATCAATTGGCACCGCACGGCCCTGCATGAGATCGGGCACGCCAGCGGCCACCACAGCCGGTTGAACCGCGATTTCTCGACCTCCTTCGGCACGAAGAAATACGCCTTCGAGGAGTTGGTCGCGGAGATGAGCGCTGCTTTCTGCTGCGCATCGCTCGGCATCGTCCCGACCGTGCGCCACGCCGACTATATCGGTTCCTGGCTGGACGTCCTTCGCGAGGATTCCCGCGCCGTCGTCCGCGCCGCCAGCCAGGCCAGCAAGGCGGCCGACTGGATCTTGTCTTTCCTGCCGGAAGACGACGCCGGTTCGATCGCTGGCGAGCCCTCCGTCGACAGGAGGGCGGCATGATCCTCGCGACACGCCCGCCGCGCCGACGCCTGCTTGCCGATGGTTGCCAGGGCGATCTCGACCATGGCGCTGCCGCCGCTCACCACAACCGATACTCTTCCATCGTGCCGCCAGCCCCCGCGCAGTGCCAACGGCGTTGCCGTTCCCTCACGGGACGCCTTTGGCCGCCCGCCTCGGTGACTCTCCGCAGATTCCTGGGGCCGCTCGGAGCCGTACCGCTCGCGGCGAGCGGAAGCAGGCAGGAGGTCTCCATGCGTAGCTCGACGACCATCGAACCCGTCTTCGTTTTCGGCTCCAATCTCGCGGGTCGCCACGGCAAGGGCGCGGCCCTCTGGGCTCGCCGGCACCGTGGCGCGATCTACGGCCAGGGCGTCGGGCCGCAGGGACGCGCCTATGCGATCCCCACCAAGGATCGCGGGCTGCGCGTCCTGCCGCTGGCCGTGATCCGCGGCCATGTCGACGACTTCCTCGGCTACGCCCGCGGCCTCGCGAATACGCGCTTCGAGGTCACGCCCATCGGCTGCGGTCTGGCGGGCTATCGCCCGGACCAGATCGCCCCGATGTTCGCTGACGCGCCGGCGAACGTCATCCTGCCGGACGCATTCCGCGCCGTGCTGGCCGCGTCGCCACGGAGGAGGCCATGATGACGCGGGAGGCGCTGCGCGCCGCCTTGGCGCGCATGGAAGCGAGCCTCGCCGACAGCCGGCGCAATCTCGCGCTCGCCGAGAGCGCGTTGTCGCGCCGCGCCGAAACCGAGGCCATCCGTCGGCGGCCGAAGGCGCGGCATTATCACCGCCGGATGAGCCGATGGACCGGAGCCGACGAGGCCGAGTACCGCCGCATCCTCGACGGACTGCTGGCGATCGCCGGCCCCGATCTCGACCGGCTGCGGCGCAGGATCGGCCGGCAGGACGCCGCGATCGCGGCGCTGCGCCGGAAATACGGGGTGAACGAGCCGCTGCCGTCTCCGCCTGCCTGGTGACGCGGTGCGGGCGGCGGCGTTCGAGAGTGAGAGAGGGGATGGGGATTTCGTGACGGGTTGATAGCGGAGAGAGAGGCTCTCGGCGCCCGTCGCGGAGTAACCCATCATGGCCCGAGCCAAGAAGAAGCCCGTCCTCGAATTGATCGAGTTCTCGCGGGCGCGCGACATCCCCTTCAACCGCATTCGTCTGTCGAACGACAATGTGCGCGAAACCGACGTGGAAGCCGGTCTCGACGATCTCGCCGATGACGTCGAACGCCGCGAAGATCTGATCCAGGGCATCAATGTCCGTGCTATTCTCGATGCTGACGGCAACGAGACCGGCGATTTCGAGACGCCCGCCGGCGGCCGCCGCTTCCGCGTGATAGCCCGCCTCGTCGAGAAAGGCCGCTTCGCCGAGGACGGCCTGATCCCCTGCATCGTGAAGAAGGCCAATGCCAAGACTTTGGCGGTCGACGACTCGCTCGCCGAAAACACGTTCCGGCTTGCCCTTCATCCGCTCGACCAGTTCAAGGCGTTCAAGCGGATGGTCGATGGCGGCATGACCAAAGCGGAGGTCGCGAGTGCTTATTTCACTACGGAGCGCTATGTCGATCAGCGCCTCGCGCTTGCCAAGGTCTCGCCCACGCTCCACCAGGTCTATGCCGAAAACGGCATGACGCTCGCGACGCTGGAGGCGTTCACCGCCCACCCGGATCACGCGCGCCAGGAGCAGGTCTGGGATGCCATCAGGCAGTCCCATTATCGCGAGCCCTGGCGCATCCGGAACATGCTGACCGAGACCAGCGTCGCCGCCTCCGACAAGCGCGCCCGCTTCGTCGGCCTCGACGCCTACGTGGCGGCGGGCGGCCCGCTCTTGCCGCGCTATCTCTTCGATGACGACGAGGAAGGCTGGCTGGACGACGTGCCGCTCCTCGATCGACTGGTCACGGAGAAGCTGAAGTCCGTCGCCGAGGAGATAGCCGCCGAGGGCTGGAAGTGGATCACGGTCGATCTCGAGCTTCCTTACGGCTACGACTACGACCTTCGCGCGATCACCCCCACCTTCGCCGAACTAACCGGTGAGGAGCGGGCCGCTCGCCAGACGCTCCGCGACGAATATGACCGGATCGAAGCCGAACATGAAGCCGACGACGAGCTGCCGGACGAAATCGATCAGCGCCTCGGCGAGATCGAAGAGCAGCTCGAAGCCTTCGAGCGCCGCCCTGCCATCTTCGATCCCACCGACATCGCCATCGCCGGCGTCTTCGTCACCGTAGATGAGGATGGCGAACTCGTTGTCGATCGCGGCTGGGTCCGTCCGGAGGACGAGCCGACCGCGACCGTCGAAGGCAAAACGCCGGAGATCGAGGGCGACGGGGATGCGGGCGGGGTTTCCGCGCCCGACGTCCGGCACACCGCCATCACGGTCGGCGGTCAGCCGGTCGAGTCCGACGAGGAAGAAGACACGATCAAGCCTCTTCCCGAACGTCTCGTGGCAGAGCTGACGGCGCATCGCACCGTGGCGCTGGCCGATGCGGTGGCCGCCAATCCGCACATCGCCATGACGGCGCTCCTGCATCGGCTCGTGCGTGATCGCTTCAAGCAGTCCACGAAAGGCTCAGCCGTCCGGGTTTCCGTCCAGGAGGTATATTTCCCTGAGCAGGGCATCGACCTCAAGGACAGCCCTTATGCGAAGTCGGTCGCCGAGCGGCACGCGGGATGGAAGGCGGACGTGCCAACCGATCCCGATGCGCTGTGGGATTGGCTGGACGCGCTCGATGACGCCAGCCGCATGGCGCTACTCGCTCATTGCGTCTCGTTCGGCATCAACGCGCTCTACGAGCGGCCGAATCCGCACAGCGCGACCGGTATTTCCGAATACGACCTTCGGAACCGCATGACCGAAGCCGACCGCCTTGCACGCGCGACCGGGCTCGACATGGCGGAAGCCGGTTTCCGGCCGACCGTCACGAACTACCTCGGCCGCGTAACCAAACCTCGCATCCTCGACGCCGTTCACGAGGCGCTTGGTGAGGAGAATGCCCGCCTGATCGACCATCTGAAAAAGGCCGACATGGCGCGGGAGGCCGAACGTCTCCTTGCCGACTCCGGTTGGCTGCCGGAACCGCTTCGCCTCCTCGTTGAGGAACCGGGCGTCGAGACCCCGGTGGATTCCGACGAGGACGACGTCGCCCTGCCGGAATTCCTCGCCGGTGACGATGACGCGGGCGCGACCGATGCGACCGACGATCCGGCGGTTCTCGTCGCCGCCGAATGATGCGCTCCAGCGGGGCGGCTTCGGTCGCCCCGATTTTCCTTCCCCTTCCACTCCAAGGCCCGGCATCCCGCCGGGCCGTTTTCGTTTCAGGAGACCTTGTTCATGTCCGCTGCTCTCATCTTCGACGTCGCGCCGCTCGGTTCACTCGTCGCCTATTCCGACGGTACGGCCAAGCCGCCGGCTCGTTTCACCAGGAAACTCGCTGCGTGGGAACGCCGTAACGGCGCCGGCCGCCTCGTGCGCAAGGAGCCGGCCCGCGAGCGGCCGACCTATTCGAGCCCGCCATGCTTCACGCTGCACGAAGGCGATTTCGGTGAGGGTGGCATCATCCTCGTTACGATCATGCGGACTTACGGCATCGACAGCGACCTCACTTTCCGCGTGGTCGAGCGACCGAAGGTCGGCCAGGTACGCGTGCTGCAGCACGTCGGCGAAAACGCCGAGCTGATCCACCTCGCGCAGAACCGCGAAGCCGCTGAGCTCTGGCTGGCGAAGGCCGGATACAGCCGCGCCCGCCTCGAAGAGGTGACGGCCGACGAGATCGGCGCCGATGACGTTGAAGGTCGGGCAGCCGCCTGATCAGCGACGGCGAGCCAGACAGGCGATTTCATCTTTCGGCCCGGCTCTCCACAGGAGACCGGGCCTTTTCCTGTTTCAGGAGGCTACCATACGTTCATAGGCGATGAGCCGGAGATGCTGCCCGCCATTCACGGTGAGCTAGGAGTGATCGAAATCGACGGGCTGTTACGATACCAACCGAACCGATGCGCAGTGGGAGCCGGTCGCGCCGCCTATGATCCCGGACGTCTGGCCCGAAGCACCAGGCTTCCGTCCAACCCAAGGCTTGGCGAGACGGCCCAAAAACCTTCCTGGCACGGGACGAGGCGTTCGCCGCGATGTGGTTCAACTCGCTCCATCGGCGATTACTGCCGCAAGAAGCTCGGGATGTGTGAGCATTGCATCATGTGGCGCATCGATCTCGACATAACGCCAACCATCGGCGCGGGCGCGAAATGCCGATCGCTCCAGAAGAGCGCCAGGGGCCTGCGTGCAACGGATATAGGTCCTGTCTGGAACCGAGAGCGGCGGCAGGCGGATCGGCTCGAAATAGGTTCCGACCGGCTGCGCCGTGAGCCGTTCATCGACCCATGCACGGTCCGCATCGGCAACGCCGAAATTGACCGATGGTAACGGCGGAATATGCCAGTTCTCATCGCGCGATGCATGGGCCGTGTAGGCCTCGATCAGGTGCGGCGCGTGGTCGAGGAGTTTTTCGCCATCTTGCGGCAGGAAGGCGTCGAGCAGAACGAGATGGGATACGAGATCGCCAAGCCGGGCGGCGGCGGCTGTTGCCGGGAAACCACCATAGCTATGTCCCACCATCGTGATGGCTTTCCAGCCGGAAGCTCGAACATGGGCGATGACGTCCTCGATATGGGCGGACAGATCGATCTGCCGGGACAAGAGATCGGCGCGTTCGGCAAGGCCGGACAAGGTGAGCGCGCCGGCATCGTGCCCCGCCGCGCGGAGGTGATCGATCACCCGCTGCCAGCACCAGGCGCCATGCCATGCACCATGAATAAGGACGAAGGCAGTCACGATGCGTCCTCCGACCCATCGACCCGCGCATAGACGACGAGCCGCAGATGCTGCCCGCCGTCGACGGTGAGCGAGGTGTGCTCGAACTCCACAGGCTGTCCCTCCACCCTGATCGTGAGTGTTCCCGTGCAGGGCGCATGAACGTCCTGATCGCGCCACCAGCCCTTGAACTCAGGCGAAGCCGCTTCCAGCTCCGCGATCAGTCCCTTGGCGTCAGCGTCATCGCGCGCGGCCGCGAAATCGCGGCGGAAGCTGGCGAGCATGGCCGGGGCCTGTGTTTCCCAATTGACGAAGGCATCGCGCAAGGCCGGATCCGTGAACAGCAGCCAAAGGAGATTGCAGCGCCCGGAGACGTGTCGGCCGAAGCCGAACAGGCAGTCGGCGGATGGGTTGAAGGTCAACACGTCCCATCGCAGGTTGATGATGTAGGCTGCATGAGGCGCAAGATCGTCCACCAGCCTGCCAGCCAGTGAGGGCACGGTGCAGAAGGTCTTGCCGGGCTCCGCTGGCGGGCGCTCGTGGGCAAGCAGGAACAGGTGTCGCCGCTCAGCCGCATCGAGCTTTAGAACGCGGGCGAGATTGTCGAGGAAGTCGGCGGACACGCCGATCTCGCGCCCCTGTTCGAGCCATGTATACCAGGTGACGCCGACGCCTGCGAGCGCCGCCACCTCCTCGCGCCGCAGCCCCGGCGTGCGCCTGCGCCTGCCGCCGGGCAGACCGGCATCTTCCGGCGTCAGCCGCTCCCGGCGGGTTCGCAGGAACCCCGCCAGTTCGGATCGGGTGCGGTCAAGTGCGCGCATGGCTTAGCCTATGACAGAAAGTAACAGCATAAGAGGGTAAATTGTAACCGAATGAAGTTCATGGAATCCCTACTGCGTCATTACCAGAGGACGCAAGATGAATTCCGACGCCTGCACAGCCGAACCGCTTTCTTCCGTATCTGCTGAGACCACCCGACGGCCGCCATGGCTCGGTTTGTCGATCCTGCTGCTTGCGGGGTTCGTGACGATCTTCGACCTCTTCGTGGTCAATGTCGCCATTCCATCCATGCAGGCAGAGCTTGGAGCGAGCCTGTCGCAGATCGGTTTCATCGTCGCGGGTTACGAGCTGGCCTTCGGCGTCCTTCTCGTCACGGGCGGAAGACTTGGCGATCTTTACGGACGACGGCGGCTGTTCATGGTCGGCATGGCGGGTTTCACCTTGGCGTCGTTCCTCTGCGGGATTGCACCGACCGTCGAGGTGCTGATCGGTGCGCGGGTAGCGCAGGGGCTGGCGGCGGCTCTGCTCTTCCCGCAGGTCTATGCCTCGATCCGCGTGAACTTCTCCGGCGACGACAGCCGCCGCGCCTTCGGCTTCTTCGGCATGACGCTCGGCCTTGCCGCCATCGCCGGGCAGATCGTCGGCGGGTTTCTCGTAGAAGCGAACATCCTCGATCTCGGCTGGCGCACCATCTTCCTCATCAACGTGCCCATCGGGGCCATTGCAATGCTGATGGCACGCTTCATCCCCGAAACGATTTCCCCCGACCGCCCGGCGCTAGACTGGCCGGGCGTGGCGCTGGTCAGCCTCGGTCTGACGCTCTTGCTCGTGCCGCTGATCGAAGCCCCGAGCTATGGCTGGTCGCTCTGGAGCTTTCCCGCGCTCGCCGCGGCCGCCATCCTGCTTGTCGCCTTCTATCGTCATCAGGAATGCCGCCGCAAAGCCGGCCACCAGCCGCTGGTGGACATGGCGCTGATGCGCCAGCCGCGCTTCGCGCAAGGCGGTCTTTTGGTGCTGCTGATTTATTCGACGGCTTCCTCCTTCTTTCTCTGCTTCGCGCTTCTGGTGCAGACCGGCTTCGGTCTCAGCCCATTCGAGGCCGGCAGCGTCTTTGTCCCGTGCTCCATCGCATTCGTAATCCTCTCACTCAGCGCACCGCGCCTCGTCGCGCGCTTCGGAACACCCGCGATCGCCGCAGGGGCGCTGGTCTATGCAGTCTCGTTCGGCGTGCTTATCGGCCAGGTCTGGATCACCGGGGCCGATCTCGTCGTCGCGCATCTCATCCCGGCACTGATCGTCATCGGCGGAGCGCAGGCAATGATAATGACGCCGCTGCTCAATCTCGTGCTCGGCTTTGTGGAGGAGCAGCAGGCCGGCATGGCGTCAGGCGTCATCTCGACTCTCCAGCAGGTTGGCGCGGCGCTGGGCGTGGCCGCTGTCGGCATCCTCTTCGGCATAGGGCTAGAGACGGGATCGGACGGACAAGCCGCGCTCTACGCTTCGGCCTTCGTCTCGGCCATGAGCTACAACGTCGCCGCGGCCATCATCGCCGCCGTTCTGCTGTTGCGCCTCGCAGTCCACGGACGCCAGACAAATCTGGCCTCATAATCTGACGATGCGCCGTCAGACGGAAACCACATCGGGCCGACGATGTGCAGGCGTTCATGCTGATCGCACAGGAATATTGCGCCTGTAGGGGCCGGATCGAAATAATAGCGTCCTTGGCCGGAGACGACACACCAGCGGCCAATCTCGCGTTCGACACTCCGGCGCCATCGACCACGCGGATGGCTGGCAACGGTGCAGCGGCGGCCCGGAACATTCGTCCTTCCCTGGATCAGCATGGCGACAAGGCTGACGGGCGGTGCATCTCGCACAGAGGCTGGCGGCTCCCGTCACCGGCAAGACACCACCCCCGCTTCCATTCGCTAACCTTGGTCCGATCCGGGTCTTGTTCAATCAACCCGTGAAGGGTCGGCTTACGCAAGCGTGCCGCCCTCGGGGATTCGGAAAGAGTCCGAACGCCCGAGGGTGATTGCAGCCCCGGTCAGACACTTCGGGCGCCTGTCGCGCGGGGGACGGTCCCCCGCCTCCACAGACAGGAGCCGAAACCCATGTCCTACGCAGACGCCACCGCCTTCGCCACCAGCCTCGCCGCCACCCTGATGGTCTCGATCGTCGTGTTCCAGGCCGGGGACGGCACCCACGGCGCCGCACCGGCCGGCGAGTTCGACGGCGACGAAGACATGATCGAACTCGAAATCGACCCTTGGCAATGAGGCGCTTGCGCCTCAACGACTGCCCGGATCGCCAGCGCGACCGGGCCTTCCATCATGCGGCGGCAGACCGCCGCAAGCATCGGCGCCGGGCCATCGCCCCGGCAGGAGAGGAAGAGGTCGGGCCGGTTGGCCGTGACGGGTTGAAAGGTGGAGGAGAGGCTTCCGCCGCCCGTCGCGGAGTGATCCGATGACCCGTTCCCACCCTGAAACCTTCCGCTCGATCGGACAGGTTCTCGCCGGCCATGTGCTTCCCCGCCTTGAGCATGCGCAAAAGCGCCCGCTGCGCGTCTCCTGCCTTGGCACGATCAGCTATGACGGCGCCACCGAGGCCGATTGCGTGGACCGCAGCATCCCGATCGGCGAGGCCGCTTCGCCGCAGGACGCCATGGCGCTTGCGGCCACCCGCGTCGCGCGCGGCGACATCCGCGCCATGCCCGACGACACGCTGCGCTTCCGGCCGAGGCTCATCGTCGTGCAGGACAGCGCGTCCGGCCTGGTCCTCGCCGGTGAAATCCGCGCGGGCGTCATCCTCTGGCAGCAGCCCGTCGCCAGCAAGGCCGAAGCCACCCGGATCGTGCTCGATGCCACCCGCCTGCGCGGCAGGGCCTTCGCCGCCACCGGCCGGGGCGATCACGCCGCGGCCCGCGACCTCCGGTTCCAGGCCGCCCGGCTCGAAGCGCGACTGGTCGATCCCGTCTGGCGCGAGATCGCCGCCGAACTCCGGCTGCCCGAGGCGGCGTGCCCCCGCTTTCCCCAACCAACCTTTCCGGCCCGGCCATGCGCCGCGCGCCGATCCTATGGAGTTTCCCATGCCCAGATATGTCGTCAGCAAAGGCCATGACGCCTTCGCCTACTACGAAACCGTGGTCGAGGCCGACACACCCGAACAGGCGCGACGCCTTGCCACCAGCCACAACTATGACGGCGAATGGCTCGCCACCGGCTATGTGCAGGAGTTCGACGACTACGAAATCGACGAGCACAGCGGCGTGCGCCTGCTCGAACCGCGCGAGACCATCGAAGCGTTTCAAACCATCACCGTGACGGCCCGCGAGCGCGACGCCGTGCTCGCCGGTCTTTCCACCCTTCAGCTTGCTCTTATCAATGGGCCGCTCGATCCGGTGTTCATGGACGACCTCACCAACAACGGCGCGCACGCCGGCCTCGAACTTCACGAGATCGACGAGCTGCGCCGACGCTTCAAGGTCTAGGAGGCGCCGGTGTACGCGACCTATCTCCGTCTCGACATTCTGGTCTGGGACAGCGACCGCGCCGTCATCCGGGCGGCGCGTCGCAAGCTGTCCCGCTCAGCCTGGAACGAGCCCCACAAGCGGGAGGCGCGAAAGCGCTTCTATCGCGAGATGCTAGGCCACCACGCCGAGGCTCAGCGACTTGTGGCGCACTTCCGCCTCTGACCACGACACCACCGTATCCATCGACCATCGCCCGGCCGTCGCGCCGGGCTTTCTCATTTTCAGGAGCCCGACATGGCCGACCACTTCACCCATTTCTCATGCCTGCTGGACGTCGGCACACCCGACAATGCCGCCCGCGCGCTTGCGCTCTACAATCAGCTTTCCGAAGACGGCGCATCCGAAGATCCGCCCTCGGACGGCTTCCTCTTGTCAATCCAGCCCGAGCACGGTGGCAGCAAGCTCTGGATGCGCGACGACGTCACCGGCGATCCGGAACGCCTCCTTCAGTTCGTCAGGATCTGCGCCGCGGAGTTTGGCCTGAAAGGCCGCTGGGGCTTCCATTACGCCAACTCCTGCTCGCAGCCGCGTGTCGACGCCTTCGGCGGCGGCGCGCATGTAGTCGACCTCACCACCGGCAAGACGATCGCATGGACCTACACCGATGGCTGGCTTGCGCGGGTCCTCGGCGGAGGCGATCCCGATGAGTAAGGTGATCGAGACGAAGGTCTATCAGCTTGCCGAGCTATCCGACGCCGCCAGGGAGAACGCGCGAGCATGGTATCGAGAGGGCGGCTTCGACTATGATTGGTACGCTACCATCTTCGATGATTTCGAGCAGATTTGCGAAATCCTCGGCGTTCGCCTTAAAGCCCGCGCCGTCCGGCTGATGGGCGGCGGAACCCGGCAGCAGCCACGCATCTACTTCACCGGCTTCTGGTCGCAAGGGGACGGCGCCTGCTTCGAGGCGTTCTATTCTTACCGGAAGAACGCCTCGCGCGACATCCGGGGCCATGCCCCGAAGGACGACCGCCTGCATGCCATCGCCGACGGTTTGCAGACCGTCCAGCGACGGAATTTCTATCAGCTCCACGCTGATGTCAGCCACCGTGGCCACTACTATCACGCCTATTGCATGGCGATCTCCGTCGAGCGGGACAGTCCGACCTGGCAGGGCATGACCGCCGATGCCGGGGAGATCGTGACCGAGGCGCTGCGCGATCTCGCTGACTGGCTCTACCGGCAGCTCGAACGCGAATACGAATACCTGACCTCGGATGAGTCCGTCGAGGAAACCATCATCGCGAACGAATATACCTTCACCGAAGCCGGCCGTCGCTTCGGCTGATGCTATCGAGCGTCCCGTCTCCAAGCCGGGACGCTCCTGCCATCGTCGCGTTGGCTCGCCTGGCGGGTCGTTGGGGCCGCGCTACCACTCACCCTTACCCTCATCCACCGCGTATTCGAAGCGCAGCGCCCACGGCCGGATCGCCAGATCGTCATCCGTCCGCGTCACGCGCAGGCGCGATATCCCCGGAACGCGCGTCGGCGCCGCGCCGAAAACGACGGGGATCGTATAGAACTCTCGCGCCTGACGGTTCTGGTAGCGGGCTTCCGCTTTGATGATGACGGAAGGCGCAATGTCCCAGATTTCTGACAGCGCCGCGAGAACGGCGGCAACCGCGATGACACAGCCCCGGACTGCGATCGAGATCGACCAATGCTCCGGCCCGAAATCCGGCAAACTTGAAGCGATTATCGAAGCGGCGAACGCGAGGATGACAAGCCAATAGAACCTTGGCGCTCGCGGGAGAAGTGACTTGGTCACGAGCTTATTCCCTCCAATATAGCGGGCTCGCTTTTCGACCTGCGAAGTCGAATTCGCCCGATATCCGTTCCTCTAAACAATAGATCAAAGCCGTCGCCACCACGAGGTGACGGCCGGAAACCGCCGGCGGCGATCGGTGGTCTTCGGCGACGTGCCTTTTGCGACGAGAGCGAGAGTGGGGCCGGGACGGGTTTGAGCCGTTGCGGTCGAGAGAGAGCGCTGCGCGGCTCGATCCTGTCCGCTCTCCCGAGGTTCCCCATCATGAACGTTTTATCCGCAACCGCGGCCGCCGAGATCGCTGCATCGCTTCCGCCCGTCGTCGCTTCCGGCACGGCATCGGCGATCGTCGCGGCCGCGCAGCTTCTTCTGCCTCACCTCGAACGCGGTCAGCCTATCAACGCCGCCGTGCTGCGCGGCGCGATGGAATCCGCATTCGGAGCTTCCGACACCGCCGGCGCTTGGGATTGGAAAACGGCCTACGAGGCATGCGAGGTCGCGACCGTCCTCATGCTGCGCAAATACGGAAAGCCGCTTTTCCGCAAAGCCGGCTCTCCGCAAGCGATCCTGTCGCAACTCTCCAAGATCGCCGGCCTAGTGCCGACGCACACGCGCCGTTCCGACGAGGCGCAGAGCTTCCAGCAGTTCTCGACGCCGATCCCGCTCGGCCTGGCGACGTCGGTCGCCGCGGCGATCACGCCCGCCGACCGCGTGCTGGAGCCCTCGGCCGGAACCGGGCTTCTCGCAATCCTGGCCGAGATCGCCGGGGGCTTGCTCCTGCTCAACGAGCTTGCCGACACCCGCGCCGATCTTCTCTCCCTCCTCTTTCCGGCCCTTCCCGTTACGCGCTTCGACGCTGCCCAGATCGACGATCACCTTGATCCGGCTCTCCTCCCGACCGTCGTTCTCATGAACCCGCCGTTCTCGGTGTTGGCGAATGTCGAGGGACGCATCGCTGACGCCGCCTTCCGGCATGTCGCCTCGGCGCTGTCGCGCCTCGCGCCCGGCGGCAGGCTCGTGGCGATCACCGGTGCGAACTTCGCGCCCGACGCGCCGGCATGGTCTTCGGCTTATGCCCGTCTGCAGGAACGCGGCCGCGTCGTCTTTTCCGCCGCTATCGACGGCTCGGTCTACGCCAAGCATGGCACGACCATCCCGACGCGGCTGACCGTCATCGACAAGCTTCCGGCCGACGATCCGTCCGTCTTTCCGGCCGCGCCCGGGGTCGCGCCGGATGTCGCCACGCTTCTTGGATGGCTGGCCGACCATCTCCCGGCGCGCCTGCCGGTCGATCCGGCGATCGCTGTGCCGGTCGCCGCGCCTGTCGCGGCCCGGACCGTGCGCGCCTATGTCAACCGGGCGGCCAGGGCGGCACCTGCTGTGACGCATTCTCAGCCGGAGTCCGTTCCGCTCGCCTATGAGACCGTCGACTGGAAGCCCGCCGAGGCCGGACGCCTCTCCGACGCGATCTATGAGGAATACGGCCTACAGACCATCCGGATTTCCGGCGCCACGGCGCATCCAACCCAGCTCGTCCAGTCGGCGTCGATGGCGAGCGTCGCCCCGCCGAAGCCGAGCTATCGCCCGACCCTGCCGGCGAACGTGCTCGGTCTGCTGTCGGACGCGCAGCTCGAAACCGTCATCTATGCCGGCGAGGCGCATGCCGACTTCCTCGCCGGCGCATGGACGGTCGACATCACCTTCGACAAGCTGTCCGCCGCCGCCGAGGACGCAAAAGGCGCTGTCCGTCTCCGCCAGGGCTTCATGATCGGGGACGGCACCGGCGTCGGCAAGGGACGCGAGTCGGCCGCGATCATCCTCGACAACTGGCTCCAGGGCCGGCGCAAGGCGGTCTGGATCTCCAAATCCGACAAGCTGATCGAGGACGCGCAGCGCGATTGGAGTGCGCTCGGCATGGAGCGCCTTCTGGTCACGCCGCTGTCGCGTTTCCCGCAGGGCAAGCAGATCGCGCTGAACGAAGGCGTCCTATTTTTAACCTACGCCACGCTGCGCTCCGACGACCGCGGAGAGAAGGTTTCGCGGGTCAAACAAATCGTTGAATGGTTGGGCTCCGACTTCGATGGAGTGGTGATTTTCGACGAGGCGCACCAGATGCAGAACGCCGCGGGCGGTAAGGGAGAACGCGGTGATGTCGCCGCCTCGCAGCAAGGCCGCGCCGGCCTGCGCCTCCAGAATGCGCTTCCGAACGCCCGTATCGTTTATGTCTCCGCCACCGGCGCGACCACCGTCCACAATCTCGCCTATGCGCAGCGGCTCGGGCTATGGGGCGGCGAGGATTTCCCCTTCGCCACGCGCGCCGAGTTCGTCGAGGCGATCGAGGCCGGCGGCGTCGCGGCGATGGAGGTGCTCGCCCGCGATCTGCGCGCCCTCGGCCTCTACACCGCCCGCTCGCTTTCCTTCGCCGGCGTCGAATACGAGCTCGTCGAGCATGAGCTCACGGCCGAGCAGATCCGCATCTACGACGCCTATGCCGCGGCCTTCGCCGTCATCCATAACAATCTCGATGCGGCGATGCAGGCGGCCAACATCACTGGCGGCGGCGAAGGCGGGTCGGGCACGCTGAACAAGCAGGCCAAGTCCGCCGCCCGCTCCGCCTTCGAAAGCGCCAAGCAGCGCTTCTTTGGCCATCTGTTGACTTCAATGAAGACGCCGACCCTGCTGCGCTCGATAGCCGCCGATCTGGAGGCGGGACATTCGGCCGTCATCCAGATCGTCTCGACCGGCGAGGCGCTGATGGAACGGCGGTTGGCAGAGCTGCCGACCGAGGAGTGGAACGACGTCCGCGTCGACATCACTCCGCGCGAGTACGTTCTCGATTATCTCGCCCATTCCTTCCCCGTCCAGCTCTACGAGCCGTTCACGGATTCGGAGGGCAATCTGTCATCGCGCCCCGTCTATCGCGACGGCCAGCCGGTCGAAAGCCGCGAGGCCGTCGCCCGCCGCGACGCCCTGATCGCCAAGCTCGCCAGCCTGCCGCCGGTTCCCGGCGCGCTCGACCAGCTCGTCCAGTATTTCGGCACGGACCTGGTTGCCGAGGTGACGGGCCGGTCGCGACGGATCGTGCGCAAGGGCGGCGGCAGCGTCGCCGTCGACCGGCTTGTCGTCGAGACGCGCGCCGGAGCCGCCAATCTCGCCGAGACCCAATCCTTCATGGACGACGCCAAGCGCGTGCTCGTCTTCTCCGACGCCGGCGGCACCGGGCGCAGCTACCATGCGGAGAAGTCGGCGAAGAACACGCGGCTGCGCATCCACTATCTGCTCGAGGCAGGCTGGAAGGCGGACGCCGCCATTCAGGGCCTCGGCCGCACGCACCGAACCAACCAGGCGCAGCCGCCGCTGTTCCGGCCGATCTCGACCAATGTCAAGGCGGAGAAGCGCTTCCTTTCGACCATCGCCCGCCGCCTCGACACGCTGGGCGCGATCACGCGCGGCCAGCGCCAGACGGGCGGCCAGGGGCTGTTCCGCCCCGAGGACAATCTGGAAAGCCATTACGCCCGCGATGCGCTGCGCCAGCTCTACCTTCTGCTGGTGCGCGGCAAGGTCGAGGGTTGCTCGCTCGACCGCTTCGAGCGGGCCACCGGCCTAACGCTGATGGATTCGACGGGCATCAAGGACGAGCTGCCGCCGATCACGACGTTTCTCAATCGCATGCTCGCTCTCACGATCGAACTTCAGGGCATCCTCTTCACCGCCTTCGAGCAGCTCCTGACCGCCCGTATCGAGGGTGCGATCGCGTCTGGAACCTATGACGCCGGGCTGGAGACGCTGCGCGCCGAGAGTTTCGTCGTCGTCGATCGCCAGACGATCTACACGCATCCGCGCACCGGCGCGGAGACCAGCCTGCTCACGATCAACGAGCGCAGGCGCAACCGGCCGGTGACGCTCGACGCAGCTCTCGCCGAACTCGGCGATCCGCGCGCAAAACTACTCATCAACGAGCGCTCCGGCCGAGCCGCCGTCCAGATCCCCGCGAGCAGCGTCATGCTTGATGATGGCGAGGTCGAACGGCGCGTCCGCCTGATCCGCCCGACCGAGGCCCACAATATCCCGGTGCGCTTCATGGGCGAGACCCACTGGGTCGAAACCGACCGGAACACCTTCGCCTCAGCCTGGAGCGCCGAGATCGCCGAGGTGCCGGAGTTCACCGACGCGACGCTTCACATGGTCACCGGACTGCTTTTGCCGATCTGGAAACGGCTGCCGAACGATTCGACGCGCGTCTACCGGCTCCAGACAGACGAAGGCGAGCGCATCATCGGTCGCAGGGTCTCGCCGGCATGGGCGGCGACCGCCACCACGACCGGCTCGGCCACGATCACGTCGGACGACGCCTTCACGGCGCTGATGGACGGCCGGACGATCCTCGACCTCGCCGAGGGCCTTCAGCTTCGCCGCGTCCGCGTCATGGGCGCAAACCGCATCGAGCTGTTGGGCTTCGACGACACGATGCGCGAGCGCCTGACGGCCTACGGCCTGTTCCACGAGATCATTTCGTGGAAGCTGCGCATGTTCGTGCCGACCCACACGAATGGCCCGGTCGTGCTTGCCAAAGTGCTCGACCGCTTTCCGGTCGAACGCATCGGCGAACGGGAGGCCGCCTGATGTCCCGTCACGACGCCTCCGAACTGGCAATCCGCCTCGGCCATCACGCCGAAGCGGTTTGCCGCCAATACCTGTCATCCGGCCGGCGCGCCGGACGGTACTGGCAGGTCGGCGACGCCCGCAACAGCCCCGGACGCTCAATGTTCGTGCGCCTGACCGGGCCTGAAACCGGCAAGGGCGCAGCCGGCAAATGGACCGACGCATCGACGGGGGAACACGGCGATCTCCTCGATGTCATCCGTGAGGCGCTCGGCCTCATCGACTTCAAGGACGTGGCAGAGGAAGCGCGCCGGTTCCTCTCTCTCCCTCATCCCGAGTCGCAGATGACAAGAACGCCGACCGGCAGCATCTCCAGTGCGGCGCCGGCGGGATCACCTGAAGCGTCCCGGCGGCTCTTCGCCATGTCGGAACCAATCAGCGGCACCCTTGCGGAAATCTACCTCAACGGGCGGGCGATCACGTCCCTCTCCGGCGCCGCCGCGTTGCGCTACCATGGGCGGTGCTACTACAAACCGGACGCGCATTCGCCCACCGAGATCTGGCCGGCGATCGTCGCGTCGGTCACCGATCTCGACGGCAGGCAGACCGGCGCGCACCGCACCTGGCTTTCACCGGACGGTTCGGACAAGGCGCCCGTCGATTCACCGCGGCGGGCGATGGGCGATCTTCTCGGGCACGGTGTCCGCTTCGGCGTCGCCGGTGAGGTGCTGGCGGCCGGCGAAGGCATCGAGACCGTGCTGTCGCCCCGTCAGGTCTTGCCCCACATGCCGATGATGGCGGCGCTTTCGGCCGCACACCTCGCCGCCATCCTGTTCCCACTGAGCCTGCGCAGGCTCTATGTCCTCCGAGATCGCGACCCGGCAGGAGACGGCGCGCGAGACAGCCTGGTCGCCAGAGCAACGAGCCTCGGGATCGAGGCGATTTCCCTGTCGCCGAAGCTTGAGGACTTCAACGATGATCTGCGCTGGCGCGGCGTCGACGCCCTCCGGGCGACCCTGTTGGAGCAGGTTCATCCCGATGACGTCCGTCGTTTCGTGGAGGGCTGAGGCGATCGGCAGGGGACGTGGCGCGGTAAAGGCGTCTTCACCTGCCGTCTCCTCTCATCACCGCAAGCGACCTTTGCTGTCCGAGAGCCCGCAGCCACGGCCTTCTGAGAGGGCGATCGGCCCACAAACGGCCCGGCCGGGCAATGGCGCGGCGCCCGGCTATTTTCCGCCGGCGGCTGCGCCGCCTTTGCATCGCGAAGCAAAATAGCCGGGCTTGGCCATCGAGGCCCTCGCGAGAGACGAGGGCTGCCAGTCCGGTCCGCCTGTGGGCGTCGACGCCTGCGAAGGCCGCGATGGTCGCGGTCTCCAGACGAAGGACGCTCACGATGACGAACGAAGACGAAACCGCAGGCTACGAGCCGATCCACACCTCGTCCCCCACCGATCATGTCCTCAACGAACTCCAGCTCTACGGCTGGCGGCCGTATCAGGACGAACCCGATCCGAGGCCGCTTCCGGAGGGCAACGCCGTCGCCGCAGCCGTCGCCGATATCTTCGACGCCCTGATCGCCACGCTCGGCGACACGCGCCTCGAACCCGATCTCGAAGAACTGCTCTGGGGAGCCGTGAATCTCTTCCACCGCGCCACCGCTCGGGTGGAGCGCGAGCTGGACGACAACGAGCTTGCGCAGCGTCGCCTCCAGAAAGAACAGGACGGCAGCGAGGTGAAGTCGGTCGAGCTCGAACGCCTCACGGCAGAGGGCCAGACCATGATCGAACGGCGCAACAGCATGGAGCTCTTCCGCGATGTCTCCGCCGAGGCCTTCGAGCACCACACCGGCAGCGCCTGGCGGCCCCGCACCGGCTCGAAGGTCAGCCATCGCAACCTGACAGCCGCGATGATCGACTCCAGAGACTACCTTGCCGCGAAGCGCCGGGCTGAGAAGGAGGTGCTGCTGCCCGCCGGTCCGAAGGTCGCCGTCTCGGGCGGAACCAACTTCAACGACCACACCCTGATCTGGGCCAAACTCGATCAGGTCCATGCGAAGCACGCCGACATGGTGCTCATCCACGGTGGCGCGAAGACGGGCGCAGAGCGCATCGCCGCCCGCTGGGCAGAAAACCGCAAGGTGCCGCAGATCGCCTTCACGCCGGACTTCGAGAAGTATCCGGCGAAACAGGCTCCCTACAAGCGCAACGACGCTATGCTGGAGGTGCTGCCGGTCGGCGTCCTCGTCTTCGGCGGCGGCGGCATTCAGGGAAACCTCGCGGACAAGGCCCGCAAGCTCGGCATCCCGACCATGCAATTCGATGGCGGCGCGTAAGCGCCGCCTTTGCCGAGGTGCACCACTTCGTTCCTGAAGCTGTCGCCTTATTAACGACAGATCTGCTCGCCGACTATTGTGGCTCTTCGCAGCCAAGTGCGGATTGGTCCAGCGTTCAGGAATTGCCCGACGAAGCCAAGCTGTTAGCGCGATCTATAAGCGCGGAGGCTGTCGGCCACCAGACATCGAGATCGAGCAAATCCATATGCCGCCGGCCCCGTAACATTTTCAGGGAAATGCGCTCGCCAGCCAGTGGATATGCGTCCGATAGCGCTGCCTTGAACCGTGTCACACCATCCAAGGGAATATGATTATCAAATTCACACGAAATGAAGTTCAGCCATGGCCCCCTCGCATATCGGTCCAGATGCGTTAAAGGATTGAGCTGATCATAGAAGAACTGCGCGTATAGGTCCGCCTCACCGGACGCCAGCAGTTTCGCGGCGTCGACAACATCGTGCATTCCCGGCCTTTTCCAATCTGGCGTCGAGCCGACCGCAACGACAAAGGAAATCCGGGAATCGAGACCGGCAGCGGCGACCGCGATGTCCCCGCCGAGCGAGAGGCCGCTTACAAACACCGGCGCAGTTAGATTGAACTCTGCCAGCCCCCAATCGATCACCCGAGATACATCCAGTGTCGTTTGTCCGAGAATTGGCCACATATTCCGCCGGAAATTCCCGAACACGCGCGTCGTGAGCTGGTCTCGGCTTTCGCGGCCCCGTTCGCCTTGCTGCCATGTATCCATTCCGATCGCCGTAAAGCCCTTTTCGGCTAGATGGTCGAGAACCGGCCTTGTATCCTCTTTCTTTTGGCCAAAAGCAGGCAAATGAAGGAACAAGCCGCGAGCCACTCCCTGGGGCTGACTGCAAACAATCGGAACTCCATCAGGCGATATCATTTGCACGTTCCAAAAAGGGCTTTCGCTTGTCTTTCGCAAAGAAACATCAAAGCCCTCATACGTTCAACTGGTTCTGGCAAATGTAAGAACTTGACCATCGACGGTGTCGATGACTTTAATGAAGAACCCTTGCAGAACCGGCGCAGTAGCACAGTCAGAGACAGAGCCAAATCACCAGTAGCCTGTCTTGATCTTCAACCGTTCATCTGGAGGTTTCGATGTCGCTGATCCTGCTGGCTATCTCGCTGACGATAACGCTCTGCATCATCGCCTACAACTTTGCCATCTACGCCTTGCCCTTCATGGTCGGCCTCTCGGCCGCGCAGTACGCCTGGGGGGCCGGCGCCGGGGTCTTCCTGTCCGGTCTTGCCGCCATCGGCGCGGCCTTGTTGTCGATCGCGCTGGTGATCGGGGTTCTCGGCTTCGCCAGGAATCCGGCCCTGCGCCTGATCGCGCTGGCGATCTTCGCGATCCCGGCCACCATTGCGGGATACGCCCTCGTCCTTGGCCTCACAAAGAACGCGATTGACTCGACGATAGTGCTCAATCTGCTCGGCGGCGCGGGCGGTCTGTTCATCGGCATAGCCGCGATGGTCAACCTCAACGCCCTCGGCGTCTCGGTGTTTTCGCGCTGACCCGTCGACCGCGACCATCACTGCCACAAGAAAACCAGGGCGGCTTGCGCCGCCGGATGTCCGGCTTTCCCGCTCAGGTCAGGCATGGAGCGTCGACGCTGCGGCCCCGTGCCGCCGTTTCCCGTCAGCATCACCCGGTCGCTCGGGATCGCCCGACCATCGGCATGAGTCCCGGAGGCCGTGAACGTCTGTCGCCCCGCCGGTCAATCCCCTTCGCGCCGTGAAAGCGAGCCGCGATCACCTTCATTCCCACCCCCTCGCAATTCTGTCGGATCGCACCTTCCGCCATCGAAGCGGGTGCGTCGCCATTCCGTGCCATTCGGCCCGATAGCCTTGTTCGTCCTCGTCCCGGACAGCTTCCGCGAGCGAAGAGGCGGGTGGCCGGAAATGGAGGACCGAAGGCGCCGCTCTGAGCGGTGCAAGCTCATCGGGCCTGCCGTTTCGCTGCTGCCGGCAAGGACGATGGTTCGGCTGTGCGTCTCGGTTCGTATGCGTTCAGAGGCACCAATCCCTCCGACTGACTGATCCCCTAAGTCCGTTCGGTTTCCGGCCGCAACCCACGTGGCTCCGGACCGTGTTGCCGCGCAAGCGCGGCTGCCCGCCCCACTCCGGGCCTTATGGGCGAGCTGCCCGCAAGCAGGCAGTTGCAGGCGTCTCCCGCCGTCCTTGGCCGGGTCTCGTCGGAGGGATGGTCCCTCCGAGAAGCAACGGAGACCTACAATGCAGAACATCGTCATTCTCGCCGGCAACATCGGTCAGGACCCTGAAACCCGCTCCACCCAGGGCGGCACCCGGATCACCCACTTCACGCTGGCCACCTCGCGCCCCCGCTACTCGGAAGGCAAGGTTGTCCGGGATGAGAAGGGCTACCGGGTTCAGGACACCGAGTGGCACCGCATCACCGCCTTCAACGGCCTCGGCAAAACGATCCAGGAATATTGCGAGAAGGGTATGAAGGTTCTGGTTCGCGGCCGCATCCACTACACGAAGTGGAAGGACCAGGAAGGCAACGATCGCTACGGCAGCGAAATCATCGCCGAGACGGTCGACTTCCTGAGCCGGGCGCAGCAGAGCGAAACCGGAGCCGGCCAGCGCGATCTCGACGACGACATCCCGTTCTGAGCGGGAGGTCGGAAGGCCCGGCGGCACAAGCCGCCGGGTTTCTCATTTTCGCGACTTCCCGCACCCTTCCGCTGCGATGCCGCCGACAAGATTGCCGAACGGCCCCTCGCGCAAAAGAGCAATGAAGAGGTCTCACAATCGGCGTGGTCGCCTCAAGATTCGAATGCCGGACGGACGCCGAGATTTATGAAAAGCACGCCGCACCTACGCAACAGAATTTGTTACACGACGGTTGCTCCGACCCTTGTTCTCGATCTTGCTAACGCGAACAGTCCGAACCTCACCAGAGCAAGAGACATGTGTTCCTCCACATGGCTGGAGGGCGTCATGGCCGCCGCAGAATACGACGGCGAGGACGCTACCATTGTCGAGGAGCTGGATCCCTTCGCCCCGTGAGGGCGAAGGGGCGCGCCTTAGTCCCCGAAGTGGTCAGGCAACCGAATCAGTTTCCGTGCCACTTCAGGAAACGCAGCGTGGACCGTGGTTTGCGGCCCAAATTCGGCTAGCTTTTGCGCGAAGAGCGACTAAAATAGTCGTAGTTCTGGATTGCGTGCAGATCGGAGTGGGAGGTGATCATGTATGATCACCGCCCGACAGTCACGGGCCGCACGCGCGCTGCTGGGTTGGACGCAGGAGACGCTCGCTGACAAGGCCCGGGTATCGCTGACCGCGCTTAAACGCCTCGAGTCCGAGAACGGGCTCGAAGTGTTCGAATCGACTCGCGATGAAGTTCGCAGGGCGCTGGAAGCGGCCGGGGTTGTTCTCTTGTCAACGGACAAGGGAGAAGGGGTTCTGCTCCTCCACCACAGGCTCGACCGACCGAAATAACACTATGGAGCGCATATCGACGTTTCCGTGACATAAAGGCATTTTATCTTGTTTTGAGACATTCAATGAATCCGGCGCACGCGAGTACGGAAGCTTGATGGGACAGTCAATACTGGCATTTCTGGACGCACCACCGTCCAGCGACACACTCACAACTTACGACCGCGAGCATATGAAGCTCTACATGCGGCTGCTCGACGCCGAGCGGGACGGCGCCGACTGGCGCGAGGCCGTGCACATCCTGTTCGGCCTCGACCCGTATCGCGATCCCACCCGATGCCGCTCCATCCACAATGCCCATCTCGCCCGCGCACATTGGATGACCGAACACGGCTATCGCGAACTGGTTCGTGAAAGTCAGCAGAAGCCCTCTTCGTGATGCTCCGCAAGCATCACCTCTTGTTCTCTTCATGACTTCCAATTCTCAACCCGGACGTGAAATCCTGCATCCCCCAAGTAACAATAAACGTGGGAGGATCTCCATGACGCCTGACGCATCGACGTGGCGTTCGTCTGTTGAATACGAGCATCTGGATGTATTGACGCCATCCGATCTGGCCTGGGAATGGCTGCGTCGCAGCGATGCCTATGATGCCGACTTCGAAGCATCCGTGGCCGAACACGGAATCGCGACGTCCATGACGGCGCAGATTCAGCAACGATGGGGATTGCGATTTCCCTGTCGACCCTCGGACGCCACCCCCTGACGCTCCGATTTTCTGGCTCCCAAGGGAAGATACGAGCGTCGTCGTCCTGATCGAAGTACCACCCGATCTGCGGGACGACGACGGTGATCAGCCTGTCGAATCCTGGCGCCAGGAGCGGGCAACCGAAGATGGCCACGGTTCATTCCGTCTTTCTCTTTCCACCGGTGAACGTCTCCAGATCGCGGACAACATCGTCGAGGCCGGCATTGCATCTGTCGCCGCCATCCCACTCGGCATAGAGGGCTTCGATCGGATCGAAGCCGTCTATCGCCTCCTTTCGGCTCTGCACGGCCGGGCAATTCCCCCCGACACGCGGCTGACACGCCAGCAGCGCGTGCGGCAACGCCGAATGCTTCGCGCCTTTGACGGATACCGGGCCGGCGCGACGCAACAGGAAATCGCCGAGGTCATCTTCAGCATCGATCGTCTCGACCGCGACGAATGGCAGACGTCGGAGGTCCGTCACAAGATCAAGACGCTCCTGCGTGATGCCAAAGCCATGATCGCGGGCGGATATCGAAAACTCCTCCGTCATCGCCACCGACCCTAGCGCGGTCACGCCCTCTCAATGGTGGGCGAATTCGATACCCCCCAACTTCGCCCTGCAACTCGCCGGCTCTTCTCCGCCACCGTGGTCATTACCCGCCGCTGATCCGAAGCGGCCGTCCCAAACACCACGGAGGCCCGATCCATGCCACACGAACCCGTCGTTCTCCCGCCGCGCTACCTGCGAACCAAGGAAGCGGCCGAGTTCCTCAGCCTTTCGGCCCGGACGCTCGAAAAGCATCGGACCTACGGCACCGGCCCCGCCTATCGCAAGCTCGGCGGCCGCGTCGTCTACGCGATCGACGATCTCGAAACCTGGGCTGCCCGCGGCGCAGTGACGTCCACCTCCGATCCGCGCGGCTCGGTCCTGCCGGCCAAACGCCACGCGCATCAGCAGCCGGTCCACGCCGGCCGTTACGCACGCTGATCGCGGCCGGAATCGTTCATGGCGGCGCGGCGTCTATCCCTCTCGGAGCGCGGACAGCTCGACCTGTTCCGGGCGCTTCCCGGCGACTTCGCGCCACGAGACGCGCAGGATCTCATGGCCTATCCCTTCTTTTCCCTATCCAAGACCCATCGCGTCGCGCCGATCGACTTCGTCGCGGGTGGCGTGACGATCCGGGTCGAGGCTGTTCCCGATCACGGCATGGCGACCATATGGGACGCCGATATCCTGATCTGGGCGGCAAGCCAGATCGTGAATGCCCGAGATGCCGGACTCCGCACCTCGCGACTGATGGCCGCCACGCCCTACGAAATCCTCACCTATGTCGGTCGCGGCACATCGCTTCGCGACTACCAGCGCCTGAAAGCCGCGCTCGACCGGCTGCAATCGACCACGGTGTCGACCTCGATCCGGCAGCCGGCCGAGGGCCGCCGCCACCGCTTTTCTTGGATCAACGAGTGGCAGGAGCGGACCAACCACAACGGCCGGCCAGAAGGCATCGAGATGATCGTGCCGGACTGGTTCTACCGCGCCGTCCTCGACGATGCGCTCGTGCTCACCATCGACCGCGCCTATTTCGACCTCACGGGCGGCCTCGACCGCTGGCTCTACCGCCTGGTGCGCAAGCACGGCGGCCGCCAGCGCGATGGCTGGCGCTTCGACTTCCGCCACCTCCACCAGAAATCCGGAAGCCTGTCGCCGTTCAAGCGCTTCGCCTTCGAGCTGCGCGACATCATCCGGCGCCAGCCGCTGCCCGGCTACACGCTCTTCCTCGAGGCCGAAATCGGGGGCCGCACGCTGCTCGCTTTCGAGCCTCTCTCGGCCTGTGGACAGCCTGTGGACGGCCTCGTGCTATCGGGAACCCGGACTATCGTGCTATCGGGAACCCGAGGCTCGTGCTATCAGGAACCCAAACAGGGTTTAACCCACGGAAACTTCACACGAAATCGCGCCCTTAACTTAGAGTCTAACATAGACTCTAAGTTTGAAGAGCGCGCGCGCGATGTGGAAAACCTCATCCGCGAGACCGCCCGAAACCTCAGCGTCACCGCGAAGAAGACCAAAGCGGCCGCGCCGGGATCGGCGCCCAACGACGACAGCTCTTCGTCTTCCAGCGAAGCAAAAGCGCCTCGCCTTTCTCTCGACCGATCGGGGAAAAGCTGATGATCGTCGCCTTTCTCAATCAGAAGGGCGGCGTCGGCAAGACGACGCTGGCGCTGCACCTTGCCGGTGAGCTGGCGGGACGCGGCAAGCGTGTCACGCTGATCGACGCGGACCCGCAGGGCTCCGCGCTCGACTGGTCGCAGCAACGCTCACGCGAGGGCCTGCCGCGCCTGTTCGGCGTCGTCGGCTTGGCGCGTGACACGCTGCACCGCGAGGCGCCAGAACTCGCTCGTGACGTCGACCACATCGTCATAGATGGGCCGCCACGCGTTGCCGGGCTCGTGCGCTCCGCGCTGCTCGCCGCCGACCTCGTGGTGATCCCGGTGCAGCCATCGCCGCTCGATGGCTGGGCCTCGGCGGAGATGCTGGCGCTCTTGACGGAGGCGCGCATCTACCGGCCAGAGCTTGTCGCCCGCTTCGTGCTCAACCGCTGCGCCGCGCGCACCGTCATCGCCCGCGAGACAGCGGAAACGCTCGCCGATCACGATCCGCCGGTGCTCGCCAGCACCATCGGCCAGCGCG
>CALMPK010000207.1 GCA_937873575.1 uncultured Hyphomicrobiaceae bacterium
GAGCACAACCTTGCCAAGGTTGGGGTCGAGGGTTCGAATCCCTTCGCCCGCTCCAGATTTCCTAAGGAAATCAAGGGATTAAGTAAGAGCCGCCTTCGGGCGGCTTTTCCCTTTTCTGGGCTGGTCAACACCTGGTCAACACCGAAGCGCAATTTGCGATCGCGAGTTTGCTAGATTGGGCCATGAGCCGATTCGGCTGATTGCCGCCGAAATTGATGGAGACATTCGCTTGAGCGAGATCCGGTTGCTAGAGCGGATTCGCCTTAGAGCGCCTAACAAAACCATTTGTTAACTATGTCGGCGTGAGTTTTCCGACATGGTGAAGAAGCTTCTTCCGGATGATTTGTGGGCCGAGATCGCGCCGTTGCTGCCGGCTCGTGAGGCTCGTCCGAAGGGCGGGCGGCCTGCGGTCGAGGCCCGGGATGCGCTCGTCGGCATCCTGTTCGTTCTCTACACGGCGATCCCGTGGGAACGGTTGCCGTTCGAGGTGGCAGGCTGCTCCGGCATGACCTGCTGGCGCCGATTGCGAGCCTGGCAGGATGCCGGCTTGTGGGACGAGATCCACCGCCACATGCTCGACCGGCTGAACCTCGCCGGGCAGATCGACTGGTCGCGTGCTTCGGTCGACGCGTCCTCCGTTCCCGCGAAAAGGGGGGCGAGGAGACGGGACCGAACCCGACCGATCGCGGCAAGCCGGGGACCAAGCGCCACATCATGGTCGATGGCGCCGGCATTCCTCTCGCCATCGTCCTGACCGGAGCCAATCGCCACGACAGCATGGCTCTGACCGCAGTCGTCGACGCCGTCCGGCCGGTTAGGCAGAAGCGCGGTCGACCACGCAGGCGACCCGTCAAACTCCATGCCGACAAGGCCTACGACTTCGATCGGTGCCGGCGCGACCTGCGGGCGCGCTCCATCACCCCGCGCATCGCCAGACGAGGCGTCGAAAGCAGCAGCCATCTCGGAAAGCACAGGTGGGTCGTCGAGCGCACCTTCGCCTGGATCAACCGCTTCAGGCGCCTCGTCGTCCGATACGAGCGACACGCAGACCTCTATCGCGCCTTCCTCACCATCGCTGCGGCAATCATCGCATTCAGAGCCCGCAAGAGGTTTTGTTAGGCGCTCTTAATCCGGATCGTATCCTGCGGCTTTGAAGAAGTTGGCGCATTCGTTGGACTCGATGAGTCTGGCGATGCGTGCGATGACGGCCCAGAGACCGTCGACGGATCGCTCTGCGGCCTTTCGGAGCAGCGCCTTGAGCTTCGAGAAGGCGTTCTCGATCGGGTTGAAGTCCGGGCTGTAGGGCGGGAGATAGAGCAGCTTCGCGCCGGCCGCCTCGATCGCGGCGCGGACGCCCGGGCCCTTATGGCTGCCGAGGTTGTCCATCACGACCACGTCGCCGGGCTTGAGCTCTGGGACGAGAACCTGATCGACGTAGGCCTGGAAGCTGCGGCCGTTGATCGGGCCGTCGAGCGCCATGGGCGCGACCATGCCGGAGAGCCGCAGGCCGGCCACGAAGGTGGTGGTCTTCCAGTGGCCATGCGGGATCGCGGCGCGGAGCCGCTCGCCCTTCGGCACCCGGCCGCGACGCCTCGCCATGTTGGTCGACGCCCACGTCTCGTCGATGAACACGAGCCGCTCTGGATCGAGGTCGGGCTGGGCGTCGAACCAGTCCCGCCTTCGGGTCAGGACGTCCGGCCGCTCCTGCTCTTCGGCGTGCGCGGTCTTTTTTTGACCGTCAGCCCGGCGCGGCCGAGGAAAACCCACACCGCCGTCCGCCTCCGATCGCAACAAATGTGAGCCCGATGACGAGCGGCGATATGCCCAGCTGGCGCGCAAGCATCGACCCGCCGCGCACCAGTATTTCCGCTCCGCCAACCAGGGTGAGCAGGCCAAGCGCGCACCAGAGAATTGCGGCCGTCACGGCTTCTGTCTCTGCGGAAACACCGGATATGCGGCACTGCCTGTATGTCGATCTGTACCCACCCTCCAGATCAGCCGATCTCGCCCAAGGGCTGGATATAAGTCACCGAAAGATGGTCCGGGAACTTCAGCGCTGTTTTGATGGCTTCCCTGTCCACGGTACCGAGGAGGCATGTGCCGAGCCCTTCGGCAGCGCAGAACAGATAGACGTTCTGGGCCATGACGGCCGAGTTGACGCGTGCGGCGATGACCAGTTCCTCGGGTGCGGATGTGGCCAACTCGCCGGCGGCGGTTGCAAGTTTCTCGGCATCGGAAACATAGATCAGCACCACGGGCGCCCGGCGTACGAAAGCCGTAGGGCTGACATCGGCGCGAATATCGGTATCGGCCACTTTGTTGAGAGCGTTTGCCACGGGGTCGTAGAGACTGACGCCATCTTCCAGCGCGACGTAGATATCGACGTTCTTCGCACCGTGCCAGGCGGGCGCTGTGCGTCCATCACCGTCCGCGCGGTTGACACCATTGGCCGCCCACAGTGCTTCGAGCACCTTTTCGCGCGCAACGTCACCACGCCCGAAGCGCTTGGTAGAGCGGCGCTGTTTCAGGGCTTCCTGCACGGAGACGGTTGCAGCGCCGCCGGAGGCCACCTGCGCATTGGCTGTCCCGACGATACCTGCGGACGCTGCCGCACTGGTTCCTGCGAGAAACAATCTTCTGGAGAGCTGTCGTGTCATGATATCGGTCCTTTTCTTTTCCGGGGCTTTGTTATGTCCACTGCCGTGAAAGGGCGTTGAGGACGTCGGTACGGCTGATCTGGCCGACAAGTCGGCCATGGCGGGTGACGGGGAACCGCCGGTACGAGCTTGCGACAAAGCGCTCACACGCTTCGACGATGTCGATACCCGCATCGAGCGTCTCGAGTTCGGTGCTCATATAGTCGGCGACACTGCCACCCCATTGTTTGTAGTAGGAGGCGTTGAGTGCGGCCTTCAGGCAATCGCGTTTGGACAGAACGCCGACGAGATCGCCGGCGCCGTCGATGACGCATGCACCCGACACGCCGTTTTGCATGAGCACGGACACGGCCCGTACTATCTCCATGTCCGGCGTCAGCGTGATCAGGTCCGTGCGCATATGATCGGCGACCGTGTCGAGTTTCATGTCCCGCTTCCTTCGGATCGTTCGCAAGCATGGCATTTGCCGCCGCAGGCCGCGCCGCCGCACGATCCCTTGAGCGGTGCGCGGCCGGCAAAAAGGCCGGCGGCCAGCGCGAGCATGGCAAGCCCGGTCAGAAGAACAGCGGCGAAAATGGTCTGCATGGCTTTATGCCCTCCCCTGGTCGATGAACAACCTGTTGGCTCTGGCCTTAAGACCTCCCGCCTCGCGAAGCAGATAAAGCGCGGGCAGACGGTTGGCGGAGGCGAATGCAAGGCCGCCTTCAGGACCCATTACCAGAAGGGCGGTCGCAAACGCGTCGGCCTCCAGCGCTGTCGGGGCCAGAACGGAAACCGAGGCGACGCTGTTGCGAACCGGCTCTCCGGTTGCGGGATCGATCGTATGACTGTAGCGGCGGCCCGCGATCTCATAGGCATTGATCGCATCGCCCGAGGTCGCCATCGCCACGCCTGTCAGGGGAAGCGTCGTGTGGACACCGGTGCGAAGCGGGTCCGCAATGCCGACGCGCCATGGACGGCCGTCAGGGCGCGCACCGAAACCATAGACTTCGCCACCCACCTCGATCAGGAAACTCGGCAGCCCTTGATCTCTCAGGTGTCCTGCAAGCCGGTCGACGGCGTAGCCCTTGGCTATGCCGCACAGATCGAGCGAAAGTTCCGGCTCTGCTTTGGAGAGGCCTTCGGCACTGACGGCAAAAGCGGTGTAGCGACCGGACCGCCCGGCAGCGATCGGCCCGAAACCGTAACGATGGACAGCGGGCCCGACGGCCGGATCGAACGCGCCGCCGGTCAATCGCGCAATCTCGAGTGCCTTGCTAGCAACCGTCCGAAGCGGCTCGGAGGCTGCGAACGGTGTGATTTCCGAACGGCTGTTGAAGCGCGAAAGCTCCGAACCCGCACGAAACGGGCTCATCGAATGATCGATCCCGGCCAGTAAGTGCCGGAGATCCGCGCCAATCTTGCGGGCATCGGCATCGGCCGGAACGGTGACCTGCCATCGTGTGCCGAAAGCGCGCCCGGAGATGCGCGTGAGATCATCGGCACCGGCTCGGGCCAAAGACGGCAAGGACATCAGTCCGGCCAGGGCTCCCAGTCCAAATACGATCTCGCGCCTTGTCGTCATGCTCCTAGATCCCGAAATCGTCATTGAAGATGCTCTCGCTCTCCACACCGCATTCATCGAGCATCGCGTAGATGGCCTCGATCATGAGCGGAGGGCCGCACAGATAATATTCGCAGTCCTCCGGCGCCGGGTGATCCTTCAGATAGGCGCGGAAGACGACATCATGGACAAAGCCTAACTCACCGTCCCAGGGGTCGTTTCTGGCTGGTTCGGAGAGGGCTGGCACCCAGCGGAAGTTCTCATGACGCCGGGCAAGCTCGTCGAATTCGTCGGCGTAGAACAGTTCGCCACGGCTTCGCGCGCCGTACCAGAAGCTGATCTTGCGGCGGCTTCCCTGACGCTCGAGCATGTCCGTTATGATGGCGCGCAAGGGCGCCATGCCGACGCCGCCGCCGATAAACACCATCTCGCGCCCGGTATCCTGCGCCCCGAAGTGACCATACGGGCCCGCCACTTCGATCGGGTCGCCCTCGCGCAGACCGAACAGCCATGACGAGACGATGCCGGGAGGTGCATGCGGTTTGGCTGGCGGTGGCGTGGCCAGACGGATGTTGAGCACGATCATGCCGACATCCTTGGGTCGGCTGGCAACCGAATAGGCGCGAGAGACGGGCTGAGGGCTTTGCGACGAGAGCTTGTCAATTCCGAGTTTTTTCCATTCGGCGGCATGCTGCGGTTCAAGCGCGATGCCGGAGAAGTCGAGACGATAGGCCGGTGCGGTGACCTGCACGAAATTGCCCGCACGAAAGTCGAATTCCGCGCCCTCCGGCAAGGCGAGCACGATTTCCTTGATCAAAGGCGTGACACTGCGCGACGATGCCACGCGGCAGTTCATCGTGGTGATGCCGAGCACCTCGTCCGGGACGGTGACGGCGAGGTCGTTTCGCACCACGATCTGGCAGGCGAGCCGCATTCCAGCCCGAACGTCGGCAGGAGAAAGCCGGGCGCGTTCCGTCGGCAACGGCTCTCCCGTACCCGTGACGCCGCTGACGCGGCACAGGCCGCACGTTCCCGCGCCGGCGCAGCCCGAGGGCACGGCGATGCCGTTGGAATTCAAAATATCGAGAAGCTTGAAATTCGCCAGAGCGCCAATCTCACGCCCGCCGTTAACGGTGACCGCCACGGGTCGCGACGGCAGCAGATACTCCCGAACCTTATGGACAACGGCTGCCAGCGCGACGAGCAGCAAGGAAATGAAGCCGATGCCGAGCAGGATCTCCGTCATAGCACGCGCACTCCCACAAAGGCGGAGAACGCCATGGACAGGAGACCGGTGACGATGAAAGCAATGCCGAGGCCCTGCAATCCTTCGGGGACATTGGCATAGCGCAGCCTCTCGCGGATCGCCGCGAGCGCGACGATGGCCAGCGCCCAGCCGATCCCGGTGCCGATCCCATAGACCGTGCTTTCAGTGAGATCATATTGCCGCTCGACCATGAACAGACTGCCGCCGATAATGGCGCAGTTGATGGCGAGCAGCGGCAGGTAGATGCCAAGCGCGCCGTAGAGGGCGGGCACGTAACGATCGAGCAGCATCTCGATGATCTGCACCATCGCCGCGACGATGCCGATGAAGGTGATCAGCCGCATGAAACCGAGATCGACATCCGGCAGCCCCATCCACGCGAGCGCCCCGGCACTCAGGATATAGGCGTGCAGCAGGTAGTTCACCGGCACGCTGAGCGATTGCACGACGATCATCGCAACACCCACGCCGAAGGCTGTTTCCACGCGCTTGGAGACGGCGAGGAAGGTGCACATGCCGAGGAAGAAGGACAGCGCGAGGTTTTCTTCGAAAATGGAGCGCTGGAACAGTTCGATCATGTCTCAGTCGTCCTTTGCTGCTCGCGCAACTCGAATTCAGGCGCTTCCCTCTGGCCCCGGCGCAGGCTGCGAACAGCCCAGACCAGAAGGCCAAGGATGATGAATGCGCTCGGCGCGAGCAGCATAAGACGGAGTGGCTGGTACCAGCCACCGTCGGCCACGAGTGGCAGCAGGCCGACGCCGAACAGGCTTCCGGCGCCGAACAACTCGCGGATGGCGGCGACAGTGAGCAGCACCAGGCTGTAGCCGAGTGCATTGCCGACGCCATCCACGATGCTGGGAACGACCGGATTGTGCAGCGCATAGGCTTCGGTGCGCCCGAGCACGATGCAGTTCGTGGCAATCAACGAGACAAACACCGTCAGCCGCTGGCTCATCTCATAGGCAAAAGCCTGCAACATCTGGTCGGCGACGATGACCAGCGAGGCGATGATGGTGATCTGCAGGATGATGCGCACGGAGGACGGGATGTGTCGGCGGATGGCGCTGATGACGCCTGCCGACAGGCCGAGCACGACGGTCAGGGCGATCGACATGGTGAGAGCGGTGGACATCGATGTCGTGACCGCCAGTGCCGAGCAGATGCCGAGGATATGGACGGTGACGGGGTTCTTGTCGATGAGCGGATCTGTCAGGTTGCGGAAAGGGATAGTCATTCGATCTCGCCTTTCTTCAGCCTGTCGAGAAACGGCCCGAAGCCGTGCTCGCCCATCCAGAATTCGAGCATGTCCGAGATCGCATAGCTCGTGACGCTGGCGCCGGAGATGCCGTCGACTTCATTGGGGCCGCTGGCATTGCCGCGCACCACGGAAATGGCGAAATCGCCATCGTCGAAGATGCGCTTGCCTGCCCATTGCGCCTGCCAACCGTCCTCGGCGACGCGGGCGCCGAGGCCGGGCGTCTCACCCTGCTCATAAACCGTGAAGGCGGCAACGGTGTCGAGATCGGCCTCCAGCGCCAGATAGGCCCGGATGGTCGACTGGTAGCCGGCGCCGCGGACCGGAAGCACAACGAGCGCCAGTTCCTCGCCGCGGCGCAGAAGATAGACAAGCGCGTGGTTTTCGCGGCGGCTGAGACCAGCGAGGTCGTCAGCGCGCGGCAGGGCCGAACTTCGCTCTGCGTCCGCCGCCGCCGCTCGCTGATCGAAGCTTCCCGGATCGACATCGGCGGCGACCGTTCCGCTTGCGAGGTCGATGACGAGCGTTTCGACGCCGCTTGCGCCAGATTCCTTCAATATCTCCCCGATGCCCGGAACGTTTTCCAGCATCTGCACCATGCGGCCCTGTTGCTGGGCGACGATATTGGCCTGCTGGATCGGCCGCAGGACGACCGCTGCGATGGAGACGGTAAAGCCGCAGCCAATGGCCACCAGAAGCGACATGCCGATCGTCTTGACGCCATCGGTGTTCGGACGGTTCAGAAAGCGGCGCCACATGCCCGGGCGCGGGCTGGGAGGACGAGCGTCAGCCATGTCGCCTTGCCCTCCGCCTTACATGGATCGCCACGACCACGTAATCGATCAATGGTGCGAAAATGCTGCTCATCAGGATCGCGAAGATCGCGGCTCCAAAAGTCGATCCGGCCTGCGAGAACAGGCCGATGAGCACGCCGGTCAGAATGCCCTGTGCAAAACGACCTGGATTTGTCGTGCAGGAACATACAGGATCTGCCGCCAGAAAGAGGATCGCGCAGCCGATCGCACCCGAAAGCAGGTTGACCGACGGATCGCTTCCCTGCGCCCAAACCATGAGGGCCATCGTGCAGTAGGCCGCAAGCAGCAATCGCCATGACGCCTGGCCGCTGAGGAGCAGGAGAACCAAAGCCGGAAGCAATGCCGCCAGAGGAATGTTTGGCCCGGCTCGATAGTCGATTTCAGTGAAGGAGAACATCACGAAGGCAAGGGCGGCGACGGCAGGATGCACGAAATTGCGCCCGCGCCCACCGAACACCTGTTCGGCGATCACCACGCCGAAGCTGACGCCCAAAGCGAGCTGCCAGAGCGGCGCATCGGCCGGGACAAGAAGGGCGATCAGCGTGGCGGCGACAATACCGTCAAGTCCCGGCCTGAGACCCCGGACACGTGTGAAGACATGCTGCCACGCAAGGGTCAGGCTGACAGAGATCAGCAGCCGCGCTGCGAACTGTTCCGTATCTGCGACAAGCGCGGACACGACCGGGACGATCACGCCGAGCAGCGCGGGCGTGGCGCTGTCGGACAACAAGGTGCGGCCGACGCGGCCCGCCTGCAGGTCATGGAAGAAGGCGATCATATCGCTTCCTCCAACTCATCGAGCGTCGCACGCAACAGGGCGCCATAATCCGTGCCCGACCCGTCGACATGGCTCAGGAGCGCCAGATCCTCTTCCACAAGTTCCAGCGCACCAAGTTTCGCGGCGGTTTCCACATCGCCCGTGCTGATGGCGCGCAGGAACGGCGCGGGCAGGATCCCGCAAGGCGCGGCCCGTTCATGAACGGCATTGGGAATGAGCGGCGCCGGAAACTGCTCGTTGAATGAGGTCAGGTAGCGCATGAGAAAGGAGCGCCGGAGCGGATGCCTGTGTGGGATGGCGGTGGCCTGCACGTCATAACGCCGCAGGAAATGCTCGACCGTTCCGCCGAGCGGAGAGCCCGAAAGCAACTGAACCGAGGGACCGGTGAGCGAGGCGCCGAAAAGATCTTTCAGATTCGCGCCTGCGGGAGCGACAACGAGGCGCGGACTGCACGTCCCCGGTCCGGTCAGCGCAACGACGCGCCGTGTCCATATCCGGCCCGTATCGAGCAGGCATCCCAGCGCGATTACGTCCTGATAGCCGATGTGCCAAACCATCCTGTTTACACCGACAGGATTGAGATGATGGATATGGGTTCCAACCAGACCCGCCGGATGCCTGCCCGCGAAACAGACAGCCTTGACGGCTTCGGGAACGGCCGGGGAGGCATCGGCCCCGTGACAGACGTAAACGGGACCGTCGGTCAGGTGACGCAGCGCCTCCGCGCCGAGACGAAACCATGATTCGAAGCGCCTTATGACGGGGGCCGGATCACCTGCGAGCGGCGCGGTATCGGTGGCTGTTACGAAAATCGCATCAGGAGCCTGCCGGGGATCGGCGAGCCGACCGAATGGCCGGGTGCGAAATGACTGCCAGCAACCGCTTTGGAGCAGGAGCGACTGCATGGTCATGCGATCTGGCCGTGAGGGCCTGTCGAATTCGACGGCGGCTTCGTCCTCGACGTCGATAATAATGGAATCGAGGCTTCTACGCGCGCCGCGCGAGATTGCGCGGATTGTTCCAGCAACAGGGGCTGTAAACGTCAGATGAGGGCGGTGACGATCCGTAAACAGCCGCTCGCCGGCTCGCACGGCTTGTCCGATCGCGACATCGATAATCGGGCGCAGGCGCGGGTAATCTTCTCCCATAAGCGCAACCGAGCGAGCCATGACCGCATCGTCAATCGTGCCTGCCGGCTTGCCTTCCCATCGAAGATCGATCCCGCCCCTGATATGTACCCGCAAAAATACCCCCATGTAAGCGACGCTGGACGTTTCTCTTCCCGATCGGACGCCAACCGGGCGTGGCCATCTAGGCGGCGCCTGACCCGGTTACATTTTCGGACAAGGCGATCCTCAGCTTCTCTTCCTGCTCCGGCGACAGGGACGTCTTGAGAACTCGACCACGCAGGCCTTCGAACTCCGCCAGCACCTTTTCCGGCTGGACCTTTCGGACAAGGACGAACAGCGCAGATGAATTGCTTGGAATGGTCTCGCCCAGAGACTTGATGAACGTGTCGTCGATGCCATAGTCGGCAAGGGAGCCGGACAAGGCGCCGACACCGGCTCCCGTCAGGCCGCCGATGGCGATGCCGGCAAGCGGATTGAGGAACAGCAGGCCCACAAGGCCGCCCCAGATCGTTCCCGAGAGAAGGCCCGATGTGGCGCCGAGAGCCGCCAGGTTAAGGCTCTGCTTGAGATGGACCTTGCCGTCGCCGTCACGAACGACGACGACGGCGTCCTCCAGATCGACCAGATATTCCTTTCTGAGGGCAGCGAGCTTGAGAAGTACCCTGTCGGCTTCATCAACCGTATCGAAACCGACGACCACCAGATCAGACATGTTTTCTTCTCCTATGTTGTAATCTCTTTTTGCTTACGACTTGCAATCTCACCCGCCCTGTTGGACGTTCACGTCTTATCGCGAAAGAAAGATCGGGATTTTCGGATTGGCCAGAATGGTACGGGTTGCGCTGCCGAAAACGAACTCTGTGATCCGGGACTGCCCGTAGGCGCCCATGACCACAAGGTCGGCGCCAAGCTCCTCCGCGCGGGACAGGATCAGATCGCCGGCATTGCCGCCTTCCAACCGGTCAAGCGTCACCCTGATCCCGTGGCGCGCGAGATGGAGAGAGATATCGCTTCCGGGGTCCTCCCCCAGAAGCCGCGCAACCTTGGGCTCGGGAACAACGACGACGTGGACGGCGCGAGCGGTGGCCAGGAACGCCATCGAATCCGCAATGGCGCGGGCCGCTTCCCGGCTGGCATTCCATCCGACCACGACCGTTTCAGGCACGGCGCTGTCGCTTTGCCAGGATGTGGGCAAAAGGATCGAAGGGCGACCGGAGGCAAAGATGATATCCTCCGAGACGGTGAGAGCCGTCTCAGCGCGGTCCGGGTCACGCCCCGTTCCGACGATTGCCAAGGCGGCGTGGCGGGCGTGCAGCATCAGCGCCTCGCCCGTTTCACCGGAACATATCCGAAGCTCGCAATTCACGCCGGTGGCCGACGCGACGTCCGAAAGGAGCCCCCGCAGCTGCGCCTCGGCGTCATGCCGGCGCGTCTCAAAGGAGGTTATCATGCTGTTGATCGCCGCCCCTCGGGCGAAGCCATGGGACGGAGTGGCGATCAAATCTTCCGGCACGAAAGCCACAACGACATGCGCATCCCATGCGCGTGCAAGTGAAACAGCATAATCAATATAGACCCGACAAACAGAAACATCGGCTGTATCGATATAAACGACAATATCTTTTGGCGTCTTCATTCCACCCCTCGTGACCAAACATCAGCTTTACCCTAATGAACATACTCCTTGAGTCAACAGCTGATGATTGAGAGGACTAAAATCCTTTTCCTTGTGCCTCCGGATTGCGTCAGGGAGGCCCGGCGGGCAGCGTTCAGCCCCGCCGTGTGCGGGTACGGTAGCCTGCTGGGTCGTTCTGAGGCGTGATTTCATTCGGGGCTGTGTTTTCCCCTTCCGGCACGGATCTGGCCTCGTCTGCCGTTTTCACGGCCCGCCATGGAAAGACAGCTTCATGCTCCTGTAGCCGGCGTTTCTTTCGGACCTCCACGGTGAACGGTCTTGTTTGCTTCATTGTCGTTTCCAGCCTCGGGTTCTTATTCGTGATTGCGGTCGATACTGACGGACCGTCGCAGCACGAGCGCCAATGCGCTCAGGGCACAGCCGGTCACCATGACGTCGATCGCCAGCAGTGCGCCAATGATCCACAAACTGTTGACGGGCCAGCCCGCGAGGATGACCAGTGCAACAAGCACCGTTGCGGCGCCAGCCGCCGCGAGCCACAGCCAACCGGAAGCCGGGCGGATCGCCAGACCGGCGGCAGTCCTGACAATGCCTGCGACGAGCATGCTGAGAGCCATCAGCAGTGTCAGGAAAGTGGATGCCAGCACCGGGTTCCAGAATGTCATCACACCGGCCGCGACATAAAGCACACCGACAACGAGCAAACCGACAGTTTGGCCCCATCGCTTCATCTGAAATGCGAAGACGATATGCGCCGCACCGGCCAGTAGCATCGTGACACCGACAAAGAGGACGGAAACGACCGTGGCCAGCAACAGGTTGGAGAGGGCGACAAGAGCTATCAGCAGGAGCACGATGCCTGCGCCCAGCAGCCATCGCCATCGCGATCGCAACAGTTGCAGGTCGGTGGCGTCGAGGCTTGCGGTGTAATTGAATATCATAAGTATTCTCCTGCGATAGTTGCGTGAAGAAAGCTGCTTCGCGTCCTGTCAGTTTCCGCCGACGATCTTGCCGGCAAGGACAAACGGGCTGGAAAGGACCGCACCGGCCGAATTGAATACAAACGCTCCGGCTTGCCTAAGATTTCGAGGGTCGCTTGTTCCATCCCGGCCCGAAAGCTTCGGATAGTAGGCGGCGAGACCGACGAAACGATTGTGGCGGAAGCTGTCTGAGGCCTCGATATCCGATATATCGATCACCTGCACATTCGCCTTGCGCGTCGCCTCCTCGATTTTCGGATCCGTCACGTCGATCCTGCCCAGGCGCTGACGTTCTGTGGATAGAAATTCCGAGACCTTCAGCGCCCTGTCATCCTTGGAAACAAGGATTGTCATCGGCGGGTTCAGTGTCCCGATCGTCGCAAGCTGTGCCTGGAACACGTCGACATCGATATCGGGCGCCGCAAGCACGACCTGCAGTCGACGGATCGCCGCGTCCTTGCCGGTAAGCCGCAGTTGGCGCACGGCTTCCGTCGTCAGCCATCCCCCCATGCTGTGGCCGACGAGCGTGATGGGACCCTGGGTCTGTTTGCGCGCCAGGGTGCTGAGCAGATCCGCCAACTGGTCCCGCGAGAACGTCACCGCGTCCTTGTCGGCGACGTAGCCGCTCAAAGCGCCTTCGGACGGCCAGGCAAACAGGATCGGGGCGGCATCGACGCCGGCGTCAGCTGTCATCTGGGCTATGCGATACACGGCCTCGGTGAAATTGGTGTTGTAGCCATGCACGAACACGCCGACACTCGGCGGTTTGCCGTTGTGTTTACGCGTGACTTCCGCCTCGAATGTCGCCGCGTCGAGAATGTGCTGGTCGACGGTGACAAAATCCGTCTTCGGGTTCGGCTTCGATTTCGGCCATTCGACATTGCCCGTCTTGTGACCTGGCGGGATGGAGACCCTGTAGCGGATATAGCTAACCTCGCGGCTACGACCCGACGTGTAGATACCGTTCTCATCACGCTTGCGCGTGGTCGCCACATAAACCGTCGTGAGCTTGGCCCCCGGAACGGCTTCGGCCCTCTGGGCGAGCAGTTCCGGGCCGGGGCGGCCGGCACAGGCTGCAAGCAGGCTTGTGAGAAGAAGTAGCGTAAGGCGTAGACTGAATTCACGCATTGACTGAACCGATTTCTTACTTATGCATTCGAAGCATCGCGCTCTCGATATGACAGAGTTCACCCTGTCGCCGCGCGAGCGGCGACCCCGACTTAGTTTGCATCAGCCCGCCTTCTGGCTAGGCCGTGATGTGGAAACCGTTGTCGGCGTATACCACCGACCCCGACAGAGGCGTTGCCGCCTCGCTTGCCAGGAATGCGGCGATACGCCCAACCTCAGCGATGCTCACGAGGCGTCGCGATGGTGTTCTCTCACGCACCGTGTCGATGAGCTCATCGAAACGCTCGATTCCGGAAGCTGCCCTGGTGGCGATCGGCCCGGTGGACAGGCAATGGACGCGGATGTCCCGCGCTGCGAGATCGGCGGCCAGGTAGCGTACGCTTGCTTCCAGGGCCGCCTTCACCGGTCCCATCAGATTGTAGTTGTCGACGACGCGCTCAGCCCCGAAAAAGCTGACGGTTATCAAGGATCCGCCTTCCTTCATCAGCGGGGCGGCGAGCCGCGCCATTCGGATAAAGGAATGGCACGATATATCCATGGCCTGCGCGAAACCGTCAGCGGAGCAGTTGACGATGCTCGTCTGCAAGTCCTGTCGTGGCGCGAAGGCGATCGAATGAAGCAAGAAATCGAGGCGGCCCCATTCATTTGCTATGGTGTCGAAAACCGCCTCGAGCTGCCCATCAATGCGAACGTCACAGGGCATGAACAGCGACGCGCCCAGGGCATCGGCGACCGGGCGTACGAACGGGACAGCCTTATCGTTGAGATAGGTGACCGCCAGATCGGCGCCGGCAGCCTTGAACGCGGTTGCACAGCCGGCTGCGATGGAGGAATCGTTGGCGATGCCGACGACGAGGCCACGTCTTCCGAATATATCAACGATCGCAGCCATCGCTCAGCCTCCCGAGATTCTCAAGGCGTCAGTGGCGATCACCTGCTCCTCATCGGTCGGGATGACAAGGACGGTAAGACGACTGGCAGGACTGCTGATGACGGGACCGCTCCCGGCGTTCGCTCCAGGATCGAGATCAATGCCGAGCCACATCAGCCGGGTGCAGATATCAGCTCTGATCGTCGGCTGATGCTCGCCGATCCCGGCGGTGAATACGAGAGTGTCGAGGCCGCCCAGCGTCGAGGCAAGCCGGGCAATCTCACCGGCGACCCTGAAGGTGAACAGCTCGATTGCTTCCTTGGCTTGCTGCTCATCACTCTCCAGAAGCACGCGGCTGTCGGCGCTGATGCCGGAAGCGCCCAGCAGACCCGAACGGTGATAGAGGAGATCCTCGATTTCGCCGGGATCTCGCCCGGCCTTTAAGAGGTGTATGACCACGCCGGCGTCGAGCGCCCCGCAACGCGTCGCCATCGGCACCCCGTCCAGCGTCGAGAAACCCATGCTGGTGTCGCGGCTGACGCAGTTGTGCATCGCGCAAAGACTGGCGCCGGAACCGAGATGGGCGACGATGACCTTGCCCGCCGCCTGCTCCGGCCATTTGCTGATAAGCTGGTTGGCAATCGATCGATAAGAAAGGCCGTGGAAGCCATAGCGTTTGATACCCTCTTCGTAGAGCCGCCTCGGCAGGGCGAAGCGGCGGACGACCTCGGCATGCGTGCGATGGAAAGCCGTGTCGAAGGAGGCGGTCTGCCTGATTTCCGGACGAAGGCGCGCGATCGCCCGGACAAGGCGCAGCGCCTGGGGCTGATGGAGCGGCGCAAGCGGTATCAGCGCTTCCATCTGCGACATCGCCTGATCGTTGATGAGCACCGGTCCGTCAAACAAGTCACCGCCGTGCACAACGCGGTGGCCGATAGCGGCGATGCCGGACAAATCATAGTGCCAGGACAGCCGATCGAACGCTTCGCGCAAGACCTCGTCCAATTCTTCCTCCGCTTTGGCTTCCAGCTCGACATCGAAGCGATCCGGGCCTTCGGAAAGCTCGAAGCGCAACGGGGCCTTGCGGAAATCGATCATTCCCTTGCCGACTCGCGTGAGGCCACCGCCTTCAATGGCGAACAGGCCGATCTTGACCGTGGAGGAGCCGGCATTGAAGGTGACAAGCAGTTGCCGGCTCATGAGATGGCCCCCGCCCCGGGCACCTGGTTGCGGGCGACGAGCAGTCTTGCGAGCGTTGCCGAGGCGATGCGTGCCGAAAGCGGATCGGAGCGACTGGTCAGTACGATCGGCACACGGGCGCCGAGCACGATGCCAGCCGCCGTCGCCCCCGCGAAATAAATCAGTTGCTTGGCGAGCATGTTGCCGGCTTCAAGATCCGGCACGAGCAAAATGTCGGCCTCACCCGCGACCGGGGAGACAATGCCCTTCGTCTTCGCCGCATCAAGGTCGATGGCGTTGTCGAAGGCAAGCGGGCCATCGACACGCCCGCCCGTGATCTGACCACGCGCCGCCATCACTGTCAGCGCGGCGGCGTCGAGAGTCGACGGCATCTTCGCATTGACGGTCTCGACCGCTGCGAGCACCGCCACGCGCGGCTCATCGACACCAAGAGTCCGAAGAAGGTCGATGGCGTTCTGGCAGATGTCGCGTTTTTGGTCGAGCGTCGGCTGAATGTTGATCGCGGCATCGGTGACGATCAGCGGCTTGCCATAGGCCGGGACGTCGAACGCGAAGACGTGGCTGATGCGCCGCTCCGTCCTGAGACCGGACCCGGTGGCGATGACGGCACCTAGAAGCTCGTCGGTATGCAGGCTGCCCTTGACCAGAACCGATACCGCACGGCCGACCGCGAGTTCGACAGCGCGCGCGGCTGCGGCATGACTATGGGGAACATCCTCGATCGCCATGTCGCCGAGATCGATCCCTGCGGCTTCGGCCGCGGCGCGGATCTTCGCTTCCGGCCCGACCAGCAGCGGGTCGAACAGGCCCTGTTGGCGGACCTCGACCGCAGCCAGGATTGCTCCGGCAGAGCATGGGTGAACGATGGCCGCCCGCACCGGGGGCAAACCGTGGGCTTCCGCCACAAAGCCTTCATAGCGGCTTGCACGTTTCGTATCCGGCAATGCGACGGAGGACGACGCTTCGGTCCATTCGATCGACTTGTCGGGCGCGATCACCATGGCCGTGCCGGTTAGGACATGTTCGGCTTTTTGATTGGCGCAGATTGTCTCCAGCGCAACCGTCCGGTTTTCGGGGTTCTTGCGAACAACCCGCACGGTTGCCGTGATCGTGTCGCCGGAGGCGACCGGCTTCACGAAGCGAAAATCCTGTCCCAGATAGATCGTCCCAGGCCCCGGAAGCCTTGTCCCGATCACGCGCGAGACCAGCGCGCCCGTCCAAAGCCCGTTGGCAACGATATCGTTGAAGAGGGTCGTTGCCTTCGCTGCCGCGTCACCGGGAGCCAGCCTGTTGCCACCGGCCATCGCCGCCAGCAGATCGATGTTGTTATCCCCTGCGACCCGTGTGAGGCTTGCGGTATCGCCGACCTGTAAATCGGCGAAGGTATGATTTGTCAGCAAGCTGTCGGTCATCACCCTCTCACTTCTGGAATACGTAGGCGCCGGGCGCCTCGGCGATGGCAGGAAAGCCCTTGTCGGCGGCACCGAGTGAAGGCGGGTCAACACGATCCTTACCTGAGTGCGCGGCAAGCCACGGCAGCCAGGCCTCCCACCAGGAACCGTTCCGGGCCTCAGCCTCTGCTGCCCATTCGCCGGGGCCAAGGCAGATGTCGACTGCCAGTCTGGTCGCGATGCGATAACGGCGACCGCGATGGCCCGGCTCGCTGACAATGCCTGCATTGTGCCCGCCGCTGGCGAGAACGAAGGTAACATCGGTATCGGCTAGCTGGTGGATCTTGTAGACCGATCTCCATGGCGCGACATGATCGCGTTCCGTTCCCACGACGAACATCGGCACGCGGATATTTTGCAGCGCCGCCGGACGGCCATCGACCATGAAGCGGCCGGTTGCAAGCTCGTTGTCGAGGTAGAGGCGTTGCAGATATTCAGCATGCATCCGATAGGGCATGCGCGTGGAATCGGCATTCCACGCCATAAGGTCGTTCATCCGCGTGCGTTCGCCCATGAGATAGTCGTGGACCAGTCGCGACCAGACGAGGTCGTTGCTCTTCAATATCTGAAAGGCACCCGCCATCTGGTCCGCCGACAGATAACCCCGATCCCACATCATGCTTTCGAGGAAATGCATCTGGCTCGGGTCGATGAAGAGCGCCAGTTCGCCGGGTTCGGAAAAATCCGTCTGGGCTGCGAAAAGGGTGAGCGTTGCCAGCCTCCCGTCGCCGGCGCGCCCCATCGCAGCCGCCGCGATCGCGAGAAGCGTGCCACCCAGGCAATAGCCCGTCGCATGGATCCTGCTGTCGGGAACGATGGCGGCGATCACGTCGAGCGCGGCCATGACACCCAAACGGCGATAATCGTCCAGCGTGAGATCGCGATCGTCTGCCCCAGGGTTTCGCCAGGAAACGGCGAAGACCGTGTGCCCCTGCCCGACCAGATAGCGCACCAGGGAATTCTCCGGCGACAGGTCAAGGATGTAGTATTTCATGATCCAGGCAGGCACGATCAGCACCGGCTCCGCCATAACGGTGTCGGTTGTGGGACTGTACTGGATCAGTTCGATCAGATGGTTTCGGAAGATGACCTTTCCGGGAGTGACCGCGACATCCCGCCCCGGTACGAACCCTTCCGTGCCCGCGGGCGGGCGACCGCCCGCAAGCCTGTTGATATCTTCGAACCAGTTCTGAAACCCCGCGAGGAAGTTTGCCCCACCAGTGGCGATGGTTTTGTTGATCACCTCGGGATTGGTGAACGGATTGTTGGATGGCGAGAACATGTCGAGCACTTGCCGCGCGGCGAAGGAGACCACGTCCTCGTGGTGAGGAGCGACGCCTGGCACCTCCCGTGTCGCATTGTGCCACCACTGCTGGGCGAGCAGGAACGCCTGAGCATAGGCCGCATAGGGGAGTTCCTTCCACGCCTCCCCGGTGAAGCGGTAGTCGCCCGGCAAGGGCTCGATGCAGCATGGAGTGTCGTCATCGAGACTGGCGGCGCAGAGATAACCCGACAGCCGGGCGCTTTTCCGCACGGCCTTGTCGGTAAGTTCCAGACGCTTTCCAGGCGCCGAGGCCAGATGGATCGACCAGTCGAACAAGGCCAGCGCCAGTGCCGCCGGAGAAAGCCCGCCAGTCATCCGCGCGCTCAGCGCCTCGCGCATCCGATCGATTGCGCGGTAGGTTTCCGTGTCGAAAGTGTCGTGGCGGGCGTCCGCCGCCTTGATGTCTCGCCGGCTCAAATCATTCATTGCGGCTCCCGACTGATCGGCACGGCGGTCGTCATGGTTTGACATCCCTTGTCTTCGTTCATGATGAACTCGACGACCTGGGAGACCAGAGCCATCAGTTCACGATCATTTCCACCACTCTGCAGCGCTGGCGTACCGATGACGTCACGAAGGATGCTGACGCCGGCCAGGAACGCGGCGACCATGGACGCGCGCTGCTCGGACATGAGCAGGCATTTGGAAGCAAACGGCTTGACAAACCCGTCGTCTATAAGCTCGCGAAAAACACGCGAGGCCTCGGGACTGGAAAACGAACGGGCAAGGATGTCAAAAGGCCGGATTTCGTTGGCGCCCTTCTCAGCGAGGATGTCTTGCGCGAGCGTCATATGCAACTCGCTCGCCTCGCCGACGAGCCAGGCCTCCGGTTGAAGTATCGCCTTGACTGCTGCCCGGAACAGCTCTTCCTTCGAACCGAAGGAACGATGAACATAGGCCATGTCGACACCGACATCGGCGGCAATGTCTCGCAACCCGGTTTCCTCATAGGAGTGGGTGGAGAAGCGAAGTATCGCGGCTTTCAGGATGCGCTCACGGGTGGTGTCTTCCGTGACGGGCCGGATCATTCGGTTGGGCATAATTTCTCCAAATAAACGGTTGTCCAGTCTATCGGCGCAACGAAAGGCAGTCAACAGCCGATGACCGACGCTGTGATGTGCTCTTCGTTTCGCGTTTTTTCACAAACTCGGAGTAATCGCGCCAAATTACCTTGAGAGAGGAGCGCTTGATCGCGAGTCATTTAAAATGTTCAAACCCTTGCTTTCGTTCAGCGCCGCAGGGTTGGTCGTTCCCACGCATTGGCCATGCTTTCGAGCGTCGCTGTCATCAGCGCTGCGACTGCGGTTCCGACGAAGGTCAGTGCCAGGCGGGTTAACGCTGCATAGGAAGGTTCCTGCGTGGTAAGGGCACCAACGATCAGTGACAGAGCGGCCGATGCGCTGAACTGGTAGACCATCGGAGGATGGCGGCCGATCATCATCATGGTGGCGAAATACAGCACCGTGAGAAAGACCAGACCGACCAGCATGAAGAAATGGGCGTTCAGGGTCATCAGGAACAGGGCGACACCCGCTGCGGATGCACCTAGCACCGTCGCAAAGATCCGTTCCCGGGCCTCTGCAAACAACTGCTCGCGTGTCGGGAAACACAGCACGAATATCGCGGCGATCGCCATCATCATGTTGGACATATCGATGAAGCTGTAGAGCCAGAAGCTGAGCCCGAGCAGGACGACCGCCCGGATGAGCGCCGATCGCACGTGATTGCCCGGTGCGGGCGTATATTCGTCGATCATTTTCTCCTGGGTAGCCGGCGGAATGAGGAGGTAAAGGACCGGAATCGCGATCAATGCGAGGATGCCCGCCTCGACCACCGAATCACTTAGGGCGTCGAGCGCAGTGATGGAGTTCATACCCAGGATAGAGGCGAGGCCAACGGACACCAGGATCAGCATCCCCATCGGGTTGCCGGTGCTCTGGATGAGATAGAACGCGACGAAATAGAGGCTGCCGACCGCGATCAGGAACGCCACCGGCCAAGACATGAGAAGGGTGAGCACGCCGCTTGCCAACCAAATCATCATGATGAGCGCCAGAGGACCTCCTATGGCTTTCTTCGGATCGAAGGCCTTGCGCATGCCGGCCATCAGGCCAAACGGCAGGGCCGCCATCAGCGCCGGCATAGAGGGCATGACAAAGGGTATCGCGCCCACCGAGATCACCGCAAGCAGCGCCATGCGCAAAGGAAAATTTGGGTCGTCGCGAAAGCTCGGCCGGGGCGAAACATACATGGCCCCACCTCAATACAGATAGGACAGAAGCGACTGGGCGCGGTGCAGGGCCATTGCGATCCACGCTGACGGATTGCTTTCGCCTGCGGCGTAGACCACGACGGTGGCCTTCGCGCCCACCCTGACGGTGCGAGGCCATTCCGAAAGCGCTCGATCGAGTTCAATGCGCACGGGAAACCGGCGGGCCGGCTCGAACCAGCGCGTTTCCGGCTCGTTCTGCACCAGACCGCTGGATGCGGTCCGTCCGGTATCGATGCCCCAGCCGACGCTGTGTACGGTCCCGGTAAAAATCTGCCCCGGCAAGGCATCGAAAAGCAGGCCCACCTTGTTGCCCGGCTCGATATTGGCGAGCTGGTTCTCGCGCATATCGGCCGTGATCCAGGCTCCCCTTCCGTCGATGAAGGTGAGAGCGGCCGAACCCGCGCTCACGTACTGGCCGACTGCTAGATCGAGATTCGTGACCACGCCGAGCGTCGGTGCCACGACCCGTGTGTAGATCAGGTCGAGCTGCGCCCTTTCCAGCTTGAGTCGAGCGGCCTTGATGCGCGGATTGCTGGCGCCCGCCGCCCCCAACTCGGCTTCCGCGCTAGACAGATCAGCCTCCGCCGCATCGACCTCCGCCTGCGCGACCTCGAGTTCCGCGCGAGATGCTTCCTCCTGCTTCCGCGCGGCAACACCACGCTGGACAAGGCTTTGCGTCCTGGCGTTCGAGGTCTTGGCGTTTTCGAATTTGGCCCTGGCCTGCGACACCTTGGCCTGTGCAGCGATCAGCGCCGCCGACGAGGCGTCGATCGACTGGGTCGCCTGTTCGAGTTCGACTTCCGCCTGCTGGACCGCGATCTCGAACGGGCGCGGGTCGACCACGTAAAGAAGATCGCCCTCCTGGACAATCGTATTGTCCTCAACGTGGACGCTGATTACCGGGCCTGAAACACGGGGCGCTAGTCGGGCAATGTAGCCGCTGACCGTGCCGCGGTCGGTATAGGGGGCGAGCTTGTCGGAAACGGCGTACCAGGCTACGAAGGCGACCATGAGCCCGATAACGAGCACGCCGACCCGGACTCCCGTCCTGGTCGGCCCCGCCTCGACCGGAGCGTCAGCCAACGCTTCGGGGGCACGGTCGGCGGGCCTGTCCTCAGAAGAGCCTGTCGGCAGGTCATGTTGGTTCTTATCATCCATTTTTTTCTCTTGGGGTTCGGACGAAACGTAGCCGGCGCTATCCTGCGAATATGGCGATCACGACCGCATTGACGAGGTCGATGAAGAAGCCGCAGACGAGCGGCACGACGATGAAGGCCCTGTGCGCCGCGCCATATTGCTGGGTGACGGCCGTCATGTTGGCGATGGCAGTGGCAGTGGATCCGAGCGTGATGCCTCCGAAGCTGGCAGATATCACGGCCGCTTCGTAGTCACGCCCCATGGCGGGAAAGACGATGAAAACCGTGTAGACGATCGTGAGCGCGATCTGCACCGCGAGCGCGGCGACGACAAAGGTGAAGACGCCGCTCAACTGCCACAGTTGCAGGCCCATCAGCGCCATCGTCAGGAACAGGCCGAGAGAGAGGTCGGACAGAAGCGACAATCCTTGTCGCACGCCGGGCCAGATGCGGGTGATGGCCGCCCCGGCTGCCAGCGGCATCAGATTGCGGATTGCAATGCCGGCCAGCAGGCAACTGACGAAGGTCGGGAGTCTGAAGCCCGTCAGCGCGATCAGGGAGTCGAGCGCCATGCCGAGCATGACCGCGACATTGAGCGCCAGGATCGCCCAGAGCAGGCAGAAATAGTCCATCTTCGGCTCCGGCTCCTCATGGGCGGCGCCGACGTCGATATCTGCGTCGCCCGAGGTGACGATTCCATTGCGGCGGATCAGCAGGGCGGCCATGGGGCCGCCGATCACACATGCCGCGATCAGCCCGACCGTGTTGCTGGCGATGCCGAGCTCCATCGCGTTGGCGATCCCGAGGTCCCCGACGAAGATCGGCGCCCAGGCGACCGTGGTGCCGACCCCGCCCGTCAGCGAGACGGACCCGACCATCAGGCCGGCCTTCGGATCGAGCCCGAACAATGCGGCGATCCCCATCCCCGTGACGTTCTGGATGAGCATGAACGCGGTTGCGAGCGCGAGCAGCACGATGAGCGGCCTGCCGCCCTGCAAAAGGGTGGCCGTATCCGACTTCAGACCGATGCTGGCGAAGAACAGCAGTAGCAGGTGGTCACGCACGCCGAGTTCGAACTGGATTCTCCAGCCCGCAATCCAGTAGGCCAAAGCCACTAGCAAGGCGCACAAAATGCCGCCGACAACAGGCTCCGGTATCGAGTACTTTCGCAGCACCGCGATGTTCATCGTCAAGATCTTGCCCACGATGAGGAGCAGGACCGCAATCGTGAAAGATAGAAAGGGGCTAACTTGAATCATCTTTTTCGGCGGACTTCCATTGATTGATTTCTGGCGGGACCATCCCTAAGCGTGCGCAGACAACCCATTCCAGTGGTGGCCTTTCGATTCCATGCGTTTGCAGAAGAGGCTCGGGTCATCGGCTTACTGCCGATCCGAGCGCGTTACCTGCCGCGCGGCCAAGTCTTTCGACCTGCTCGCCGATGCTGCGCCGCATAGTCGATTCGAAAACAGTGATCGGCGCACTGACGGCCACGCTCGCCGCTACGCCGACGGTCTGCGCTGCTTGCATCGCCCCCGCCCCGAGGTGGTCCCCCAGACCAACGTCGGCATCGATGCTCGCGTGTCTCGTCGCCGCCCCCAGCGCACCCACCTGCGTGACGCCTTCAACCGTGGCTCTGCTCGGAACCATTGTGTCCTGAGATCGGGAAGCACAGTCCGAAACAGGCAGCCAGCGTGTTATTGCGCGGCGTTTTCCGATCGTGTGGATGCCACTCATAGTTCCATCTCAATTCCTCGGACGAAGATATCGATGGTGCGTTCAAGGGCGGCCCGGTCTATCCCCGCGATCCCCGGCGGCGTCCGCTGAAGAACGGCCTGCCGCAGTTGCGGTATCATCGTGATGGACAGGAATATCTCCGCATCACGGGCCAGACCGGGTTCACTTGCACCGTGGTCGCGCAGCACGGCCATTACCTCCTCGCGGATCGGCGGCATTCCATACTGGCCGACGAGACTCGCCAACTTCGGAAACTGCCACGACTCGCCAACAACAACTCTTTCCAGGGAAATGATGAGCGGATCAGTCGCTACTTCTAGAATGCGCAACGACAAAGCCAGCAGCTTGTCCCGCGGAGTCTTGCCCGACAACTGCTCCGTGACGATATTCGATAGGCCCGTGTTTACAACATCGAGGACAATCGCTTCGAAAAGTGCGGCCTTGCCTGGATGGCGCGAATAAAGAGTCCGCTTGGAAATTCCAATTTCCGCGGCGATCGCGTCCATGCTCGTCTGCGCAAACCCGTCTCGCAGGAACAGCTTGCGCGCAGCCGTCATGATCCGGGCCGATATCCGTTCAGACTCCGCCGGTGTCGGCCGTCCGCCGTGGGGGGTCGCCACACGCGCATGATTGATCTTGTCGGTCGGCGTCATTGAAGCGCTTTCTGCTACGTTGCCTTATGAACAGAGGGGCTTTTGGCAAAAGCCCGCCCTTCATGAAGTTACAGGGACTGGCCGGGAGCGCCCCCCCGGAAGCGGATAATTCGTTCAGTTGCAGTTTCCTTGACGAGTTTGCTTATTAAACGATACGGTGTCGTTTACTATGTTTAGCGGAGAATTTCAACCGTTTTGCATCCGGGATTTTCGGCTGGGGTGCGGCGATCGCGGATCGCTCTGCGCCGCACGGACATAAGAAGAGCCGCATGGCAGCATTCAACTGATTGAAGCTCATTGAGGATGGTGCGTAAAGTCCGGCTTCAAGTGCCGCAGCAACCAGATCACCTCGATGTTGCGATGCGCCTCGGCCTCCAGGCGGCTGGAGCGCAGCCGGTTCAAATACTCGGCCGGATCGAACCCCGGCCGCCCCGTCTCCTTTGCCGCCACCCGCTCGAAGCCGGCAGCAGCAAGACCGAGGCCGTCTACGAAGGCCTCGATGAAGCGAACCGGGTTGTCTGGCCCGACATAGTGGTCGATCGCCTCGGGCAAAAAACAGCAGTTGCGAACGATTCGCGACAAATTCCCGACCTTGGCGCACGGCTGTTGTCGTTCACACTGGAGCATCCCGACCCGTGCACCATTCAAAGGTTTTACGATGACCTTGCGATTGAACACGCGCCAAAGGTCGTCGAAGGGCCGAAGCTCCGCGACCGGGCAGTCATAGAAACACGGACCGGCACGAAGGAACTAACCTGAGTTTAGCCCAAAGACGGTCCCAAGCTTCTACGCGATCCTTGCTGGGAGTTTTCAGTCGGTCTGTTGGGTGTGAACGACATTCTTGCTCCGGCGCGTCCTGTGTACTGCTTAAAGGCAGTCATCCAGGTGTACGGAATCATCCGTTCACGACGAACCGGCCTCAACCGTTGACATTTTAGTCATCGAGTGATGATATGGTCGCGATTTCAGGGCGAGCGTTGATGAGGCTGAGGCGAATAGCAGTTCTTCACGCAAACACTCAGGTGAATAATGAGGAACATGCTAAAAGATCCGCTCCCGGTGAGCTCTATATCAAGTATCGATCCAGAACTTACAAGACAAGTTTGCTTTCATTTCCACGAAGCCGGGAGATGGCAGCAACACGCCTTTGTCGGCCGGCTTCAACGATCTTCCAATCGTCGCGTGAGATCGTTCATCTATTCGCAATCCAGTATTGCAACAGGAACGTCTCGTGTGTCCAAGCGCGGATTCCGCGAACAACGCAGGCTCTTTTCCATGGCAATGACATTTCGCATGATGACCTCAGATAGTCTCCATAGCCATCCGCGGTACGCTCGTGCGGCCGCTCCGCAAGGGGAGGTCCGCGCGTGAAATCGCTCAAGAACTGGATAGTCGCGATCGTCGTCATTGCCGTGGTCGCCGGAGCCTATTACGGCTTGCGCATTTATGATGCATCGGGGCTGCCGGCCGGGATCGCCGGCGGAAACGGTCGGATCGAGGCCACGGAAATCGATATCTCCACGAAGACCGCGGGCCGGATCAAGGAGATCCTGGTCGAGGAAGGCGCATTCGTGAGCGCCGGTCAGGTGCTCGCTACCATGGACACACAGCAGCTGGAGGCTCAGAAAAAACAGGCCGAAGCCTCGCTGCAGCGCGCCGTCATCAGCGTCGATACCGCAAGAAGCCTTCTGTCCCAGCGCCAAGCGGAGCGTGAAGCTGCCGCTGCGGTCATCGGCCAGCACGAAGCCGAGCAGGAGGCTGCCGAGCGGAAACTCGCACGCACCGAGCAACTGATCAGAACCAATACGACATCGCTGCAAACTCTTGACGACGACCGGGCTTCGGCACAGAGATCACGGGCAGCCGTCGCGGCCGCGAAGGCGTCGCTTTCCGCTTCCGAGGCCGCCATCGGCGCCGCCAAGGCCCAGATCATCGATGCGGAGGCTTCGGTCGTGGCCGCCCAGGCGGCCATTGAAAGCATCGTTGTGGATATCAATGACAGCACGCTGAGATCACCCCGCGAAGGGCGCGTACAGTACCGCGTAGCCCAGCCGGGCGAAGTGCTGTCGTCGGGAGGCCGCGTCCTCAATATCGTCGATCTCAGCGACGTTTACATGACCTTCTTCCTGCCGACCGAACAGGCGGGCCGCATTCAGATGGGATCCGAGGTTCGTCTCGTTCTCGACGCCGCCCCTCAGTACGTCATCCCCGCCACGGCAAGCTTCGTGGCGGACGTCGCACAGTTCACACCGAAAACGGTCGAGACAGAGGAGGAGCGTCAGAAGCTGATGTTCCGCATCAGGGCGAAAATATCGCCGGAACTGCTGCGCGAGCATATTCAGTACGTCAAGACGGGGCTCCCGGGGATGGCATATGTCCGCATCGCGCAGGATGCCGAATGGCCTGCGCACCTCACCGAGGCCCTGGTGAAATGAGACGCTTGTCGGAAGGAGAGCACGACGCGCAGGAATCTCCTTCCGCCGTCGTAAAAATCAAGGATGTCAGCCTGTCTTACGGCAAGACGCGCGCGCTCGATACTGTTGGCCTCGACATTCCCGCCGGCATCATGGTCGGGCTGATCGGTCCCGACGGCGTCGGAAAATCCAGTCTGCTCAGCCTGATTGCGGGCGCGCACAAGGTTCAGGACGGCCATATTGAGGTGCTGGGCGGCGACATCGCCGACAAGAAGCACCGCGACCGGACCTGCCCGCAGATCGCTTACATGCCCCAGGGTCTCGGAAAGAACCTCTACCCGACCCTGTCGGTGTTCGAGAACATCGAGTTTTTCGCGCGCCTGTTCGGCCAGGACAAGCGCGAGCGTGAACTCCGCATCGACGACCTGCTCCGGCGTACCGGGTTGGCCCCCTTCCCCGACCGCCCGGCCGGCAAACTGTCGGGCGGTATGAAGCAGAAGGTCGGACTTTGCTGCGCCCTGATCCATGACCCGGATCTGCTAATCCTCGACGAACCGACCACAGGCGTGGATCCCCTGTCGCGCCGGCAATTCTGGGAGCTGATCGACGATATCCGCCGCGACCGTCCGTCGATGAGCGTGGTCGTCGCGACCGCCTATATGGAGGAGGCGCAGCGCTTCGACTGGCTGGTTGCCATGGATGACGGCAAGATCCTTGCGACCGGCACGCCGCAGGAGCTGCTCGCGCGCACCGGAGCGGCCAACCTCGATGCCGCCTTCGTCGCCCTTCTTCCTGAAGAAAGACGTTCCGGTTACCACGAGGTGGTCATACCGCCTCGATCAGATGAGGGAGGGTCGGACTTCGCCATCGAAGCCGAACACCTGACCATGCGTTTCGGTGACTTCACCGCCGTCGACAATGTGAGTTTTCAGATACCCCGCGGCGAAATCTTCGGGTTCCTCGGCTCGAATGGCTGCGGCAAGACCACGACCATGAAGATGCTCACCGGCCTCCTGCCGGCGACCGAAGGAACCGCAAAGCTGTTCGGCCACGAGGTCGATCCGAAAGATATCGAGGTAAGGCGGAAGGTCGGCTATATGAGCCAAGCCTTCTCGCTCTACACCGAGCTTACGGTCCGCCAGAACCTCGACTTGCACGCCAGGCTCTTCAACCTGCCGCCCGATAAAATTCCGACGCGCATTGCGGACATGGCCGAACGTTTCGACCTCGATGAGATCATGGATACGTTGCCGGATGCGTTGCCGCTCGGCATCCGGCAGAGATTGTCGCTCGCCGTGGCGATGATCCACGCGCCCGACATTCTGATCCTGGACGAACCCACATCGGGCGTCGATCCGGTGGCGCGCGACGGGTTCTGGCAGATCCTCTCCGACCTGTCGCGCAAGGATGGCGTGACGATCTTCGTTTCGACCCATTTCATGAACGAAGCCGAGCTTTGCGACCGGATTTCACTCATGCATGCCGGCAAAGTGCTTGTCAGCGACACGCCACGCGGCATCATCGAAAAGCGTTCAGCTGGGACGCTGGAGGAAGCCTTCATTTCCTATCTGGAGGAGGCTATCGGCGACAAGACTTCACCAGCGTCCGCCCCAATCGCGCAGCGTGAAGAGGCGGATGAAGCCGCCGCGCCCCCGCCGGCTTCATCCGCCAGCTCGACTTTCAACCTACGCCGTATGCTCGCCTATACGCGGCGGGAATCGCTCGAACTGCGCCGGGATCCGATCCGCGCGACGCTCGCCATTTTCGGCAGCGTCATTTTGATGTTCGTCGTGGGCTTCGGCATCAACATGGATATCGAGAACCTGTCCTTTGCCGTGCTCGACCGGGACGACACCACGATCAGCCGCGACTACACACTCCAGATCGCCGGATCCCGCTATTTCACGGAGAAGGCGCCGATCGTCGATTACAACGACCTCGATCGACGCATGCGCAATGGCGAACTCAGCCTCGCACTGGAGATCCCGCCAGGCTTCGGGCGCGATGTCGCGCGGGGCACCAAGGTCGAAATCGGCGCCTGGATCGACGGTGCAATGCCTTCGCGGGCCGAGACTGTGCGGGGTTATGTGCAAGGCATGCATCAGACATGGCTCACCCAGAAGGCACGTGAACTCTATGGCGACGCGGCAACCACCGGCACCTTCCAGATCGCCCTTCGATACCGCTACAATCCGAGCGTCGAGAGCCTCAAGGCCATGGTGCCGGCCGTCATCCCGATGCTGTTGATGATGATCCCCGCCATGCTCGCCGTTCTGAGCGTCGTGCGCGAAAAGGAACTCGGCTCTATCATCAATTTCTACGTGACGCCCGTCACTCGGGTGGAGTTCCTCCTCGGCAAGCAGTTACCCTATATCGCGCTTGCCATGCTCAACTTCTTCATGTTGACGGCCTTCGCGATCTTCGTGTTCCAGGTGCCGGTGACAGGCAGCTTCCTGACGCTGACCGGTGCTGCACTTCTCTACGTCACGGCGGCGACCGGGCTGGGACTTCTCATTTCCACCTTCATGAACAGCCAGATTGCTGCGATCTTCGGGACCGCGTTGATCACACTCATTCCGGCCGTCCAGTATTCCGGAATGATCGATCCGGTCTCCTCGCTGGAGGGGGCCGGCGCATTTATCGGACAGATCTATCCGGCGACCTACTTCGTCACGATCGCACGCGGTACGTTCTCCAAAGCGCTAGAGTTCAGCGATCTCGCGGCGTCCTTCATCCCGCTCCTGATCGCTGTCCCGGTTCTTCTCGCCAGCAGCGCGGCGCTCCTCAAGAAACAGGCGGGGTGATCCATGCGCTTGGCCAACATCGCCCAACTCGGTATCAAGGAGCTGCGCGGTCTCGCCCGGGACCCAATGCTTGTCGTCCTTATCCTCTATGCCTTCACCCTGTCGATCTACACGGCTTCGACGTCGATGCCTGAGACGCTCAACAAGGCAGCCATTGCTATCGTGGACGAAGACCAGTCTCCCGTCTCCTCCCGGATCCTGACCGCGTTCTATCCGCCTTATTTTTCCATTCCCAAGATCATATCGCAGCATGAGATGGACAGTCGCATGGATGCGGGGCTCGACACCTTCGCCCTCGACATTCCCCCGAATTTCCAGCGTGATCTGCTTGCCGGTCGAACGCCGACGATCCAGCTCAATGTCGACGCCACCCGCATGTCGCAGGCCTTCAGCGGCGGCGGCTATATCCAGTCCATCGTTTCCAGCGAAGTCAACGAGTATCTCGACCGCTACCGTGGAACCACCGAGGTTCCTGTGGATCTCGCTCTGCGTTCTCGCTTCAACCAGGAGCTCAACAAGGGTTGGTTCGGCGCCATTTCCAATGTGATCTCATCGATCACGATGCTTTCGATCGTGCTCACGGGCGCGGCGCTCATACGTGAACGCGAGCATGGCACCATCGAGCATCTTCTCGTGATGCCGGTGACGCCGACAGAGATCATGCTGAGCAAAATATGGTCGATGGGGCTGGTCGTGCTTGTTGCCTGCGCCGTGTCGATCGTGTTCGTCGTGCAGGGGGTTCTTCAGGTGCCGATCCAGGGTTCCGTCGGCCTTTTTCTGGCGGGTGCAGCGTTGCAGCTCATCGCCACCACATGCATGGGAATTTTCCTTGCCACCATCGCCGGCTCGATGCCGCAGTTCGGCCTGCTGCTGATGCTGGTCCTGCTTCCTCTTCAGGTCCTTTCGGGCGGCCTCACACCGCGCGAAAGCATGCCGCAGATCATTCAGGACATCATGCTCGCGGCGCCAAACACCCACTTCGTGATCCTTGCACAATCGATCCTGTTTCGCGGCGCGGGCCTCGATGTGGTCTGGCCACAGCTGCTGGCTCTCGTGCTGATCGGCGCGGCGCTCTTTGTGTTTGCGCTCCGCCGCTTCCGAACCTTCTTGCAATAAGTGAGGCCGCGGTGATCCGCGCAGCCTTATCCAGGTAATCGATCGAAATACAGCAGCGATTTATTCGAACGGGAGGTTTGTCGTCATGCAAGGACTTATGAAAGCTGCAATTGTTCATGAATTCGGAAAGCCACTGTTGATCGAAAACGTTCCGATACCCGTACCCGGCCCGGGCGAACTGCTGGTGAAAGTGGCCGCCTGTGGCGTGTGCCACACCGATCTGCATGCCGCCTCCGGCGACTGGCCGGTCAAGCCATCCCTGCCCTTCATTCCCGGCCATGAGGTAGCAGGCACCGTCGCGGCACTCGGTCCAGGTGTCACGGACTTTGTAATCGGCGATGCCGTCGGCATCGCATGGCTCCATGACGCCTGCATGCGGTGCGAACATTGCGAAACCGGCTGGGAGACGCTTTGCAAGCATCAACACAATACGGGCTACAGCTGCGATGGAGGCTTCGCGGAATACGCGATTGCCAATGCTGCATTCGCCGCAAGACTGCCTGACGACGTTGATTTCGCGGCGGTCGCGCCTATTCTCTGCGCCGGGGTCACGACTTACAAAGGGCTCAAGGAAACCGAAGCGCGACCCGGGCAATGGGTCGCAATCTCCGGCATCGGCGGCCTGGGCCAGGTAGCCATCCAATACGCCAAAGCAATGGGACTGAAGGTCGTTGCACTGGATTTGGCGTCTGAGAAGCTCACATTGGCCAGAAGAACCGGAGCCGATCTGGCGCTTGACGCGCGGTCCCCGGACGCCATCGCCGAGGCCCTCGAAGCAACAGGCGGCGGAGCACACGGAGTGCTCGTCACCGCGGTATCGCCTCCGGCGTTCTCGCAGGCGCTCCAGCTCGTTCGACGAAAAGGCACCGTTGCTTTGGTCGGATTGCCGCCAGGCGAATTCGCGACGCCTATTTTCGATGTCGTCCTGAAGCGCATAACCGTGCGGGGCTCAATCGTCGGCACGCGCCGGGATCTTGACGAGGCCATCGCCTTTTTTACGGAAGGCAAAGTCAAGGCTCAGGTCACGCCGGCGCCGCTTGAGGACATCAACCGGATATTTCAAGAGCTGAAAGCTGGCCGCGTCGACGGCCGTGTGGTTCTCGACATGACAGGCAAGGCAGCCTGATCAGTTTGGCGCTGCGGTTTCTTAAAAGGGGATAAACATGATTACATCCGACATCATGACGCGGGACGTTGCCACGATCAGTGTGGATGCTCATGTGCGCCACGCTGTTTCAGTGATGCTGGAGCGTGGCGTCAGCGGTCTGCCGGTAACGGATAGCGACGGAAAGCTCGTCGGGATCATTACGGAAGGCGATCTGATGTCTCGCAAGGAAATCGGAAGGTCTTTGCTCGATCGGCAGGACCATCCCATGACCGATGAGAACGATCTCAAGAATTACATTCATTGCAACAGCTGGCGCGTTGGTGACGTCATGTCCCCGGAGGTTGTGACAGTAGCTGCTACCACCTCCCTGGCGACGGTGGCCGAGACGATGCTGAACCGCAATATCAAGCGGATTCCAGTGACGTCCGACCGCAGCGTCATCGGGATTGTCAGTCGCCGCGACCTCTTGAAGTCGACCTCTTTTTCCTGCTTCGAACAGATTGCGCGGGGGGATGAAGGGATCAGGCTTGCGGCATCAGCACGCCTTCGCAACGACCTTGGCTTTGATCCGGAAAGGCTGAAGATCGACGTGCACGGCGGGACGGTCGCGGTCACCGGAGCACATTTGACAGATCTTCAACTCCGGGCCGTGAAATGTGTCATTGAGGGCATACCGGGTGCGAGCTTCTCCGGTAAACCGACTTGATAGGATTTCGCACAAACTGACGTCGACCGATATTCATGCTTTGAATCCGGTATCCTCCCCTGACCACGCCGGATAGCGACGCGCGGCTTTTCTCAGAATTCGGTCAGCAACCAGACAAGGCAGAGCGAGATCGTTGATCGATGCTTTGGTTGAACACTACTGCCCAGGGATCAGCCTTCGGGAAAGTGCCATAGCATGAAATTCATATAGTCATCATCCGTTGACTCAGATCAATTCCCTGGCCTAGAAAATAAGCAATCGTCACTTTGGCCGGATGGAGAAGCCTTTCTCTGTTCCGAGGCATTCGCTTGCGCTCAGACGCCAGCTTAGCTTGTCAACTATTTCCTGGGAGGGGGTATGAGCACTGTTTCTGAAGCACCGGAGGAACGTCGTTTTCAGTTCCCAACCGCATTCACCATCCTCTTTGGCTTGATCGTTCTGGTCGCCGCATTCACATGGATCATACCGGCCGGGCAGTACGACCGTGTTCAGAATGTTGCCTTGAACAAGCAAGTGCCGGTCGCGGGGACCTATGCGGTCGCTGAGCCGGCGCCGCAGGGGATATTCGACATCATCATGGCGCCGATACGCGGTTTCTACGATCCCGCAGCCGGCACCGCAAACGCGATCGACGTCGCTCTCTTCGTCCTGGTGATCGGCGGGTTTATCGGTGTCGTGACCGCCACAGGCGCGATCAATGCAGGCATCGAGCGGGCCATGAGTAGCCTGAACGGCCATGAGAAATGGATGATCCCATTCCTCATGGCATTGTTCGCCTTCGGCGGCACGACCTACGGCATGGCCGAGGAAACGCTGGCCTTCTATATGCTTCTCATCCCGATCATGATCGCGGCGCGCTATGACGCGGTAACCGCTGTTGCCATCATCCTGCTTGGCGCGGGCGTTGGAGTTCTCGGTTCCACCGTCAATGCGTTCGCCACTGTTATCGCTTCGGATGCCGCGGGCGTGCCGTTCACGCAAGGGCTCGTGTTGCGGCTCGTCATCCTTGGCCTGACATGGCTCGCCTGCGTCGCGTACGTGATGCGCTATGCCGAGAGGGTGAGGCTCGACCCCACCAGGTCACTTGTCTACGACATGAAGGCAGACAACGAGAAGCATTTCCTCAGCGCGCACCATGATGGAGCCGAATTTACCACGACCCACAAGCTCGTGCTGGCGGTCTTTGCTCTCACGTTTGCCGTAATGGTCTGGGGCGTGCTGAAGGGCGGCTGGTGGATGGGCGAAATGAGTGGCCTGTTCCTAGCATCCGCTATTGTGGTCGGCTTCATAGCCCGGACCGGCGAGAAGAATTTTACGGATGCCTTCGTCAATGGTGCCCGCGATCTTCTAGGTGTTGCCCTGATCATCGGTCTGGCGCGCGGCATCGTTGTCATCATGGATGCGGGCAAGATTACCGACACCATACTGCATTGGGCCGAAGGTTCGGTTGCAGGCCTCGGCAAGGTCGCCTTTATCAACGTGATGTACTGGCTTCAGGTGCTGATGTCATTTTTCGTGCCTTCATCATCGGGGCTCGCGGTTCTGACTATGCCGATAATGGCACCGGTCGCCGATTTCGCCGGCGTCGGCCGCGACCACGTCGTTACCGCCTACCAGTCGGCCAACGGCATCGTGAATCTCGTCAATCCGACCTTCGCCGTCGTCATGGGAGCGCTGGCGATCGGTCGCGTACCCTACGAACGGTGGCTGCGCTTCATGTGGCCGCTCCTCGTGATCCTCACCATCATTATCATGGCGAGCCTGAGCGTCGCCACCGTCATTGCCTAAAGGAGATTTTCAATGGCTCCCACCTATGGCGTTCACTCGGAAGTCGGAAAGCTTCGTCGTGTTCTCGTCCATCGCCCCGGCGCTGCGCTCGCTCGCCTGACCCCTTCCAACTGCCATGAACTGCTCTTTGACGACGTCATCTGGGTCAAGCAGGCTCGCGTTGAGCACCTGACCTTTGTGGACGCCATGCGCCATCGCGGCGTTGAGGTAGTATTTCTGCGGGAGATGCTTGCTGAGACACTACAAATCCCCGAGGCGCGCCAATGGCTTCTCGAACGTCGCGTTACCGACGATACCGTTGGAGTTGGTTTCGCAGACGACCTAAGGGCGCATCTTATGGAGATCGAAGCTGATGCGCTTTCCTTGATCCTGATGGGTGGCCTGAGCAAGGCAGAGCTACCGATCAAGAGTGGCGGCTTGCTCTCGGAAACGTTGCGTCCAGAAGACTTTACTCTGCCGCCACTGCCTAACCACCTGTTCACACGCGACACCACCTGCTGGATTTATGGCGGCGTCACGCTCAATCCGATGCGATGGAATGCACGAAAGCTCGAAACCGTCAACATCGCTGCCATCTACAGATTCCATCCCGATTTCGCCGATGCCGGTTTTCCGGTCTGGTGGGGAGATCCTGACAAGGACCACGGCCTCGCCACGCTGGAGGGCGGCGATGTCATGCCGATCGGCAACGAGACAGTTCTCGTCGGTATGGGAGAGCGGACGACGCCACAGGCTGTCGGTCAACTCGCACGGTCCCTGTTCGCGAAGGGCGGAGCGCAAAGAGTGATCGCCTGCAAGCTACCGATCGAGCGAGCCTCGATGCATCTCGATACTGTCTTCAGCTTCTGCGATCGCGATCTCGTGACACTTTTCGCCGATGTGGCCCACAAGATCGAACCTTATTCCATTCGCCCAGGTGAGAGGGAAGGCGCAATCGATGTCCGCAAGGAGGAGCACCCGCTCGTGGACGTCGCTGCCGAAGTGCTGGGTTTGAAACAGTTGCGTGTCGTTGAGACGGGCGGAGACGCGTATGTCGCCGAGCGCGAGCAGTGGGATGACGGTAACAACGTTGTGGCGCTCGAGCCTGGCGTCGTCGTCGCTTACGACCGTAACACCTACACCAACACCCAACTGCGCAAGGCAGGCGTAGAGGTCATCACCGTGCCCGGCGCCGAGCTCGGACGCGGTCGTGGTGGCGGTCATTGCATGACCTGCCCGCTTGTTCGAGATCCCGTTTAAAGGAGCCTGTCATGCCCGTGAACCTGAAAGGTCGCAGCGTCCTGAAGCTACTGGATTTCACGCCCGACGAAATCCGCTTTCTGCTCAAGCTGTCAGCATCGCTCAAACAGGCAAAATATGGCGGCTACGAGGAGCCGCGCCTGAAAGGCAAGAACATCGCGCTGATCTTCGAGAAGGATTCGACACGTACCCGCACTGGCTTCGAGGTCGCCGCTTACGACCAGGGCGCGCACGTCACCTACCTTGGCCCGACCGGCACCCAGATCGGCAAGAAGGAATCGATGAAGGATACCGCGCGCGTGCTCGGAAGAATGTATGACGGCATCGAGTATCGCGGCTTCGGGCAGGAGCAGGCCGAGACACTGGCAGCATTCGCTGGCGTTCCGGTCTACAACGGGCTGACCGACGAATTCCATCCGACCCAGATCCTGGCCGATTTCCTGACCATGCGGGAATACACACGCAAGCACCTGTCGCAGGTCACCTTCGCCTTCCTCGGTGACGCCGGAAACAACATGGGTAACTCGCTCCTTGCCGGCGCCGCGCAGATTGGCATGGATGTGCGCCTCGGCGCGCCGAAGGCCTGCTGGCCCGAGGCCGATCTGGTCCGACAGTGCCAGGAGATCGCAGCCAGGACCGGTGCGAAGATCACCCTGACCGAAGATCCTTACGAGGCCGTCAACGGCTGCGATTTCGTCTACACCGATGTCTGGGTGTCGATGGGGGAGCCGGATTCGGTCTGGAAAGAGCGCATCGAACTCCTCACACCTTATCGCGTCACCGCTGATATCATGACTGCAACAGGCAATCCGCACGCAAAATTCATGCACTGCCTGCCCGCGTTCCACAACCGCGAGACCGAGGTCGGCGAGAAAATCTTCCAGCAATACGGCGTCGACAGCATGGAAGTGACGGAAGAGGTCTTCGAATCCGAAGCCTCCATCGTCTTCGATCAGGCCGAAAACCGCATGCACACGATCAAGGCTCTGCTGGTCGCAACGCTGGGATCGTGACATGCGGGTGGTGGTGGCACTGGGAGGCAACGCGCTGCTCAAGCGCGGCGAGCCGATGACGGCCGACGTGCAGCGCATGAATGTGCGTAAGGCGGCCATCGCGCTGGCCGACCTGGCGCGCGACCACGAGATCGTCGTTGCGCACGGAAACGGACCACAGGTCGGGCTTTTGGCGCTCCAGGCGGCCGCTTACACGGATGTCGATCCCTATCCGCTCGATATCCTCGGGGCGGAGAGCGTCGGCATGATCGGTTATCTCGTCGAACAGGAACTGACCAATGCGATGGCGGTAGGATCCAAAATCGCAACGTTGCTGACCCAGATCGAGGTGGAACGAGACGATCCCGCCTTCGCGCGGCCGGAAAAGCCGATTGGGCCGGTCTATACACGAAACGAGGCAGCGAAGGCGAATGAGGCCCATGGCTGGCCGATGGTGGAGGAAGCGGACGACCGATGGCGCCGGGTCGTCCCCTCTCCGCTCCCCGCGCGCATCACCCAGATCGAGACGATCCGGCTCCTAGTGGAGGCCGGCGTGACGGTCATCTGCGCGGGAGGCGGTGGCATCCCGGTAGCCCGGGATGCAAACGGCACGCTTCATGGCCTTGAGGCAGTTATCGACAAGGACAGGGCAGCCGGGTTGCTTGCCAAGGCGCTCGACGCTGACGCCTTCCTGATGCTCACCGACGTGGATGCCGTCTACCAAGGCTGGGGCACACCGGACTCGCGGCCAATCAGGAAAATAGCGCCAGCGGAATTAGATAGCCGTGCTTTTCCTGCCGGATCCATGCGGCCGAAAGTGGAGGCGGCGTGCGACTTTGCAAACACCGGCGGACTTGCGGGCATAGGCCGACTTGAAGAGGCCCGTGCGATCCTTGAAGGGCGCCAGGGCACGTTGGTTAAGTTATAACGGACGGCTTGAAACAAGTGTCCAATCAGTTGCCGGGGAAGACCCCTGAAAGCCCGGCGTCGGCGGTGTCGCCCTCCTTTTTTGCCGCTCAGGAGCTCTGACGCATAAAATCGGGGAAATCGGTCCGTGTTGGCCATCGAGGAGCGTTCGTGTCAAATCTTGGAGAAACGGCAATCGGTCTGGACGAGGCGGCTGCACTGGTGGTGCCGCGGGAAATAAGGGAAGCCTTATTCATTGCCGCCGCTCATGCCTGGAATACCGGCGAAGTCACCTTTGATCATGAGCTTGCCAGGGCTGTGGATGCTGTAGCGGATTTGCTTGCACTCACGCGCGAGGAAGTCGTGGAACTCATGATACAGGAATGGCTTCACGCCTCGGAAGGATTCGTTTCCATCGAAAACAGGCCGGACATCATATTTCGGCCTTCGCACATTCGTTCTGCCGAACAGGGCATGCCTACGGGTGCCCCTCCCATCGATAGCTGACAACCGAGCGCTCCGAACTGAAGGTGAGGACGGCATGGAGAACAGCCCCCCGAGACATATACTTTTCGCAACGGATTTCTCGGCGCGCTGCGATCGGGCAAAGGTCCGCACCATTCAGTTGGCTCTTCAGTGGCATGCCCGGCTGACTGTTATCCACGTTATCGAGGACGACGATGCCCCTTTCGAACAGCCGGAAACGCAGTCCCTTCCACGCGCCGTTTCGCACAGCGCCATGCTCTTGCGTGATGAGCTTTCGGCCATTGAGGGGCTCAGTAGTACTGTCGTCGTGAGACGAGGTCGTCCACACGTTGAGATCCGCGAGATCGCTTTGCAGGATAAGACCGATCTGATTGTCACGGGAATATCGCGAAACGAATTCGACGGCCGATCCTTGCTTGGGAGCACGACGACATCTCTCCTGCGGGAGAGCGGGCTGCCCGTGCTCGTGGTGAAAAAGAAACCGGGCGACACGCGCGACCGGATTGTTGTCGCGATCGACCTGTCGCCCGCGGCATCGGGCGTGCTCGCGACCGCTGTAAGGTTTTTTCGACCCGAAAGCCTCGTGCTTTTCCATGCGATAGAGCCGACGTACAAAAACTGGGTCGATGACAAGGAGGCCTACAGCCGGCAGATCTCGAAGGAGGCCGTCAAGCAAGTCCGAAGCTTATCGGATGACTTCACACAACACGGTGGAGCTCGCGAGATTCAGATCGTCACGTTGGAAGGCGATCCTGTACAGCAGCTGGCCGCCTATGTCGATGACAACGACATTGATCTGGTGATCGCCGGCACGGAAGGAAGGCATCAGATCATGAACTTGTTTGTCGACAGCGTGGCAGGTCACAATCCCCATGAAGTTCAATGCGATATCATGATTGTTCCCAGGCATGCTCAGAACTGAAAACATGACACGCGTAACGCCCCGCCTGTTCTTTACGCGGCAACGACATTCGGCGGAGACTCGTTGTAACGCCGGCCGATCCACTTGCGAATTTCGCTGAACCACAGGACGCTGCTGCTCATCGCAATACAGAGCAACCACTGGTCCAGAGACAGCGGCAGAGTTCCGAAAGCAGTGTTCAAAATGCTCAAGTTGACGACGGTGATCTGAAGGATAACCGAGAAGCCCACCGCCGCCCAAAGCCATTTGTTCGTGAACAGATGGCTGAACGCGCTCCTTGTTTCGGATCGTGCATTGAAGCAGTTGAACAGCTGGGCGAAAACAAGCGCCGTGAAACCCGCAGTGCGCGCCTGCTCCAAGCTTTGCGTACCTTCGATCAGCCCCCCGGGCAGATGGATATCCATGGTTAGAAGCGTTGCCAGGGCCATTACGAGGCCGATCTCGGCGACACTCCTCCACATCCGCGCGTCGATCGCATGTTCGTCGGACTTGCGTGGCGGTCGCGCCATCGCGTCGTCAGTTTGCGGATCGATGCCCATGGCAAGAGCAGGGCCGGAGTCGGTGATCAGATTGATCCAGAGAATCTGCGTTGCCAGCAACGGCAGCACGAGTTCCCCGCTGCCGGCGCCGTCTAATCCAATAACGCCCGCGCCGATGACGCCGAGAAAGACGGTCAATACCTCGCCTATGTTGGAAGACAGCAGGTACCGTAGGAACTTGCGTATATTTTCGAAGATCGCGCGGCCTTCCCTCACAGCGTCGACGATCGTGGCAAAATTGTCGTCGGCCAGGATCATCCTGGCCGCCTCCTTGGTAACTTCGGTCCCGTTGATCCCCATGGCGATGCCGATATCGGCCGCCTTCAAGGCTGGCGCGTCGTTAACACCATCGCCCGTCATTGCAACTACATTGCCATCAGCCTGTAGAGCATCGACGATACGCAGCTTGTGCACCGGCGCCACGCGGGCATAGACCGAAACCGTACGGATCGCGGCCGCAAATGTGGTCTCGTCCATAGCATCGAGTTCGGCACCCGTCAGCGCCCGCGCGCCGTCATCGACGATCCCCAGCTGGGCGGCAATGCGCGATGCGGTGCGCGGATGGTCGCCGGTGATCATGATCACGCGTATTCCGGCTCGCCGGGCTTCCGAAATGGCGACCGCTGCTTCTTTCCGCGGCGGGTCGATGATCCCGACAGTGCCCGCGAAGATCAGGTCACGTTCGAGCCCCTCGCCCTCTTCCAACTCATCGACGTCCATGAGCGGGCGATAGGCGACCGCCAAGGTGCGCAGGGCTTCGTCGGACAGCCGTTCGACATCGGCAATGGCCCGCGCCCGCTGCCCGGCATCGAACGGGACGACATCCATGCCGACGCGTATAGACGTGCAATGCGTCATCAAAACATCGGGCGCTCCTTTGGTCACCACGATCCGCTGGCCGCCATGCTCATGGTCGAGCTCTATGGTCGACATCATCTTGCGATCCGAGGTGAATGGAATCTCGGCAACGCGTTCGAAGCGTTGCTTACGGCGGTCGTCGATCCCGAGCTTTCGCTCGCCAACCAGGAAAGCGGCTTCGGTCGGGTCGCCCTGAATTTCCCACACTCCGTTCTCCGTCTGACGCAGCGCGGCATTGCCGGCCATGCTGCCACCGCTGAGAACGACGATCTGCTCAGCGCGTGCGGGACCCTGGGGGCCGCCTTCACCGCTCTCGACCTCCAGCTTGCCAATCGGCACATATCCTACGCCGGTGAAACGGCTGTTGCCGGATGCCGTCATAATGCGCTCGATGGTCATCTCGGACCGTGTCAGCGTTCCGGTCTTGTCCGAGCAGATGACCGAGGCCGAGCCGAGCGTCTCGACCGATGACAACGTCTTGACCACGGCGTTGCGCTTTGCCATGCGCTGGACGCCGATCGCCAGAACCAGAGACAGAATGGCGGGGAGGCCCTCCGGGACGGCCGCGACGGCCAGCGACACACCCATCAGTAACACCGAAATAACATCTGACGGACCATCGATGTCGGATAACAGCAGCACTGTTGCCACCACGATGACAGCGATGGCGACAACGGCAGTCCCAAGCGCGCGACCTACACGCTCAACCTCTTTCTGCAGGGGGGTCGCGTCTTCCTTGCTGGCATCGAGCATATGCGCAATGGCACCGATTTCCGTCCGCATTCCCGTTCCGGTGACGACAGCACGGCCGGTTCCCTGGACCACCGCGGTGCCTCTGAAGACCATGCCGAACCGCTCCGCCAGAGGCGAAGGGCTCTGTAGAACGGCCGCATCCTTGAGAACGGCTTCGCTTTCCCCAGTCAGCGAAGCTTCCTGTACGCGAAGGTTTGCGGTGCTAATCAACCTTCCGTCGGCGCCAACTGCGTCGCCCTCCTCGAGCAGAAGGATGTCGCCAGGCACGAGTTCTCCGCTTGGAATGCGCGTTCGTTCGCCGTCTCTCAAAACCGAGGAACTGGCGGCGGTCATCCGCGCGAGCGCGGCAACGGCGTCGGCGGCTCTGGCTTCCTGCACGAAGCCAATGGTGGCATTCGCCAGGACCACCATAAGGATAACGATCGCATCGATGGGCCATCCTTCTCGGCCATCGATAACCCAAGCAATCAGGGCAATGACAATCGCGCCAAGCAACAGATGGACGAGCGGATCCTGAAATTGCGAGAGCAAGCGCCGCCAAAGGGGGATCGGCGCTACTGCCCGCAGTTCGTTCCCGCCATATTCTAAAAGTCGCTTTGCCGCTTCCGTGGAAGTCAGACCGCGCTGAGAGTCGCTGGCGAAATGATTTACGACTTCCTCCGTGGCGCGTAGCGAATAGTCGTCCGGCGTCGCTGACACCAATTCACGACGGCTTTCTTCGCCCTTCATTCCACAATCCTGTCCTGCGACCTGTGTATGGTCTGCGTCCGCGTCAAAACAGCCTGGGCGGTGGCAGTGGACCAAGCGCAACCAGACCCGCCCAGGAGAAGTTAAAAAGCCATCTTAACTGGCAGAACCATCGTTACGACAGATGGGTGCCATCAGGGCTGAGAGTCAGGCCACTTCCAGTTTTGAATTTCTGGCATATCCTCACCATGTTCGTAGACGTAGGCCTTGTGAAGCGCGAGTTTATCGCGGAACTCTGCGGCAATCTTCGCACCTTTGTCCTTCAGGACAGGGAGCCGATCGATTGCCTCGATCGCCAGATGAAAGCGGTCCAGTTCGTTCAAAACGGCCATGTCAAAGGGCGTCGTGGTGGTCCCCTCTTCGATAAAGCCGCGCACATGGAAATTTGGATGGTTGGCGCGTTTGTAGACAAGGCGATGGATCAGGTAGGGATAACCGTGATACGCAAAGACCACCGGTCGGTCGCGTGTGAAGATGCTGTCGAACTTCTCGTTAGAAATACCATGCGGGTGGTGTTGCGGCGATTGCAGCGCCATCAGGTCCACGACGTTCACGACTCGGATTCGCAGATGTGGCAGAGCCTGCCGCAAGAGGTCGACAGCGGCGAGCGTTTCCATGGTCGGCACGTCGCCGGCGCAGGCCATCACGATGTCTGGCTCTAATCCGTCCTCGGTTCCAGCCCAGTCCCAGATGCCAAGGCCCGCCTCGCAGTGCTGCTCGGCCTCCGCCATGGTCAACCATTGAGGCGCGGGCTGTTTGCCGGCGACAATGACATTCACCCGATCCCACGTCTTGAGGCAATGATCGCCGACCCACAACAGGGTATTCGCATCCGGGGGCAGATAGACGCGGACGATGTCGGCGCTTTTGTTTGCGACGAGATCGATGAAGCCGGGATCCTGATGACTGAACCCGTTATGATCCTGCCGCCAGACATGAGAAGTCAGAAGGTAGTTCAGCGAGGAGATCGGCTTGCGCCATTCCAATTCCCGCGAAACCTTCAGCCATTTGGCGTGCTGGTTGAACATGGAGTCCACAATGTGGATGAACGCCTCGTAGCAAGAGAAGAACCCGTGACGGCCAGTGAGCAGGTAGCCTTCAAGCCATCCCTGGCACAAATGCTCGGACAGCACTTCCATAACGCGCCCGTCGGGCGACAGATGATCGTCAGTTTCGAGTGTTTCGGCCATCCAGACCCGGTCCGTCGCCTCGAACACGCTGCCGAGCCGGTTGGAAGCCGTCTCGTCCGGCCCGAACACACGGAAGTTCCGCTCGTCATCGTTGAGCCGTAGGACGTCGCGCAGATAGTCGCCGAGAACTTTCGTCGCCTGCGCTTCCGTCGCGCCGGGCCGGCCGACCTCCACGGCATAGCTGCGGAAGTTGGGTGTACGCAGTTCCTTGCGCAGAAGGCCGCCGTTGGCATGCGGATTGGCGCCCATGCGCCGCGGACCCTTCGGTGCCAGGGCCTTGAGCTCTGCCTTCAGTGCGCCCCTTTCATCGAACAAGTCCTCCGGGCCGTAGCTCCGCAGCCACCCCTCGAGGATAGCACGGTGTCCTTCGTCCTCGCGGCAATTCGCGACCGGCACCTGATGAGAGCGCCAGTGGTTCTCCACCATCTTGCCGTCCACGACCTTAGGTCCTGTCCAGCCCTTGGGGCTGCGCAGAATGATCATAGGCCACTGCGGGCGCATCGATGCTGAGGACGCGTTCCCTCGGATTGCTGCGAGCCGGTCAAAGACGGTATCGAGCACTCCGGCCATCTGCTGATGCATTTCAGCGGGCTCGCTACCCTCGACAAAGAACGGCTCATAGCCGTAGCCGATGAAAAGATGCTTCAACTCGTCGTCGGAAAGCCGCGCAAGAACGGTTGGGTTGGCGATCTTGTAGCCGTTGAGATGCAGGATCGGCAGAACCGCGCCGTCGCGGGCTGGATTAACGAACTTGTTGGAATGCCATGCGGTCGCGAGCGGGCCAGTTTCCGCCTCGCCGTCGCCCACCACACAGGCTACAATCAGATCGGGATTGTCGAGCGCAGCTCCATAGGCATGAACAAGGGCATAGCCCAGCTCTCCGCCTTCATGGATCGAGCCTGGCGTCTCTGGCGCAACGTGGCTTGGAACGCCGCCCGGGAACGAGAACTGCTTGAACAGCCGTCTCATTCCCGATTCGTCATCACCGATCTCGGGATAGGTTTCGGAATAGACGCCTTCCAGCCAGGTGTTCGCAACCATGCCAGGGCCGCCGTGCCCAGGCCCGCAGACATAAAGGATGTCCGCGTCGCGCTCTGTTATGATCCGATTCAAGTGCGCATAGATGAAGTTGAGCCCGGGAGTCGTCCCCCAATGTCCAAGGAGGCGCGGCTTGACATGCTCCGGTTTCAGCGGTTCGCGGAGCAACGGATTGTCCATCAGATAAATCTGGCCAACGGATAAATAATTGGCCGCACGCCAGTAGCGATCAATTAGCGATAAGTTTCTGTTGTCAAGCGACATAATGTTCCTTGTTACATCCACATTGCTAAGCGCGAGAACTGGAAACGATCTGCGCAAACATCACTGGCGATACAATCCGCAAGTGAACGACCGACCGCACGGTATAGCTCTAATACTCGACGGTCAACGGCTGATGACGATAGCTGAGCTGTGGGCATGTCGCCTGATATTGGCCTCGCGCTCCGGAGTCGAAATCAACAGCATCGGATATTTGGGGGCGGTTAGTCGGTCCTTCCTTCGCACCGAACGCCCGTCAGGTTTCATTCCCTGAGTGCAACCCTCCCAGTCGCCAGAAAGAGGCTGGAAATCATCGCGGCAGCGGCGCTGATGAACAGAGGTCCCCGCCAGTCTGAGACATAACCGGAGACCCATTGCCGCAGAGCATCGATAACACGCGATAAACCGCTGCACGGCCGCTGAAACTACGGTGCTTTAAGCCGACGGACGTCTTCAGTTTCCACAATTCTGACGATCTGAATGTCCCCTGCTGATTTCCTCTTCCCCTCAAGGCAAACAGCAAGGTCACCTATGCCTCTCCGCAACGCGCTACCGCCAGCGAGATCTCGTCGAGCGCTTTTCCAATCGCATCAAAAGTTTTGGACGATCGCAACCAAGCACAACAGGCACGCACAAAACCACCTTGCCGCGATCAAGCTCGTAGAAGGTCGTAGCTAGCGTCAAACGTAACGGGTCGATGGATTACGCGGTCAACTCCGCGGAAATGTTCGTTGGTCCGCCGCGATCCCGGGTCGACGGCACCCGATGCGCAAGCGGTCATTGTTTTTAACGCTATTGACAAGCCGAACAAGATTTACATATGGTTCGCCTACTGTCATCAGCTGATGATTGAGTCGTCAACGGTTGATGTTAAAGAACTATCTCTAGTTTATCGAAAGTATATTCTAGAAATACCCTAGATTCTGGAGTCATACATGAGCGTCAAAGCGATGAATTTTAGAGCAATACCCGCAATACGGCGAATAATACAAATCTTATAGTCTAAAACAAACATAGAACTTCTGTTGCCGGTTCGAGACCGCCGGCGCTGTAGACTTAGGTCTGTTTCTGGACCGTTTGGAGGAGCTTGTGGGCATCCCCTGATCCGGACTGGTACACGCTAACCGCTGATCTCTGTCACAATCTCCGCGAGAAGCAGGTTTGCCAGGAACCAAATTCAGGTCCAACCGAAAGATCACGCGACAACTCGTCTCATATGCCTTGCCGCAGCGTTCTTTTCTCGGCTGCGCCGATGCGCGATGCAAGCGACTCCGCCGGGCCATTGAAGCGATGGTCTAAAATCCCGCCCCCGGGCAAATCCAAAACGAAGGAAGATTGCTATGAGTGTCGACGTTGTGCCCCTTAACCTGCACAAAGCCAACCTTGAATTGCAGATTCAGATCAACCGCCTCCTCCAGGAGGGCGGCAAGCGGTGGGTCGATGTTGCTTGCCAGGCAAGCGCCGAAGGCATCGCCGAGGTCAAGGCCGAGATCGAAGGCCTTCGCAAAGCCGAGAACTGGCAAAGCCTCGCGACACTGCCAGGCGAATCGTTCTGGCGGCAGTTGCAGCAGCGTGTCGGAGATACGCAGGAGCTTACCCAAGTCGCGATCAGCAATCAGGCGGCGTTCACCAGTGGCCTCCAGGAGGCGATCGAAACCTGGCAAAAAGCTGTCAGCGAGACTGTGGGCGGCGTGGGTTCGGCGCAACCGATGCGGGACATCTTCAAGCAGTGGGCCAACCTCTGGCCTGTTCCGGGCGTGAAGACTTCTGACAAATCCGGTGGCGCGTGAACGATGTCGACTGAACCAAGGACTGCTTTGGTGACCGGCGGCATGGGAGGCCTGGGCGAGGCAATCGCCCGGGCTCTACACGACGCAGGCCACAAGGTGCTCGTGACCCATGCACGCGCCGAGGATTCCGCACGCGAATGGCTCTCCGCCGAGAAAGCCAAAGGCTACAGTTTCATTTCCTACGACGTGAATGTCGCCGATTTCAAGTCATGCCTGCGCATGGCCGAGCGCATCAGCGCCGACGGCCATCAGGTCGACATTCTCGTCAACAACGCGGGCATCACCCGCGACGCCACGTTCCGCAAGCTCGAGAAGGAAAACTGGGACGCGGTCCTGCGGGTCAATCTCGACTCCGTGTTCAATGTTACCAAGCCGCTCATCGACGGTATGCTCGAACGCGGCTGGGGGCGGATCATCAATATCTCGTCGATCAACGGGAGCAAAGGCCAGTTCGGGCAAACTAACTACTCTGCCGCGAAGGCAGGTATGCATGGCTTCACCAAGGCGTTGGCTCAGGAAGTTGCCAGGAAGGGAATTACCGTCAACACGGTCTCGCCCGGCTATCTCGCCACCAAGATGGTGACAGCGGTCCCCGAGGATGTGCTCGCCAAGATCGTCGGCGCCATCCCGGTCGGGCGCCTCGGTGAACCCGACGAAATCGCGGCGCTCGTCGCCTTCGTCGCCAGTGACACGGCAGCCTACATGACCGGCAGCAATCTTTCAATGAACGGCGGTCAGCACATGTACTGACGCCGCGCCGGCACCCACGGGGCATAGGTCTCGCGTCGTCCCGTGTACACCGCCGACTTTCAAGGAGTTGAGTTGAAAATGAGCAAAGATGTCGCCGTTTTGGCAGCTACACGAACGGCCATTGGTGCCTTTCAGGGCAGCCTTTCCATCCTTCCGGCTTCGGATCTGGGTGCCGCACTGATCCGCAGCGTTCTCGAGCAGACCGGAATTGCCTCGGAAGAAATCGATGAGGTCATTCTCGGACAGGTCGTCTCGGCCGGAAGCGGGCAGAATCCTGCGCGTCAGGCGACCGTCAGCGCTGGCCTCCCCCATGCCGTGCCAGCGCTCACCCTGAACAAGGTCTGCGGTTCCGGCCTCAAGGCGGTCCATCTCGCGGCTCAGTCGATCCGCGCCGGAGACGCTAATCTTGTCCTGGCCGGCGGCCAAGAGAACATGTCGCTTGCTCCCTATTTGCTGCCCAAGGCACGCACGGGGCTTCGGCTCGGCCACGCACAGGTCGAGGACAGCCTGATCCGCGATGGTCTCTGGGACGCCTTTAACGACTATCATATGGGCATCACGGCCGAGAACCTCGCGGAACGCTATTCGATTACCCGTGAAGACCAGGATGCCTTCGCTGCCGCATCACAGGGCAAGGCCACCGAAGCGATCGCGACTGGCCACTTCAAGAATGAAATCTTCCCGATTAAAATTCCGCAGCGCAAAGGGGATCCGGTGGTATTCGACACCGATGAGCAGCCACGCGCGGACACGACAGCCGAAGGGCTTGCGAAACTCAAGCCGGCCTTCAAGAAGGACGGCACGGTCACCGCCGGTAATGCCTCGACGATCAACGATGGCGCCGCCCTGCTCGTTCTCGCAAGCGCCGCCAAGGCGAAGACCCTCGGGCTGCCCGTGCTGGGTTGGATCAGAGGATATTCCAGCGCCGGCGTCGATCCCGCCATCATGGGTATCGGCCCGGTCAGCGCCACGCAGCGCACGCTCAAGCGGGCCGGCTGGACCATCGACGATCTCGATCTCATCGAGGCCAACGAGGCTTTCGCGGCGCAGGCGCTGGCTGTGAACAAGGAGCTCGGCTGGGATACTTCGAAGGTCAACGTCAACGGCGGCTCGATCGCGCTCGGGCATCCCATCGGCGCCTCGGGCGCGCGCATCCTTGTGACGCTCATTCATGAGATGCAGCGACGTGGCGCGCGGAAAGGTCTGGCGACGCTGTGCATCGGGGGCGGACAGGGCGTGGCTCTGGCGCTGGAGGCGAACTGAACCGTCAGGCTAAGGCGCGAGCCTTCGTCCTGTCCTTGTCAAATGGCGATGCATCGGAGGGAACCCATGTCCGAGCCGACAACCTCAAAAACGCAATGGTCGAATTTGCATGGCGGTCCTTTGGCGCTGCTGCAAGCGGCCTATGCCTATGGGATCGATGCATGGCAGCGCGCGATCCTGTATGCGGATATTGAGAGACAGGTGGGCGACCAGTATCGCGACAAGCTGCGCGAAGGCAGTCCCGGCGTCCTCAACTTCCCCTTCGAATTCGTCATGTCGGGGGCGGACCTGCCGCGACCGACAAACTATGCGCTCGTGCGGATCATACCGCCCGCCGGCCAGGCGGCCGACGAGACGCGGCGCCCGTTCGTCGTCATCGACCCCCGCGCTGGACATGGGCCCGGCATCGGCGGTTTTAAGCCCGACAGCGAGATCGGCGCCGCGATCAAGGCAGGTCATCCGTGCTACTTCGTGGGCTTCCTGCCCGATCCAGTTCCCGGTCAGACCATCGAGGATGTCATGCGCACCTTCGCGGCCTTCGTCGAGCGGGTCGCCGGGTTGCATCCCGGAAGCGAGGGCAAGCCGGCGGTGATCGGAAATTGCCAGGCGGGCTGGCAATTGCTGATGGCGGCGGCGGTCTGGCCGGAGCTGTTCGGGCCGTTGATCGTGGCCGGCACGCCGTTGTCCTACTGGGCGGGCGACAATCCGATGCGCTATGCCGGCGGCCTGCTCGGCGGGAGCTGGCTCACCGCGCTGACGAGCGATATCGGCGCCGGTCGTTTCGATGGGGCGTGGCTCGTAGAGAACTTCGAAAACCTTGATCCTGCCAACACTCTGTGGTCGAAGCAATATAACGTCTACGCCAAGGCCGATACTGAAGCAGAACGCTATATCGACTTCGAGAAATACTGGGGCGGCTACGTCTTCCTGAACGATGTCGAGATGCAATACATCGTCGACAACCTGTTTGTTGGCAACAAGCTCTCCACCGCGCAGCTCATGACCTCCGACGGATTGCGCATCGACCTTCGCAACATCCGCTCGCCGATCGTCGTCTTCTGCTCCTATGGCGACAACATCACCCCGCCACCGCAGGCGCTAGGCTGGATCACCGACCTTTATCGAAGCGACGAAGAGGTGCTCAGCCACGACCAGACCATCCTCTACACTACGCATGACAGCATCGGACATCTCGGAATTTTCGTATCGAGTAGCGTCGGCCAGAAGGAGCACCGCAAGTTCGCGAGCATGATTGATCAGATCGACCTTTTTCCGGCTGGCATCTTTCGGGCGAGCGTGGACACGACACCCGAAGGCGCTCGCAACTTCGCGGATCCCTACCTGATGTCGATCAGGCGCAGCAGCGTCGAGGAGGTTCGCGATATCGTCCGCCCGGATCCCGAATCGGACCGCCGCTTCGCCGCGGCAGCACGGGTCTCCGACATCAACGTCGCTTTGTACCGCAATACGCTGCAACCTTGGATACGGGCGTTTTCGACATCCTATTCCGCCCGATGGATGCAGGCGCTTCATCCACTACGGGCATCGTTCGAACTGTGGTCGAGTGACCATCCATTGGCAAGCACGGTCAGCGAGCTCGCATCCGAGGTTCGCCAGAACCGTCAGTTGGCACCGTCCGACAATCCGTTTCTTGTCATGGAACAGGATGTGTCGCGTGCGGTCGAGCATTTTCTGGATCGATATCGCGACCACCGAGACCAGATCTACGCGATGTGGTTCGGTGTCCTTTACGGCTCGCCTGGGCTCAAGGCTCTCGCCGGTCAGACGCTCGACGATGATCAGCCGGCCCGCCCTCATCCGGGGGACACGCCGGAGCACCACGAGATGGTCGGTCGGACGATTGCCCGCCTGGATGCTCGGCTCAATGAAGGCGGGTTGCCAGAAGCAGCGCTACGCGCCCTGTTCTACGTGCTTGATAGGCGCGGCGGGATTGACGAGCGCCACTATCACCACGCTGCTCGCTTCCGGGAGAAGGATGTGGTTACCGGTTACGATGCCGGATCCTTCCGGTTTCTCGTGCGCGAGCAGGCGCTGTTGCTTGCCTATAAGGGCAATGCGGCGGTCGAGGCGCTTCCTGCCCTGCTCGATGGGGCAGACGCCGACGAAATCGACAGGGTTTCGATGGTTATTTCGGAACTGGCATATGCTGGTGGCGAAACGCTCGCGATTGCGGGCGATGCGGCCCTTAAGCGCGTGACGCAAATGTTTGTGTATGCCGCGGAGAAAGCCCGGCAGGCAAAGGCGGTTGCAACGGAACCAGCGTCGGCAACGGGTTCGGAACCTGCCGCACCTTCCGCCCCGATGACGCGCGCGCCGACCACCGCCACATCGGAGGCGAAATACCCTTCGAAGCGTGGACGCCCCCGGAAAACGTGACCTGATATCTGGGCCGGCCTTAACTCTGGCCATGAACCAAGATGGTTACAAGGCCCCGCTGATAGCCGCGGCGCCAGTGGAAGTGATTGGCATGGAATCGGAAAAAGAAGAAAAGTCGAGCAGGGAAGTGGACGAAGAAGCGCACGCAGCATGGTCGCGTGCATGGTCTTCGATTTCGCCGGAATCGCCCTTGCTCGCGTGGATGGACTGGGCAAGCCATCTCGCGACAAGTCCGGGCAAGCGCGCCGAACTCTCGCGATTGGCGCTCGATCAACTGGAGCGAATCCAGACGATCATCACGGCAGGTCTTTCCCAAGGCAACGATGGTCCGAGTGCTGGTGCCGTGCCACAATTGTCAGACCGACGCTTTGCCGATCCCTCATGGGGCCAATGGCCCTTCAATCTGTTCGGCCAGTCGTTCGAGATGCAGCGCCGCTGGTGGGAGGAAGCCACGCGCGACGTCTGGGGCGTGGACCCGCATCATCAGCGCCTCGTCGCCTTCGGTGTGCAGCAATGGATGGAGATGTTCTCTCCCAGCAATCTCGCGCCGCTCAATCCGGTCGTCATCAGGAAAAGCCTCGATGAGAACGGAGCCAATCTGGCGCGCGGCTTGTCCAACCTATTCGACGACATCGCACGGCGAATGGCCAATCAGCCCCCGGCAGGAACGGAGAATTTTGTCGTCGGCAAGGACGTAGCCGCAACGCCGGGCAAGGTCGTGTTCAGGAACCGGCTAATCGAGCTGATCCAGTACGAGCCGACAACGGAAATGGTCCATCCGGAACCTATCCTCATCGTTCCAGCGTGGATTATGAAGTACTACATTCTTGATCTGTCGCCCCGCAATTCCCTGATCCGCTACCTTGTCGATCAGGGATTCACCGTCTTCTGCATCTCCTGGAAGAACCCGGATGCCGGAGACCGTGACATGGGCATGGCCGAGTATCTCGACCTTGGTTTCCACGCCGCTCTCTCGACCGTCAACACAATTGCGGCCGGAGCGAGAGTGCATGCGGCCGGCTATTGCCTCGGCGGAACGCTCCTTTCCATCGCCGCAGCCGCCATGGCCCGCGACCTTGACGACAGGCTGGCCTCCGTAAGCCTGCTCGCGGCCCAGACCGACTTTAGTGAACCGGGCGAACTCGGTCTTCTTATCGACGAAAGCCAGATCGCCCTTCTCGAAGCGCAGATGGCCGAGGTGGGCTACCTGCACGCCGAGCAGATGACAGCCGCCTTCCAGTTGCTTCGCTCATACGACCTATTCTGGTCGCGTATCGTCAATGAGTATTTCCTAGGTGAACGCAGGCCGATGAACGACTTGATGGCTTGGAACGCCGATGGAACCCGCCTTCCCGCCATGATGCACTCACAGTATCTGCGCCGGCTCTATCTTCAAAATGACTTGGCATCCGGTCGCTATCAGGTCGGAGGGCGGCCGATTTCCCTTGGAGATATCAGTCTCCCCATATTCTGTGTCGGCACAATCACCGACCACGTTGCGCCTTGGCGCTCTGTCTACAAACTGCATCTTCTTACACCGACGGAGGTCACCTTCGCTCTGACGAATGGAGGTCACAATGCAGGAATCGTCAGTGAGCCGGGCCGCACGCGGCGCCAGTATCAGATCAGTAGGCGAGCGCGCGGCGACACCTATGTCTCTCCCGACGATTGGGTGGAGAAAACGCCCGTCAAGCCAGGATCGTGGTGGCCGGAATGGGCGGATTGGATGGCCGAGAGGTCTCAAGCGCGAGACGCATCCGCGCGACACTTGAATGCCAGCACGGTCATTACGCCGCTTGCAGACGCCCCAGGCGACTACATTAGAATGCCATAATATCACGAATCGCTCGTAATAACGTCAAATAACACATCGCCACTACAATTAAATAGAATATAGGATACATGGCCAATAAGATCAAAAAATCTCATGCATCTTGGATCATTGAAATTCGTCATTTGCGTTACTTCATTGCGTCAGCGGAGCAAGGAAGTTTTCGAAAGGCGAGTAAAGCGCTAAAAATACAGGAATCAACAATGAGCAGGTGCGTCCGTGATCTGGAAGATCATATAGGGACGTCACTATTTCACCGTCATAATTTTGGCGTCACCCTCACGTTCGCGGGAGAGCGATTTCTGCCTCAAGCACGCAGAGTGCTTCGATTCATTCAGCAGAGCATCGAGGATTTAGGTAATATCGGGCGCGTGGAGAATGGGCGTCTGAGGATAGGAATATTCTCGTCGATCGCATCGGGATTTCTGGCCGAACTGTTCAGTGCCTACGACAAGAGCCACGCCAAAGTTAAAATAGAGTTCGTCGAAGGCCACCCTAACCAACACGTTACCGCTATCCGCAAGTTCGATATGGACGTTGCTTTTCTTACGGGCACCCAGGATTGGCCTGAGTGCGAGACCACTCATTTCTGGTCGGAGCGCGTTTTTGCAGTCTTGCCGGTGGGACATAACCTTTCAGGACGAGAGATTTTGGAATGGCCTGACTTGGTATTCGAATCGTTTGTAGTAAGCGATGCGGCTCCCGGCCCAGAGATACGGGATCATCTGGTACGGCGGTTGGCAACTCTTGGCTATCATCCAGATATTCAGGCGCAATATGTAGGTCGAGACAATCTCTTGTCTCTTGTGGCGATCGGGCAGGGATTGACGATCGTCAGCGAAGCGATGGTTGCCGCTCAGATGCCCGGTATCACCTATCGTCCAATCCTCGACGACATCCTTCCGTTCAGCGCGGTGTGGTCCAGGAGGAATGATAATCCAGCTCTACGACGCCTCCTCAGCATGGCCAGAAAAATGTCACGATCGTTTGTCCCATGCTTATCGATTGTTGGATACCTTCCGATCTAAGTAATATGACGCCGGAGCTTTGCGAAGGCGCGATCCGTCGCGATGAAGCGTTCCAGCATAGGAACGATCAGCTTTGCTGGATCTGAGACGGATTGGCCAGACACACGAGAGAGGATCTCGGCATAGGCAGTGAGGTCGCGGTGAAGCTGCGCAGGAAGCTCTATGGCCACCTTCACCGGCTTGTCGTCGGCCAGGGGACCGAGTTTGAGCTTTGTCATGTTCAACTCCTGTAGGGTTCGAGCACAAGATCGCGGGTAACGATGACCCTGACCGGGAAGCCGGGCCGGATGGTCAGTGTCGGTGCGACCTGCAACTGACGCTGGACGATCTGCTGTCCGGCCTGATTGATGGTGTCCTGCGCCCCGTCTCGGATGGCTCGGATCAGGCGGTCCTCGTCGTCGGTCGCAAGTTCGGTTCCGATGCCGAGTAGCGTGGACAGCCCGGCCGCCTTCATGAGATCCCACCAGTGATAATCGACGCCATCCTCAAGCCCGGCATAGCCCTGCGTGTCGGCGCCCGGCTGGCGTTCGAGGACCATAGATCGGCCGTTCGGAAAGATCAGGCGGCTCCAGACCAGCAGGACCCGTCTCTGGCCGAACTGCACATTGTTATCGTACTGGCCGATGATCCTCGTTCCCTGCGGGACGAGGAGACTGCGGCCGGTCGGGCTGTCGTAGATGTTTTCGGTCACCTGCGCGGTGATTTGGCCGGGAAGATCAGACCTTATGCCCGTGATGAGAGCTGCCGGGATAACCGCGCCGGCCTGGAGCACAAAGGGCGAAGCGGGAGCCATTACGCGATCCGACGAGGTTGTGCGACGGTCGACCGGCCCATTGAGGAAGGCGTTCTGTCGATCCTGGGCGGTTTGCTGACCTGCTTGACCCGCCAAGGCGGCGAGATCGACACCGGGAGTGCCCGGTGTGGTTAAACCTCCCGGCGCTGCCGGGATCGTGCCCGGCTGGGTCTGGAAGAAGACGCGCGACGTGCGCGCGGCCTCTTCCTCCGCAATGCGGCGTTGTTCGGCTTCGTCGACAGTCGGCGTCGTGATCGTCGGAGGTATGACGGGCTGGCCGCGAGTCTGCGCGTCGAGAATAGGTCGTCCGAGATCGCCCGGTAAGGGCGGGCCGAGAACGGGGCCGGTGTAGTCTCGCGGCAATCCGGCGAGACCATCCGCGGTCTGGCGGTTGGCGGTCGAGTAAAGCTCCTCTGCGTCGCGGCCGGCATTCCGGGTCTGAAGTGCGTAAATCAGCGCGCCGCCTATCCCGACCAGAGCGACGGCCGTGACGCTCGCGAGCACCTTGCGCGACAGTCGGGTGACGCGCGGCGGTTCGGCTCGCAGGCGCATCGGAGCGCTCGTATTGCTGTTTTCCTCGCTCATGATGCGGGCCTCCCGTCGGTACGGACAATCCTTACCGTTTGCTGCCGATCGCCACTTCCGAGGCGCAGTTCGGCCGCGCCGAACAGGCGATCAACGATCAGAATGTGTCGGTGGACGCGGGTGTTAACGATCTGGGCCTCCCCCTCCGGTCCGATCACGAAGATCGGCGGCATCTCGCCCTGGACGATGCCGCGAGGGAACTCGATGTAAACGCGACGTCCGTCGTCATAGACGGAAACGGGCCTCCAGGGCGGGTTGCCACCCCTCAGGCCGTAGCGGTAGTTGCGGGAGGCGACGGCTGGGATGACCGGCGTCGCCGGAACGGTCTGGCCCTGTCCGCCTCGTGGCTGCGGGTATGACCATGCCACCGAAGGCATGTAGGGTTTGGCGCCTGAGCGCAGCTCGATCATGTAGACGCGGCGGTCGGTCGTCACCACGAGGTTCGTCGATATGTCCACGCGACTGGGTTTCACGAGGATGTGGACACGCCGGGTCGTGCCGGCGCCGCTTTCGGTGTCGCCGATGATCCAGCGTGCGGTATCCCCGGCGGCGATCGGGCCGGCCCCGGTCAGGCTCTCGCCGGGCTCCAGCGCGATGTTCGTGATCTGCCCGGGAGCGGCATAGACCTGATAGAGCGCGCCTTCGGACCATGGGTAGACCTGGAGGGCGTTGAAATAGCCCTCCCGGCGCGGCTGCACCCGCGCTGCGGCGTTGGCGTTCTCGACGCGGGCCGTCGGCGTGGTGGCGGCCGTGCCGCCTTTCGCCGGTGTCCAGCCCGGAGGGATATGAATCGGGCGCGGCCGGTCGTCGGTCACAGCCACGGGCACGGCCGGCAACGCCGGCACATCGCGATCGTAGCTGATCTCCGGCGGCTTCTGTGGCGTCGCACAGCCGGCCAACGTAGTGGCGGAAAGAAGCAGAGCCGGAAGCACGGATTTACGGAAAGCCGGAATGGCGCAGTTGCGGAAAGCCGGCTTCATTGGCCCATCTCCCGCGACCAGTTGATGGCGTTGACGTAGATCCCCAGCGGATTGACCTTGATCCGCTCGGCGTCGCGCGGTGGCTGGATCACGATGGTCAGGATCGCTGTCCATCGCTGGGTCGTGGAGAGCTGGCCGTTCTCGAAATGCCGCTCTGTCCAGGCGACACGGAAGCTGTCGGGCGATGCGCGTATGACGCTGGAGACCTCGACGGCGATCTGCTGCTTGCCGACCTTTGTGAATGGGTCGTTGGCGCGGGCGTAGTCATTGAGTGCCGCCGCGCCGCGATCCGTCGTCCATTCGTATGCTCGAAGCCAGTTCTGCCGGACGATGATCGGGTCGGCCGGAATGCTCCGCGTCTGTTCGATAAAGCGCGCGAGGTGCCAGGCAACTTGTGGATCGGTCGGCCGGAAATCGGCGGTGGCGGGCGCGATCGCCTGCGCCTGCCCCAGATTGTCGACCTGAACGACCCATGGGACGACGGTTCCTCGCGCCGACTGATAGACCAGTGCGACGGCGAAGCCGGCCGACAGGATCAGCGAGCCGAAAGCCATGGTGCGCCAGTTCCTCGCCTGGACGCGGGCCGAGCCGATTCGCTCGTCCCAGACTTGCGCGGCCTTCTGGTAAGGCGTTTCCGGTTGCGGTGTCTTGCCGTAGTGAACGGCTGGCCTTTTGAAGAGATTCATGAACGGTCACTTTCAGAGAGATTGACGGAGGCACCGGACCCATGACCGTCGCCCGAGCGAACGGCGTGTGCGGCGGCACTGACGCCGTGGGAGACATGGCGGCCGCGCTTCATGCGCTGAGCCCATGCGGGGGGCTGGTCGGTTGTCGTCGCGGGCGCGACGGGAGAAGGCTCTGCCTCGCCGCCGACCGAGCCCATCGTGGACGTGCCGCCGGTGGCACTGAGCCCGGCGCGGGCGCCGTCGGAAAAACTGGATTTCATGCTCTCGGACGCGCGCGAGGCGGCGCGACGCAAGGGTGATGTGGCGCCTGAACCGGCCGCGCGTGCGACACCGCCGACGCCGGATGCCACGCCCGACGCACCGGATTGCCCCATGGAACCGAGCGTATAGGCTGACGATGCCGCCCCAGCGGCCGCTGCTCCGCCACGGGCGACCGCAGCCCCGCCGGAAAGGAGGGCTGCTCCTCCCTTTGCGGCGAGCATCGCACCGCCGCCAGCGGCGAGCGCAGCGCCGCCCACGGCGAGACCCGTGCCGACCGCGGCGCCTGCGCCAAGCTGCGGACCGCCGCTGACGAGGCCGGACGCGATACCGGGTCCAAAGATACCGAGGCCAACGAGCGAGAGCGCGGCGAGCACGACCGCCATTGCGTCGTCAATGCTTGGGGTCTGGCCACCGAACCCTTGGGTGAACTGGCTGAAGAGCGTCGAACCAATGCCGACGATGACGGCGAGGACGAGGACCTTGATGCCGCTGGAGATCACGTTGCCGAGCACGCGCTCGGCCATGAAGGCGGTTTTTCCAAACAAGCCGAACGGGATCAGAACAAAGCCGGCCAAGGTGGATAATTTGAACTCGATCAGCGTCACGAAGAGCTGCACGGACAGGATGAAGAAGGCGAGGATGACGAGCGCCCAGGCGAAAAGCAGGCAGGCGATCTGGATGAAATTCTCGAAGAACGCGATCCAGCCCATCAGGTCAGAGATGGATTCGAGTAATGGCCGGGCCGCGTCGAGGCCAGTCTGCGCGACCTTGCCGGGGCGAAGGAGATCCTGCGCGGTAAAGCCCGTGCCCGAGGCCTTCATACCGAGGCCGGAAAAGCTGTCGAAGACGATCTTGGCGAGGTTGTTCCAGTTGGAGATCAGATAGGCGAACACACCGACGAACAGCGTCTTCTTGACGAGACGTGCGATGATGTCGTCATCGGCGCCCCAGCTCCAGAACAGCGCCGCGAGTGTGACATCGATGACGATCAGCGTGGTCGCGATGAAGGTCACCTCGCCGCTGAGCAGGCCGAAGCCGCTGTCGATGTATTGAGTGAATGTCCCAAGAAAGCTGTCGATTACCCCTGAGCCGCCCATGGATCACCGCCTGTCGTCTGACGACGGCGATACAGGCGCAGCCGGACGGCCTAGGAAGCGATCACGTGTCTCGGCCCAGACGCGCAGGCATTCGCTGTCGCTCGCGGCCGTTGCCCCAAGCTGCTGGCACCGGCGCTGGCCCTCGCGCAGCGGATCGCGCGCGGGCTCGACGATAGGCGCCGACAGTCCCGCCGGCGCCTCGTCCTTGTGGGTCATCTCGACGACCGCCGCCGTGATGGCGATGGCGACGAAGACGACAGCGGCCAGCCGGGCCAGCATCTTGCTGTCCATGACGGTGCTCCTTTCTGGCCCTCAATTGCCGTTGAACATCCGCGCGCTGCCGGCCTGATAGCCGGAACCGGGCGTCAGGAAGCGGCGGCGCTGCTCACGCCCCTGCTCGGCGGCCGCGGTGCGCTCGGCCTCCGTCAGCGCGCCCGAACGGCCGTTGGCTGCGAGCAGCGCGACGAGATCCGAGAGTTGCTGCGACTGGAGGGCGAGGAGCTGGTTGCCGGCCTGTGTCGCCTGAAGCGCGCCGGTCGCGCCCTGGCTCTGGTTCACCAGTTCGCTCATCTGCGTGCGGTTGCTGTCGATGTTGCCGACGACGCCGGCCTGGACGCGCATCGCATCCTGCAGGCTTCCGACGGTGTTCTGCCAGCGGCTGCGCGCGGCGCTGACGAGCTGCTGATCGCTCGCCGACATCGAGACGCTGCCGTATTGCTGCTGGAACATCTGATCGATGTTCTGCACGTCGAAGGCGATGTTCTGCGCCTGCTTCAGGAGCTGCTGGGT
>CALMPK010000208.1 GCA_937873575.1 uncultured Hyphomicrobiaceae bacterium
ACGTTGGAGAGCCCGCCGTTCTTGAGGCGGATGGCCAAGCCGCCCCCGAGGTCCTGCACGCCGGCATAGGCGGCAACGCCGGTTTCCGAAAGATCATGTTCTGGCGCGGTATCGGAGACGCGCGAGGATTGGCCGAGGGCGAGGCGGCCATAGCGTTCGCTGTCGAGGAACCAATAGCTCTCCCAGACCACGAAACCCGAGCCGCCATCGTCGGTCGTCTGGTGGACCTCGTCGGAGACGTTGTCGCGCAGGCGGAGCGTAATCGCGTATCCCGCCTTCAGGTCCTTGGAGATCGCGGCTTCGCCGAGGAAGGAGAAGTTGGACTGGTCGTTCTTGTTGCCGACCACATAGGTATTGCTCTCGCGCCCGTCGTCCCAGAACAGCACCGCGTGGTGCACCTGTCCGGCGATCGTCAGGGACACATTGCGGTTGCCCTTGCGCGCGGTCGTCGCCTCGAGCTCGGCGATGCGCTCTTCGAGATCGGCGCAGCAGTCACCGCCGAGATCGGCCGCGCGCGCGGGTGGCGCGAGGAGCGATTGCGCGGCGAGGGCGGCCGCCAGCACCGCGGCGCCACCCAGTCGCGCGCGCGCAATCCTTTGCTCGATGTGGCGCATTTCAGGTCCCCCGTAGGTTTCGTGCATGAGATCATTCAGAATCGGTGGGCGTCAAACGGTCTCGGGCAAACCGGTCGTCGTTGCGGTGTCCTTGCAGTGGATACGAGATCACTGGAAGCGAGCTTTCCAGTGCGCGCCGACAACCGGGAGTTGCCCTATTTCTTAGGAATCTTGTCCGGTGAATCGAGGCTGTCGGAGCCTTCGAACGCCACGCCTTCGATGCCGAGCACGGCCATCGCGCGCTCCAGCTCCTTCGACTGGGCGATCAGCGCGTCGATCGCTGCCTGCACAACGGCGTTGCCCTCCGTATTGCCCTGGCCGATCATCTGATCGTAGCGCTCGACCTTCTCGGCGCGCTCCTTCATCGCCGTCATTTTTGCAACCGTCGCGTCGAGTGCCTTGCGCACGGCGGCATCGGTATCGGGTGCCCTGGCGCGGACGAGATCGGAAACGCTCGGGCCGTCGACCACCTGCCCGTCGGTGCGCGTGTACGTGCCGAGATAGAAGTTGCGGATGCCGATGGCGTCGTAGAAGTGCGAGTTGTGTGTGTTGTCGGAAAAGCAGTCGTGCTCTTCCTCGGGATCGTTCAACAACAGGCCGAGCTTCATGCGCTCGCCGGCGAGTTCGCCATAGGAGAGGCTACCGAGGCCGGTGAAGATGGCCGTCAGACCAGCCTTCGCGTCTCCCTTGGTCACTTCGGCGCGGGCCTTGCCCTTGGCCGCCCAGGCGTCCGCCATCGTCTTCAGCTCGTCGACGAGCATGGCCGTGACGACTTTGAGATACTGGGCGCGGCGATCGCAGTTGCCGCCCGTGCAGGCCTTCGTGTCGAAGTCTGTCGCGGGGCGATTCCCGGCTCCGGGGCCGGTGCCGTTGAGGTCCTGCCCCCAGAGCAGGAATTCGACGGCATGATAGCCGATCGCCACGTTCGCCTCGACGCCGCCGGCCTCGTGCAGTTTCTCAAGCAGCGCCGCGTCGATCACGCGAGTGTCGAGCGTATCGGGACCGACCTTGAGCGACGTGTTGGCGATGACGTTCGCGGCGTAGAGTTCGTTTTCTGGGCTCTCGCCCCCGTACTCGCCAGCGACGTAATCGATCAGGCCCTCGTCGAGCGGCCAGGAGTTCACCTTGCCTTCCCAATCGTCGACGATCTTGTTGCCGAACCGGAACGCTTCGGTCTGCTGATAGGACGGACGCGCGGCGATCCAGGCATCGCGAGCGGCGGCAAGAGTCATATCGCCCGGCCGGGCGATCAGCGCGTCGATGGCGGCCTGCAGCTTCTTCGCCGCGGCGTGCGCATCGGCATAACCTGCTGCGGCGATGTCGGCGTAGGCCGTGATTACGGCGGCGGGCGTGGGCGCGGCTGCCCATGCGTGTGGCATCGCAGCGAGAAGCAGCGGCGCGGCGGCCGCCAGGGTGGCAATTCGGAGCTTCATTCGTCCTCCCGTCGGCGGGCGTGCGCCCCGCCGATAGAACCTTGCTGAGGTCTCCCGCCCGGCGACGACGCGCTCGCGGTCGCGGCCGATGCGGCTGAAGGTTCAACTGCATTCTGGAATATCGGAGTCAACTACATAATCTATACGATACCGGTATTGATAGGTGGGTGTGATCCCCTTGCCGCCGCGCTCGCCACGCCCGGTGAGGTTGCGGTATCGTTGGCGATCCTCGCGTCCTACGCCGGTTCGATTGCCACGCGCACCCGTGGCCTTGTATGAAGACGCCGCCGGAATTCGATACGAGCGGTCGAAACGCCGTGCCAGCCGCCAACCGAAAGGTCTTGCGATGCGCCTCAACAAAGCGACCACCCACGCGATCCGCGCGCTGGCCGTTTGTGCCGGGAGCGAGGGAGAGTTGCTCAAGGTGTCCGATCTCGCCGAGCAGCTCGAGCTGACGCAGCAGAATGCCTTCAAGATCGTCCATCTGCTGTCGCGCGCGGGGTTCCTGCAGGCGACGCGCGGGCGCAACGGCGGCGTCAGGTTGTCGCGCCCTGCGGATGAAATCCGCGTCGGTGAGGTCGTGCGCAGCATGGAGGCGATGAGCTTCGACGGCAGCGAGGAGGGCGATGCGGTGGCGCCGGGTACGGCGGCGCTCGGCCTCATCGACGATGCCTTCGAGGCGTTCCTCGCCGTCCTCAATCAGACCACCATCGCCGATATGGCGCGTGGCTCGAAGCCCGCGAAAACCGCCCGAGGCACGGGGCGCTCCGCGACCGCGAAGAAAGAGCAGCGGGCCCCGCGCAAGACGCTCAAGGCGGGCAAGACGCGCGAGGCGAAGCGGACCTCGGCGCGCGTCTGAACGGTGGAAAAGCAGTTTGGAGCCTAGCGCCCATCCGCGGGGCTCATCGCCGTCATTCGGCTCACGGAATTCGTTTTCTGGAATGTTTCCAGATAGAAGATGCGCCATTCGACGCACATTTTGGCGTTGACACGACCCATGGTCTGACAGTTTTCTGTACGAGATGCGTCGAGATGGACGCAGGTCCGATGTCGGGGCCTTGAACCCCTTCGATTGGAGAGCGAGAGATGACCTTGAAGCGAGCTGGCCGCGCGCGCGGCCGTGCGACCGCGTCGATGCGCGGCGGAATTGAACGTTCCACACCCTTGAGCGCTGCGGCCGTTCCGTCCCGCGCTTCCCTCCGATCCTTCTGCGACATCACCGACACGGCCAAACCGGAGCAGCTCGTCGGGCTCGGCTTTCGCGGCTGGATCGCCGGCTACCAGAGCGGCGATGTCGGCTGCTGGGAGCAGGTCTGGCGGCTCTATTCCAGCGAGTTCGGCGCCCGTCGCGCCGAGGCGGCCGTCGGTGATCTTTCGAGCTTCGCCCGCTCGGTGAACGCCTGTTCGCGCCGGCGCGTCGAGGTCGGTCCGTTCGGTGCCACCTGCTTCTGCCGCGACGAAAGCCTCGCAATCTCGATGGTGGCGGCTTTCCAGCACAACACCTGTCCGGCGATGCGCGCGTGTGCGTTTGCCCTCGTCGAAAGCTCGATGCTGGACGAGGTGCTGCACCACGCCGGGAGCTTCGCGCTGACGATGCGCACGCTCGACGCTGTCATCCCGCCGGCTTGGATCGTCAACGCCAATGCGTTCGTCGGCACGCTGGCCGCGTCGCCGAACTGAGGGAGCTGACCATGCTGATCTGCTCCTGCGCCGTCATCTCCGACCACGACATCGAGTTGGCACTGCTCGAGATCATGATCCAGGAGAACGCGCCCTTGCCGACGCCGGGCGTGATCTGGCGCCACCTGAACAAGAAGATGAACTGTTGCGGTTGCGCGCCGCTCGCCGTCGATACGATTTACGCCAAGCTCGAGGCGCTTGAGGCGAAAGGGCTCCTGAGCCCGTGTCTCTGCGCCACGGTGAAGAGCCGGTGGCGGCGGATCGAGGAGGTGCGAGCGCGCCGTTCCGCCGTCGGTGGCGAACTCGCTCCTGCGCGGTTCGCCGAGCTGGTCGAGCTCGATGACGCGTGATCGAAGTTGGCCTTCGCCGCAAAATTGATGCGGCGGGGTCTGAACCCTCCCTGATCCAAACACGAAGTTCGAAAGGTGCGGCTGGCATCGAGCTGGCCGTAGGGGTGCGGTCGAATGATATGCAGCGCGCTTCGTATCCATCGAACTCGTGAAGCGCACTCCATGCGCACCGTCGAGAGTTCACGTCGCGACAGAGAGGGTTCGTTGGTGCGAACCCATCGATGTACGATTGCACACGAGGCCGCGTGCTCGCGTGTTCCGGAGACCATCCATGTGCAGCCTCCCACCGAAACGCTTGGCTCCATCGCCACACATGCCGCTGCTCGCAGTCCCGCAAACCGCTGAACCGCCCCGCAAGCGGCGCTACGAGCTTTGGGAGGTTCCTGGCGGTTTGCAGTGCTCGATTCTCGGCACGTGTCTCGCGCATCAGGATCTCGTGCGCTTGACGCGGCGGCTGCGCCTCTCCATCGAGGACGGCGCCGCCGACTACGAGGTGCATGCCTACTTCGTTCGCGAAGCCTCACGCCCCGGCGAGGTTGCCCGCGTGTTGCAGAAGGAGCTGGACCGCCGCTTCGAAGGGCAGTTGCGCCGCGTCGGACGTTTGAAGAGCGATGCCGAGTTGGGCGCGTTCTGGAAGGAAGCTTACGACAACGGCCGCATCGCCGGGGCCTATTGGGCGGTCATGACGCATGCCCATGTGTCGGAGGAGTTTCGTCAGAAAGCGTTCGGCGACGTTCACATGCTGAGCCATGTGCTCGGCAGGACGACGCATGCGGCGGCGGTCAAGGCCTCGGAGCTCGAGGGCCGTATCGAGGAGCTCGAGGCGAAGCTCGCACGGCAGGCCGAACGTCATGCGGAGACGATTGCGGCGAGGGATCGCGAGATCGCGCGATTGAGCGCGACACGGACAATTGTTGCGTGTTACAGTCAAGAAAACGGTCGGGCAGCAGCGCCGGCCGTCGCGATGGTTGGTGGGCACCGGCCTGTCGCGCGTGAGCGGGCCCTCGTCGCGGCACGCGAACGGGCGCGGCACGCGGAAGCGGCGGTTGAACGGTTGGAGGCACAGCTCCGCCGGATCGCGCGGTCCCCGACCTACCGGCGTCGTCGAGCGGAGACGGGGGCAGCAGAAACGGCCGTCGCGTGTCCAGGGGCGGAGGCGTGCCGTCTCGATGTGCCGCCGCGTCGCGTGCTCTATCTCGGGGGCCGCGCCAGCGCGATCGATCGGCTGCGCGCCATCGCTGCCTCGGTCAACGCCGAGCTGCTGCATCACGACGGGGGCGTGGAACAGACGGCAGACTTGATCGACGGCTTCGTTACGAGATGCGATGTCGTGTTCTGCCCGATAGACTGCATCAGTCATGGTGCCTGCGAGCGTGCGAAAGCCTTGTGCCGCAAGCACGACAAGGTGTTCGTGCCGTTGCGCTCGTCGGGTGCCTCGACATTCAAGCGCGCCTTGCGCGGCGTGCAGCCATAGCAGGGCATGAAGGAGCTGCCCGCCCGGTCCCTCCGGGCGGTTTGGGACGACGACACGGTAGATCAACAGATCGAGGACGATGCAATGAAGGGCGATGCCGAAGTCATCAGGATGCTCAACGAGGCGCTGAAGCTCGAGCTTGGCGCGGTCAACCAGTACTGGCTGCATTACC
>CALMPK010000209.1 GCA_937873575.1 uncultured Hyphomicrobiaceae bacterium
CTGCTGCGATGCCTGCGGGGCAAGCCCCTGCTCGCGGGCGAACGCGGCGATGCGCTCGGGCCGCGCCAGATGCGCCCGCTCCGCCTTCAGCACGGCAATGTCGCTGCGAGCGGCGGCGGCGGCGCGATCCTGCTGCTGGACCTTGGACTCGAGCTGGCGGGTGTCGTTGTTCAGCGCATAGAGGAGGAACGCACTGGATAAGGCGAGAAAGATGGCGGAAAGGGTGAGCAGACGCATTCTACTTGCTCCCGTTGACGATCGCGGTGGACCGTCCCTAGAGGTCGCGGAATTCGTCCTCTCGGGCCGGCCAGGCGGGCGCCGAGGTGCGGACCGCGGCGCGCAATCGTGCCGAACGGGCGCGCGGATTGACCTCGAGTTCACCTTTCGAGGAGGTTAACGAGCGACGGTTAACAATTTGGAAACTCGGTCGATCGAATTGCGCGGATTGATCGGGGAGGTAGCGCGAACCCTTGGGCGCGGCGCCTGAACGCTTCTGGAGGAACTGCTTGACGATGCGGTCCTCGAGCGAATGGAAGGTGACGACGACCAGCCGCCCGCCGGGCCTCAGGCACCGCTCTGCGGCGAGCAGGGCACGGCGCAACTCGCCAAGCTCGTCGTTCACGTAGATCCGCAGAGCCTGGAACGTCCGCGTTGCCGGGTGCACCTTCTGATCGTGGCGGCGCCCGCCGAGCGCGCGCGACACCACCTCGGCGAGATCGAGCGTTCGCTCGAACGGGCGTTCGGAGCGCCGCTTGACGATGGCTCGTGCCACAGCGCGCGAGCGGTGCTCCTCGCCGAACTCATAGAGAACGTCGGCGATGTGCGCCTCCTCGTGGCCGTTGACGACATCGGCGGCCGAGAGCCCGGCGCGGCTCATGCGCATGTCGAGCGGACCATCCTTCTGGAACGAGAAGCCACGCTCGGCCTCGTCGAGTTGCATGGACGAGACGCCGATGTCGAGGACGACGCCGTCCGCCGGGGCGAATCCGTGCTCGGCGGCGACATCGTCGAGGCGGCTGAATGCGCTCTCGGCCAGCGTGAGGCGTCCGGCGAATTCCGCGACCAATGCCGCTCCGGCGGCGATCGCGGTCGGATCGCGGTCGATGGCGAGGACCTGGCAGTCCGCCGCCTCGAGAATGGCGCGGGAATAACCGCCGGCACCGAAGGTGCCATCGATATGGCGATCCCCGGCCGCGGGCTGGAGCGTCTCGATCACCTCGCTCAGCAGAACGGGAACGTGCCGCGACCGCCCGTGATGCGACCCCGCAATTTCAGGATCGTCGCGCGGCGGCGTCATCACATGCTCCACGGATGCTGATCGGGAAAGGGTTCGGGCGATGGTTTGAGGGCTAAATGCCCCGGCGATCAACCCGAAATGCACGGGCGTCGGGATGAGCGGCCCCAATCGCCCCGTTCGAGGTGAAGCCGAAACGGCCGGACTGCCGGCGCAGAACCCCAAGCGCCTGCGAACAAACCCCTTACGGCATTCGCCCGCGGCTCGATCCCGCGCACCTCACGAATTGTGGCCCAGAGCGCGCCCGCATCGCCCCGCGAGCGTTGCAGGCGCGCCCTCAGCCCCCGCTGCGGTCCTTGTCCGGTGCCTCATCCGCCCCGCGCCCGGCACCGCCCCCGCTGCCGAGCAACTTGCGATGATCCTGCACCTTGGCCCGGGCCCGCTCGCGCCGTTCTAGAAAGCGCCCCGGCTCCCAGATCTGAAACTTTTCACCCAGGCCGACAAAAGTGACCTGACTATCGATGCCTGCATGGGCGCGGAGCGCCTCAGGAAGAACGATGCGCCCATCGCCGTCGACAGCGAGGACCTGGACGTCTCCGTAGAGCGCGACAGACAGCTCGTCCCGCTCGTCCGAATAGTCCGGCAGGCCAGCGAGAAGCCCGTCGATCTTCTGCGCAAGCCTCTCGCCGCCTGCATCGAGGGCAGGAGCATCGAGCGAGGGGTAGCAATAGATTCCGACGCTGCCGCCGGACTTGTAGCCGTCGCGTTCGAGCACGGCGCGGAAGGCGGCAGGGATCGAGACCCGCCCCTTGGCGTCGAGCTTGTTGGTGAATGTCGAGACAAAGCGGTCCATCCCTCGGCTCGAGCCTCGCCCTCAACGCACCACTGACTACGCCAACCCGACCACGAGCCGCCCATCCGGGGCCCGAATTCCGACGCACGTCCCGGCACCAACACACCCGAGGAGACCCAGGGGTGGGAAGAAACCGCGGCGGTCGCTCGACCCGGTCCCTCTCTCCGGGGTGGCGCCGCGCCGCGGCCTCAAGCCCGGTGCGGACGGGCATTCATGGGATAGCATGGGATAGTATGGTTATCAACGGATTCTTAAGGTTTTCCACACCCCCACCCGGGCGCGCTCCCAACTCAAATCGACCTTCGCCATGCCCCGAAACGGACGCGCCTTAAGCATTCGTCAGCCATGTGCCGGTAGACCTCGAAGGGTCAGGTTCTGGTTGCTGCTGGGTTGTGATGCTTGCGTTCTTGTTCCGCCGCCTTCGGGCGACAGCGTTCCTCCGTGTGGCCTGCGCCGTCTGCCTCGTGACGGCGTCGGCCGCCGCGGCAAAGGTCGATTACCAGGCCCCCGTCGCCCCGCCGGGCGCACCAGAAATTTCCCTGCATGTCGAGGAGTTTGCACCGGTCGGCCCGGAGCGCGGCGAGCCGCTGCTGCTGATCCATGGCCTCGCTGCTTCGACGTACTCCTGGCGCCACGTCGCACCCGAACTCGCCCGGGGCCGCCGCGTCATCGCCCTCGATCTCAGAGGGTTCGGCCGCTCCGACAAGCCGTTCGATCAGCGCTATTCGGGAGCGGACCAGGCCGAGCACGTGATCGCCTTCATCCGTCGGCGCGGGCTGAAGCGCGTCACCATCGTCGGCCATTCGTTCGGAGGAGCGGTGGCGCTGATGACGACGCTGGCGCTGAACCGTTCGGCGCCAGGACTGGTCAAGAAGCTCGTGCTGCTGGATGCCCCGGCGTACCCGCAACAGCCGACGCCGTTCGTCACCTTCCTGCAGCAGCCGGTGCTACCCTATGCCGTGCTGACCGTGGTTCCGCCCGGGCTCGCAGCGGCGCTCGTGTTCTCTGGAGAAGGCGAGAGCAAATCTCCGCCGCTCGACGTCATCAGCGCCTTCGCGGCACCGTTTTATCAGGCTGCGGCACGGCATGCGCTGATCTCGACGGCGCGACAGATCCGACCCGCCAACTGGCGCGAGCTCGTGGCGCGCTACCCGAGCATCCGGCAGCCCACGCTCATCGTGTGGTGCGACCACGACGATATCGTTCCGTTGTCGTCGGGTGAGCGGCTGGCGAAGGCTATGCCCAACGCGCGGCTCGAGGTCATCCCCGGCTGCCAGCATTCGCCACAGGACGAGGCGCCCGGGCGCTTCCTGCGGCTGATGCGCGAGTTCCTGAAATAGCGGCGCTATCCTCGGACCGGCCGAACCGTCAGCGCGCCGAGCGACCTCAGATCGGCATGCGGCCGAGCGACTGCATGAGCAGATTGCCGAACACCAGCCCGCTCTCGCTCAGCACGGCGTCGAGCCCGCCCATGGCGACATCGAAGAAGCGCTTGCCCGGCGGCGAGCGGAGGAACTTCGCATAGGCATTGAGATCGGACACGGTCGCCGTCCGGTAGGTGTAGGCCATCGCCAGCATGATGACCGCCTCGGTCTCTTGCGTCACGCTCTCGCGGTGAGCCTCGATCTGCTCGTTGATGAGGTCGATCGGCATCGAGAGCTGCGACTTGTCGGCCGCGGACAAGCCGATCAGTACGGCGCGCATCATGTTGAGCGCCATCTCGACGGACGCTTCCTTGAGGCGGATCGCGTTGGCGACGCCCTCGAGCGCCTCGATACGCTTGGGTTTGCGCATGAGGTCGGTCATCAGCCGCTGGGCGCGAGACGCCATGTCCTGCTGCCCTTGCTGCGTACCCGACGCGACCTCGCGTGCGACCATCGACTTGCCGAGGCGGCCCTTGAAGAAATCCTCGATCGCGAACAGCTCCTTGTCGGTGAGCTTACCCGCGATCCGCTTCCCCAGCGCTTCCTTCAAACGCTCCGGAGCAAATGCCTCCTGCGCCGCTGCGGCCCACGCCAGCGCAAATTCCTGCGCCTCGCCGATGGCGTGCCCCTCACTCGCGGCGCGGATTCCTTCCTGCGCGAGTGAACGCGCAACGTCGTCCAAGGCGCGATCGAAGCCTGTCAGCTTCACCAGCTCAGCGGCAGGAATCGGCTGACGTGGCGCAGCCGATACGGCGCCCGCGAAAAGACCGAACAGCACGAGTACGAATGACAGGAGCAGGCTCGGGCTACGGCGCATCATCGCTCCTCGTCGGCGGAAAAGATCTAAACGAAAGTCAAACCTAACCCCTGCCGCACGTGAGCGTAAGGGCGACCGAGAAATATATCCGTTGGTAACGTTCAAAGCGCGTCTTCGATCGCGACGGTAAGACGCGCAGAGCCTAGATCAATACCAGTCGGCCTGTAAGCCGGGTTCTGTCTGGAGTTGCCTCCGCGACGGCCATTCATCTGGGACGCCGATCGCTCGGCGCCTCTTGCAACCAACCCGGGCGGCGGGCCTGGAAACGGGCTCGACGCCGCGCGAGCTTGCGCCCGCGCGCGTCCGGCCACCCCTATTTGGTCTTGCTCCCGGTGGGGTTTGCCCTGCCACGACTGTTGCCAGCCGCGCGGTGCGCTCTTACCGCACCCTTTCACCCTTGCCGGCGCGCGATGCCGATGAGGCAGCGACCGCCTGGCGGTTTGCTTTCTGTGGCACTTTCCCTGGGGTCACCCCCGGCGGCCGTTAGCCGCCACCGTGTCTCCACGGAGCCCGGACTTTCCTCCAGCCGGAAGCGCAGGCCATAACGCCCGCTGCCGGCCAGCGGCCGTCCGGCCGACTGGTGCGGGAGTAATGCTGCGGGCGGCGATCAGCGTCAAGCGTGAGCGGTGGTGGTGGCCGCGTGCCGCAGGCGCTGTCCTCGAGTGCTCTATCCCGACGGCGGGTTTCGATTGCCGAGCGGACTTGGTACTCCGCCTGAGGGCACCGAGCTCGCCCCCCCCGTGCGCCTCGACCTCGGCGGGGTCCGACACAGGCGCACCATCGCTGCGTCCGACCGGCTTGCGGTCGGCGGCAATAGCGGCCACCTATGGGGACGATAGTCGAGGACCCTGCCTTGCCGTTCCAATCCATCACCAATTCCGCTTCCGACGCGCTGCGAAACGCGGGCAGCTACATGTCCGACCTGATGACGCCGACGCTGCGGCTCGGCGTTACGGGCCTCTCGCGCGCCGGCAAAACGGTCTTCATCACGTCGCTGGTGCGCAACCTCGTGGTCGGCGGTCGGCTGCCGTTCTTCCGCGCCCATGCGGCCGGCCGCATTCTGCGCGCCTACCTCGAACCCCAACCCGACGACGCCGTGCCGCGTTTCGACTACGAGCGCCATCTCGCGACTCTCTCCGCCGATCCGCCCGACTGGCCGCAGAGCACGCGCCGGATCTCGGAGCTCCGCGTCACCATCGAGTATGAATCCGAAGGCACGCTGTGGCGTTATTTCGGCCCCTCGAAACTGCATCTCGACATCGTCGATTACCCGGGCGAGTGGCTGACGGATCTCGCCCTGCTCGACAAGGGCTTCGACGCATGGGCGGCGGAGACGCTCGCCGTGCTTGCCGCGCGACCGTCCAATGCCGCCATCAAGGCCTTCCTGACTTTCGCCGAGGCG
>CALMPK010000210.1 GCA_937873575.1 uncultured Hyphomicrobiaceae bacterium
CGGCGACGGGCGGAACTCGCCGTTCACGACGGCACTCGTGAAACACATGCGCCAAAAGGGGCGCAACCTCCCCGCGACCATGATCGAGGTGCGCAAGGACGTTGTCTCGGCAACGAACGGTGCACAGGTCCCGTGGGATCATTCGGCGCTGACCGGCGAGTTCTACTTCGTGCCCGTCGAGCTTGCGTCAGCCCCGGCGCGTGGCACCGTGACAACGGCCCCAGCCGCCTCATCCGACGACATCACGGCACTCAAAGAGCGGCTCGCCCGGCTCGAATCCGAGGCGAAGACCCGTGACGCGGCCCCCGCGAACGGCTCCATGATGAGTGCGGACGGAATCCGTCTGGCCGAGCTGCGCGCCCGCGCCGCGAACGTCGACGATCAGGTGAAAGATCTGCTGAATCGGCTGATGGACGCGCGGCGGGAGGAAGGCAGGGCAGCAAATTCGGATGAGCGGATGAAGCTGCTGCGGCGCTCGGGCGAGATACAGATGGAGTGGACCCGCCGCGGTCTCGATCTCAGGAAGCTGCGCGACGAGATCGCGGCGCTCGAGGCGAAGTCGCAACCTGCCCCCGCAGCGGCGCCAGCGGACATTCCACCAGTGACCGCCGCACCCGATCCCAACGCCAGCGCGACGAACTTCGAAGCGAGCGAGAACGTTCGCCTCGACGGCACCGTCATCAGCTCGTTCCGCGCGCCCAGCCCCGACGCCTGCCGTAATGCCTGCGCCGACGAGGCCCGGTGCAAGGGCTATCAGCACGGCCGCAAGATCGGCGTCATGGGACAGTGCGATCTTTTCTCGGAGATCACGAGCCGCCATCAGGATTCCAAGTGGCGCAGCGGCGTGCGCGTCCCCCCAAGAGCAGGCGGAGCGAAACCCGATACACCGTCGCGAACCAAACAGGGCTTCGACTTCTTCGACCAGACCATCGCGGTCGGCAAGATGATCAAACAGGCCGACGCCGACAGCGCCGACGGCTGCATGGTCGTCTGCCGCAATACGCCCGGCTGCAAAGCGGCGGTCTTCTCGCAGCTCTCGCCGCAATCGAAGCGCATGTGCATCGTCTTCGAGAGCATTCAGTCGACGGCGGCGCACACCTTGAGCGGCACGTCCGTGGTGATGGTGCGCCAGGACGGTGCAGGAGCGGACGGAACGGTTCGCCGGCAAAGCCAGAAGGCGCGGGAACCAGCGGCACCGCAGCCTCCGAGACGGGCCGCCGATTGATCTACCCGGCGGCCTGCGTTCCCGGTTCCACCGATCAAGCGCTGCCGAGTTGTCTGAGCGCCCAACTGCTCGCAAGTGTGAGGGCCACGCACGCTGCGATGACCACGGGCCAACTGAGACGGCTTGAAAACCAGGCTCCGACACCCCCGATCAGCAGACCGCCAGCCAGGAAACCGAGCGGCCCGCCGAAGAGGAGCGCGCTGAACACGATGCCTTGCCCTTGGCCGCCGCTGACCGTGCCGGCGTTCCAGAGCATCAGCCCGATCATGATGTAGACGCCGGCGAGGACATTGAGCGGTGCGCTGGCAAGCGCGAGCAGAATGCCGATGGCCAGTGCCCGCCAATGTGATGTCTTCATGACGTACGTTCCCGTGCTTTGATCGGTCCGCGTGACCACGCCCGGCGATAACGAGCCCGCAGATACCGATCCCGTCGCTTTCAATGCGTCATCATGAAATGCAGTGCCCAGCCGCCCGCCGCGAGGATTGCCGCCAGGGCGAGACTTGCCGTCGGCCACGTGAGGCGGCGCGCCAGACGCATCGACCCCCAGGCGATGACCGCGGAGCCGACGAACAGCCCGACCGGCCCGCCAATCAGAAGCGCCGAATAGGAGTCCGCGATGACGGCCTCACCGCTTCTTCCAGACGGTCCGACCAACGCGCGCCACGACCACACGCTCGCGACGCCAGCCATGAACGAAAGCGGCGCCGCGGCCACGGTCGCCAGGATCGCGAGGACGTGGCGTTGGTCATGGACCGTTGACATGTGAAACGCGCTCCATCTCAGCGGCACGGGCTCGACCGCAGCAGGCCCGCAGCCATCTCATGCGATAGCGGACGTTTTGTGTCGGGATGTCAGGATGCCGGAGCAGCGCCATGGAATCGGAGCGCGGTGTTCCGTTGCCGAGATGGCGATCGCGAAAACGAGTGCGGCCATGCCCAGTCGAGCGGAGGGTGCGAACACCGCGACACGCCGCTCGCTCGTTACCTCAGTGCGTCCCGGAAAATGCGTTTCAGCGGCTCCGTGATGGAACCGCTGAAACTGCTTTTGGGAATCTCGTCTTCTCGGAACCCTTGTCCGGCCGTCAAGCGCCGGCGCCACCGCGGATGATGCCGCGGCCAGCGAACTTGGCGACGTCGCCGAGCTCGCCCTCGATGCGGATGAGCTGGTTGTACTTCGCAAGGCGATCCGAGCGCGACAGCGAGCCGGTCTTGATCTGCCCGCAGTTGGTGGCGACGGCGAGATCGGCGATGGTCGAATCCTCGGTCTCGCCCGAGCGGTGCGACATGACCGCGGTATAACCGGCGCGCTGCGCCATGTTGACGGCGTCGAGCGTCTCGGAAAGCGTGCCGATCTGGTTGACCTTGACGAGGATCGAGTTGGCCGTGCCCTTGGCGATGCCGGCGCTCAAGCGCTCGGTATTGGTTACGAAGAGATCGTCGCCGACGAGCTGGCACTTGGCGCCGATCAGCTCGGTCAGTGCCTTCCAGCCGTCCCAGTCGTCCTCGGCCATGCCGTCTTCGATCGAGATGATCGGGTACTTCTTGACCAGGCCCTCGAGGTACTTCGCCATGCCGGCGCTATCGAGCGTCTTGCCCTCGCCTTCCATGACGTACTTGCCGCCCTTGAAGAACTCGGTCGAGGCGCAATCGAGCGCCAGCATGACGTCGTCGCCCGGCCTGTAGCCGGCCTTCTCGATCGCCTTCATGATGAAGGACAGCGCATCGTCGGCGCTCTTCAGGGCCGGCGCGAAGCCGCCCTCGTCGCCGATGCCGGTGTTGTGGCCCGCGTCCTTCAGGCTCTTCTTCAGCGCGTGGAAAATTTCCGCGCCCATGCGGATCGACTCCGAGCAGCTCTCGGCGCCGACCGGCATGATCATGAATTCTTGGATGTCGATCGGATTGTCGGCATGCGCGCCGCCGTTGATGATGTTCATCATGGGAACCGGCAGCACGTGTGCCGCGGCGCCGCCGACATAGCGATAAAGCTGCAGGCCCGAGGCGGCGGCCGCCGCCTTGGCGACGGCGAGGGAAACGCCGAGGATAGCGTTGGCGCCGAGGCGGTTCTTGTTTTTGGTGCCATCGATCTGGATCATGGCGGCGTCGATGCCGCGCTGGTCCTCGGCGTCCATGCCGGCGAGGCTGTCGTAGAGTTCGCCGTTGACGCTCTCGACCGCCTTCAGCACGCCCTTGCCGAGGTAGCGGCTCTTATCGTCGTCGCGCAACTCCACGGCTTCGTGCGCACCCGTCGAGGCGCCGGACGGTACCGCGGCGCGGCCCATGGAGCCGTCCTCCAGCACCACGTCCACCTCGACGGTCGGATTGCCGCGGCTATCGAGAATTTCGCGGCCGATGATGTCGATGATGGCGGTCATGATGAGCCTCGTTCTGCCTTCGCGTTGGGCCTTGGTGCGCCGGCTTGCGCGTATCGCCGCCGACGGTCACAG
>CALMPK010000211.1 GCA_937873575.1 uncultured Hyphomicrobiaceae bacterium
AGACCTCCTCGACCGCCTCACGCACGGCCGCAGTCTGGTTCTGCATTCCCGGTAGCTCCTCTGCCGCGGCGCTGTGCCGCCGCCACCTGATTACCACCCCGGCTCGCCCATTTCACGCCCCGCCGCGGGTTACCCGGATGTTTAACCGTCTGTTGACGGGTGTCCCAGAAACTGACGGGAGAAAACGCGATTCGCCTGCTTCGTGCGGGCCGCGAAAGGGAGCAGAAAATGACGCTTGCCGCCGCCGCTGGCACCGAAAACAAGAATGCGCGCCGCGCCCGAGCCGCCGCGCTGGCTGCCGTGCTCTGCTCCCTGGCGCTCGGCGGCTGCGCCGGACAGGCCTCCGATCTCCTGCCACAGCTTCTCGCCGCGAAGCCGCCGCGCGGCGTTCCGGCTGCGACACCTGAATCGGCAGACGCAACCCCGGCCGTCGCGCAATCCGAGCTCGAGAAGGCGACGACGTACTGGGGCGAGAAGTTCGCGGCCAAGCCGAATGATCTCACCATCGCGCTCAACTATGCGCGCAACCTGAAGGCGATGGGACAGAAGCGGCAGGCCCTGCCCGTGCTGCAGCAGGCCGCCGTGTATCACGGCGAGAGCAGAGAACTGGCGAGCGAGTACGGCCGTCTCGCCCTCGAACTCGACCAGGTCAGCACCGCCAAACCGCTGCTCGCCCTCGCCGACGACCCCTCCAAGCCCGATTGGCGAGTCATCTCCGCCCGTGGCACCGTGCTCGCCAAGGAAGGCAACTACAAGGACGCCATCCCGTTCTACGAGCGCGCGCTGGCTCTGTCGAACAGCAGCCCGACGGTGCAGAACAATCTCGCCATGGCCTACGCACTGAATGGCGAGGCGGAGCGCAGCGAGGAACTGCTGCGCCAGGCCGCGAACCGCGGCGGGCCCGCGAAGGTGCGCCAGAACCTGGCTCTCGTGCTCGGCCTGCAGGGCAAATACGACGAAGCGACGCGCGTCGGCACGCGCGACCAGGGTGTGGCGACGGCGAATGAAGACACCGCCCTCGTTCGCCAGATGGTCCGCCTCGAGCCGAAAGCGTTGCCGGCGAACCCGGCGGCCGCACCCGTGCTGCCCGCGGCGACGCAGTTCGCGGCGAAACAGGAGCCGGCCCGCAATCTCGCGCTCAAGCCGAGTTCGCAACCGGAGAAGGTCGCGAGTGGCTCGTGGCAGGCGCAGGTGGCGGTCGCAAGCGGTGGCGCACAACCGGCGTCGCCGGATCGCTGAGCGGCCGGGTAGCCGCGATCCTGCCGATCGTCGTCGAGCGCCCCTCATCGACATAGCAAATCGGCTCCGCTCCGGCGGGGCCGCTTTCGCTTGGGTGAGATGATTGTTCGAGATCGAAGCACCTGCCGGGCACATTCATCGACGTCTCGCGAGCGATGTCCCGACGAATTCGCTCGCTCACGGGCGGTAGTCGCGCCGGCCCTGACCGTGATGGCTCAGGACTTTCCGCCCTCGCGCTGTGTCGCCGACATGATCGCCTCGAAGTCGATCTTCGCCACTTCGATGACGGCCTGTGTGCGTGACGCGACATTGAGCTTGCGCAGAATCTCCGAAACGTGCGCCTTGACGGTCGTCTCACCGACGTCGAGCTCGTAAGCGATCTGCTTGTTCAGCATGCCCTGGCGCAGCATCATCAGCACGCGCAATTGCTGCGGCGTGAGCGACGTCAATCGCTGCGGCAGATCGGAAGCGCCGCGCATATGCGCCGCCGCCCCGGCACCATAACTCGCGGGGAGATAGACGGAGCCGGCCATCACATCCTTGATGGCCTGCGCCAGCTCGCCCTTGCGCACCGACTTGGCGATGAAGCCTGCTGCCCCGTAAGTCAGCGCCTCGTGCACGATGCGCGCATCTTCTAGGGCAGAGCAGATCACGACCGGCAACTTCGGATAATGGGTGCGCAACTCGAGCAGCCCCTCGAAACCGACCGTGCCCGGCATCGACAGGTCGAGAAGGATCAAATCGAACGGCGGATTCTCCGCGATCGCCTCTTTGGCGTGGGCAATGGAACTCGCCTCGACCACGCTGGCATCCGGAAATGCGTTCGCGATGGAAAGGCGCAGCGCCTCGAGGAAAAGCGGATGGTCGTCGACGACGAGAAAGTTAGCCGGCATCGGCATCGCCTCCCAAGCGAACACTCCGGCATGGTTGAGCATGCTCGTGCTTTTCGGCCAATGTTTCAAATATTGCCTGGGCTTGCAAGGCTGGCGACGGTCGCCGGCGCGGCTGCTCCAAGACAGAAATGGGGCGAGCGGTTGCCCGCTCGCCCCGCGATCAAATCAGGTGTTGACCTGACAGCGTCAGATTACTTCTGAGCGAGCTGCTTCGGCAGCTTGAAGGTCCACACCATGCCGCCCTGGTTCAGGTGCGCAACGGTCTTAGCGACTTCGCCACCCCACAGCGGAACGGCGCCACCCCAGCCCGACACGACCGAGATGTACTGCTCGCCATCCTGCTCCCAGGTGACCGGAGAGCCGACGATGCCCGAGCCGGTGTTGAAGGCCCAGAGCTGCTTGCCCGTGGCTGCGTCCATCGCCTTGAGGTCGCCCTCGGGCGTGCCGAAGAACACGAGGCCACCAGCGGTCGTCATCACGCCACCCCACAGCGGAGCGGTGTTCTTGTACTCCCACTTCGTCTCACCCGTGGCCGGATCGATGGCCTTGAGCGAACCGATGTGGTCGTCGAACACGGGCTTGATGTTGAAGCCGGCGCCGAGGTAGGCCGCGCCCTTCTTGTAGGTGATCGGCTCGTTCCAGATGTCCATGCCCCACTCGTTGGAGGGGATGTAGAACAGCTTGGTGTCCGGCGAGTAGGCGATCGGCATCCAGTTCTTGCCGCCGAGGAAGCTCGGCACCGCGAACACCGACGAGCCCTTCTTGCCATCCGACGACTTGGTCGGATCGCCCGGACGGTTCTCCGGCACGTAGATCGGACGGCCGTTCTTGTCGATGCCCTTTGCCCACGTGATCTTGTTCACGAACGGATAGGCGTTGATGAACTTACCGTTCTCGCGGTTCAGGATGTAGAAGAAGCCGTTGCGATCGGCGGTGGCGGCGGCCTTCGTGCCGTTGAGATCGAACGAGACGACCTCGTTGACACCGTCGAAGTCCCAGCCGTCGTTCGGCGTCGTCTGGAAGCCCCACTTGATCTCGCCCGTCTCAGGATCGATGGCGAGACGCGAGCACGACCACTTGTTGTCGCCCGGACGCATGTGGCTGTTCCACGGAGCCGGATTGCCGGCGCCCATGAAGATCAGCTTGGTGTCGGGATCGTAGGTGCCGCCGAGCCAGGTTGCGCCGCCACCGGTCTGCCAAAGATCGCCCGGCCACGACTCGTTCTTCTTGCCGGTCATGGTCGATTCTTTGCCGTTCAGCATGCCCATGTGACCTTCGATGGTCGGGCGCGACCAGACGACCTCACCATCGTCGACCTTGCGGGCTTCGACGCGGCCGACGACACCGAACTCGCCGCCCGACACGCCGTTGATGATGAGCGGGCCATGCGCCTTGGACGGCACGATGAGCGGAGCGGCGGTGTAAGAGAAGCCGTCCTTGAAGTCGTCGATCTTCTTCGACCAGACGACCTTGCCGGTCTTGGCATCGAGCGCGACGAGCTTGGCGTCGAGCGTGCCGAAGATGAACTTGTCGTTGATGAGAGCGCCGCCGCGGTTGATGACGTCGCAGCACGGCAGGATGCCCTCGGGCAGACGGGCGTCATACTGCCAGATCTCGTGACCGGTCTTCGTGTCGATGGCCCAGGCGCGGCTGTAGGAGCCGGTGATGTACATCACGCCGTCCTTGACGAGCGGCTGGGTCTCTTGACCACGCATCTTCTCGCCACCGAGCGACATGGCCCAGGCGGGGACGAGGCCGGCGACGTTCGAGGCGTTTACGGTCTTCAAGGGGCTGTAGCGCTGCCCCTGCGGTCCGAGGCCGTTGCTGACGACGTCAGCCGTCGTCTTCGCATCATTGACGATATCGTCGATCGAGACATCGGCAAACGCCGGCTCGGAGATCGTCACCGTCAACGCGAGTGCGCTGGCGGTGGCTAGCCATTTCCAGGTCTTCATTGGGCATCCCCTTGAGTATGATTTCTGGCCGCTTCCCTTTGTTGGGAATGTCTTGGGCCCTGCCGGCCTGCAGGAAGTCGGGCCATGTGCGACGTTAACGCACGGCGGGCATGCGTCTTATTGCCAAATAGTACAAACTTTGCCGAAGGCACTTCGCTAAAGGCGTGCTGCATTGCGGTAAGCAGCGTCTTTCATATGTGAATCATCGATTGGAATATCGGAAAATTCGATAATCGAATTGGCCCGGAGATGCCTCATCCCGCCTTGTCGACACGCGGCCATTCGCCGGCTTCGAGCTTGGGGTAGAAGTGCATCACCGAGCGCTCGAACTCATAGCGTGCCAGCGCCACTTTCTCCGTCCACGCCGGCAGCGGCTCGGCCATCGCCTCGTTCGACGAGAACCCCCGATCGAACGCGGTTCGGATCGTCTCCTCGACAACTGAAAGCCAATCGCGCGTCTGCGCGATGCCGCGCGCGCCCTGCTCCACCGGACCGTGGCCTGGAACGAGCCGCGTGTGCGCGATGCTCGACAGCGTATCGAGACTCGACCGCCAGCGGCCGAGATCGGCATGCGGTGTCGTCGGCGCGCGGTCGAGGAAGGCGAGATCACCCGCGACGAGAATTCCCGAAGTCTCCTCGATCAGCGCGAGATCGGACGGCGTATGCCCGCCAAGGCCGATCAGCCGAAAGCGGCGCTCGCCTATCGTTTCGACGCCATCGCTGCACACCGTGCCCGGCTGCACGACTTCCGTTCCCCGCATCCAGTCGCCGGCCGCGTGATACATGGCCGAGGCGAACGCTTCCCCGAGTTCCGCCAGGCCGTCGATCACACCGCGCGGTGCCGACAGGACATTCGCGGCGAAGGCCTGGTTGCCAAAAACGTGGTCGGGATGGAAATGCGTAAGATAGGCGCGAACCACGGGCTTACCCGTGAGCTGGCGCACCAGCGCCTCGAGCGTCAGCCCATAGCGTTTCGAAGGCCCGGTATCGACGATGACGGCCCCATCGCGCGTGTCGAAGATGGTGACGTTGGCGATAGCGCCGCCGTTCGATCTCTCGATCGCCTCCTGCGCACCACGTATAACCCAGATGCCGGGCGCCACCAGCTCCGGGCGCAGCTCGTACGTGAGCGGTGCCGCGTTCGCGTCGAATACGCCGAGCAGCGCGGGCAACGCGGCAACGCCCGCGAGGGAGGCTATTGCCTCCCTGCGCGACACCTCCGCCCTATCCCGACCGCTCGACATTCAAGTCACTCCTGGAGAAGCTTCAAACAGGGCGCCGAAACCTAACGACTGCATTGGAAACACCGAGCGCCTCCATCCAACGACGACGCCCATCGCATCCTAACCGCCGTCTTGAGCGCCAGCGCCGCTCTGCTTCCAGCCCGCCGGTATCACGGACTGATACACCGTGCCGTTGTTGTCGCGACCGATGATCGTCAGCCCCGGATCTTTCGCCGGCAGCCGCACCACCATGGTGATGGTCGGGTCCTCGCTCACGGGCTCACGCAGCTCGACCTCGGCCAGCGACTGCCCATCAGCGGACCGCATGTCGAGACGCTCGATGAAGAACGCCGGGGTGTTGTCGCGCGCCAACCCCGTATCCATCGGATGGCGCAAGCGGAACCGCACGCGCGCCGATCCGTCGATATCGCGCCAAAGGCGCCCCTGCGCGTGCCCGACCGTGTCCGACCAGTCGGCGTCTTTGCGCGCAAGAGCGGGAGCAGAACAGCCGCCGCCCGCCGCGTCGAGATAGACGCCACCGACGTGCCAGGTTCCATCGTCGAGCAGGGCTGCGGCGCGCACGGGCGTCGCCTGCTCCACCTTCATCAGAAGCGCGATGTAGGGCGACGCCTTCTTCGGCACGACGGTGGCGACGTGCTGGATCGGGTTGAGATCGGCAAATATCACGAGCTTCTGCACCGCTCCGAGCGCGCGCGCGTCGGCAGTGATCGGAACCTGGGCCTGATTCTCTACGATGCGGGGAACGACGACCTTGATGCGCTCGTCGAACACGACCGGCGCTGCCCCGAAGAACTGCTCCTTCATATCGGCCCAGACGACCGAGCGCAGCGGATCTTCGGTAGCGACAGCGGTGGCCAGCGGCGCGGCGACGGCCACGAGCGCTGCGATAGCCAGCTTCAGATGCCTCTTCATCGCCGCCAACCTCATATGCGAGTGATCCATGCGACAGCACTCTCGGCCGTGAGATTGCTTGCGTTTCACCCTTGCGGTGAAAGCGCGGAACTCTTCGCTTCCCGAACGGTCACCAACTGCACCCTACCCACATCCTCACCACCCTTCCACCTGAGCCGCTGCACCGCGCGCTCACGGAACCGGCGGAGGGAAATGCGTCAGCCCATGCCGCTCGAAGATCTTGGCCACCTCGCCGCGCTGGAGCAGAGCGTTGAGCGCATTACCGATGGCATAACCCGTGTCGCGGCTGTTCTCCTTCACCGCCATGCCCACCGTCCAGGCCATGCGCAGTTCGGTCTCGAATGCCGGCTCGACCAGCTTGAATCCTTGGATCCCCTTCAACGCCGCCTCGATCTGCGCACGCCGGCCGAGCAGCCCAACGTTCTCACGACTGCGGAACGCAGCTACGGCGGACTCGAATTTCCGGTAGGGGTTGATGTTCGTCTTGTACACGCCATCGTCGGCGAACATGGCGTAATAGTGCGCGACCGTCGCGAATTGGACCGCGAGCTTCGCGGCACGGAACGGCTGCAACATGCTCCGCGGCTCGGCGGGCACGGCGGCATCGGCCTGGACCGCCAGCACGATCTTCTCGTGATAGTAGGCGTTGGAGATGGCGACGAGCGGGTTGCGGGCGATGAACGCACGCTCCATCGGCACGTGCATCATGACGTCGCCGACGAGTCCTCCGGTGCGCGGCCCCTGCCAGATGTTGGAGCGAAGATCGTCGTCGACTTCTTCGCCAGCGATCCGCGCGATGAGGTTCGCCTTGACGCCGAGCTCGCCGGCAATCGCGCGTGCGAGATCCGCATCGACGCCTTGCACCACGCCGCTCGCGTCCGTCCACGAGAACGGAGCGTTATCGTCGTAGACCACGACGCGCAGCTCACCGCTCGCCCGCACCTCGTCGAGCGGGCGAGCGCTCACGGTGCCGCTTGCCGCCAAGAGAACGGCAACCAGACACGAGACAGCGAGAGCGAGACCTCCCGAAGGAAGCCTCGCCCGCGAAGACCACGTGCCGGGGGACCAGCAGTTACGCTTGTTTGGCACGGGGCCCCTGCTCAGCCGTCGTACTTCGACTCGATGAACGCGCGGATCGCCCACATGGCCTCCTGGCTCAGCACGCCTTCGAAGGCCGGCATCTTGGTAACACCGTTGATCGTGGCGCCGCGGCGAATGCGCTCCATGAACCACTCGTCGCCAACCTCACCCTTTTCCAGGTAGCGAAGATCCGGCGCCAAGCCACCCGATATCACTTCGAGGCCATGGCAGCGCGCGCAGTTCTGGTTGTAGCCCGACGACCCGATCTTGATCGCGGTCGCGTTACCGGCATAGGGGTTCTTCGAGCGCCACTGCTCGCCGAGCTGCTCGAGCCCGGTGGTGTCGACAGGCTGCGGCGCGACATCGCCATGCGCGCCGACGCTGGCCACGCCGACGCAGAGCGCCAGCCCGGCCACGACGGCCGGTGCGATCACACGGTTCAGAATCATTGAAGGCTCTCCGCGTTCCTCTCGGGGGATATTGTTGATTGCTTTATTGCTTCGAGAGTAGACAGAGCAAATAACGCCCGGAATTGCCAAATAGTGCAACCGGCGAGCAGATCGCGCGCCAGCGGCGTGCCGAGTTGTTGATCCGCCGAGGCGAACGAGCCAAGTTTGTACGATAGTACACTTCATGACCGGCGACGGCACGGCATAGCATCTCTAGCAGATAATCCCGGCCGGGCGGGCCTCTTCGGCGCGTTCGAGAACAAGCATCGGGACCCGGGAGGACCTCGCCGGCCGGCGCGAATGGATCGCTGCTACCCGAGCGACGTCAAACGGCAGGCACCGCGGAACCATTCTCGGCCGTTCGACCGGCCCCGCGAGCCCGTGTCGTTCGCGCCAGCTCGATGACAGGTAGCAACAGACGTGATGACCGCCCCCGCCACGCGGCTTGCCTCCATTTCCCAGAAAAGACTGTCCGCCGGGTCCCGCGCCCCAGCCGCACCTGTCCTTGCCGTCTCGGCCTTCTTCTCGGTCCGCGTCGCGTTTGCCGCCATTGCCGGAACAGTCCCGGCGCTCGCGCACGAGGTTTACGTGTCGAACGAGAAGGACAACTCGATCTCGGTGATCGACACCCGCTCGCTCGATGTGGTGCGCACCTTCAAGGTCGGGCAACGCCCGCGCGGCATCACCTTCTCGCGCGACTACAAGACGTTCTACGTCTGCGCGAGCGACAGCGACGCCGTGCAGGTGTTCGATGCGGCGACGGACAAGCATCTCTACGACCTACCCTCGGGCGATGATCCCGAGCAGTTCGCGGTGTCGCCCGACAATTCCCGCCTCTACATCGCCAACGAGGACAACGCGGTTACCACGGTCATCGACCTCACCCAGCGCAAGGTCATCCGTCAGGTCGACGTCGGCATCGAGCCCGAGGGCATCGCCGTGTCGCCCGACAACAAAATCGCCATAGCGACGTCCGAGACGACGAACATGGCGCACTTCATCGATACCGAAAGCTTCGAGGTCTACGACAACGTGCTGGTCGATGCGCGGCCGCGGCACGCCGAGTTCACGCAAGACGGCAAGTTGCTCTGGGTTTCTTCCGAGATCGGCGGCAGTGTTTCGGTGATCGACGTCGCGACGCGCAAGGTGATCAAGACGATCACCTTCACCATTCCGGGCGTACGCGCCGACATGGTCCAGCCGGTCGGGATGACGCTCGCCAAGAACGACACGCTGGCCTTCGTCGCACTCGGCCCCGCGAACCGCGTCGCCGTCGTCGATGCGCGTTCCTACGAGGTTTTGAAGTATATTCTCGTCGGGCAACGCGTCTGGCACATGGCGATGACACCGGAGGAGGATCTGCTGTTCACGACCAATGGCGTCACCAACGACGTGACCGTGATCGATGTGGCGCGGCTTGCGGCGGGGGGGGCGAGTTTCCTCGGGTCCTTTTTCCGGGGCGCCCCCCTCCAGCCCAAAAAATAACAGTCAGGGCGAACGTTCCTTTCCCCCCCGCAGAATCT
>CALMPK010000212.1 GCA_937873575.1 uncultured Hyphomicrobiaceae bacterium
AACCAGACGTGCACGCCCGAGCAGGCCGCCAAGATCAAGGACGTCATCGCCGCCTATGTTAAGGCTGGCCCGCCGATTCCGCCGGTGACGGTCGCCGATCCGTCCGACACGGGCGCCTCGACCGCCCCGCAGGCGGCGGCCGAGCCGAAGAAGAAGTAAACGCCGTCGACGGGCAGGGCCGCACGGCCCGCTCCGCCCTGGCTCACCTGAAGGCTCAGGTCGCCTGGAGGTTGACGGGCGGCGGCGAACCGAGTATCCGAACGTCCACGCGGGCCCCAAGTCGGGCCCGCGTTCATTTTCGTTGCGCACCCGTGGCCTCGCCTCCTGCATCCGGCTTCCGAGCCGGGACGGAGCGGTGCCTGTCGGCCGGGCCGCCATCACGGCGTACCGGCAGAGGAGGGGGCGCTCCACGGCCCGTCCGGGCCGAAGCCGCATGGCCGCCGTCCAGAGGGGCGGGGCCGAACCAAGCTGGAGTGCCAGAAATGACCAAGCGCATTCGCGCCAAGCACAAGATCGACCGCCGCCTCAGTGAGAACATCTGGGGCCGCGCCAAGAGCCCGCTCAACAAGCGTGAGAGCCGTCCCGGCCAGCACGGCGAGCGCCGCGTCGGCAAAACGTCGGACTACGGCCAGCAGCTCAAGGCCAAGCAGAAGCTGAAGGGCTACTACGGCTCGATCACCGAGCGTCAGTTCCGCCGCGTGTTCGAGGAAGCCAACCGACTCAAAGGCTCGACCTCGGAGCACATCATCGGCCTGCTCGAGCGCCGCCTGGACGCGCTCGTCTACCGCGCCAAGTTCGTGCCGACGGTATTCGCCGCGCGCCAGTTCGTCAGCCACGGCCACGTGTCGGTCAATGGCCGCCGCGTCACCATTCCGAGCTATCGCCTTCGCGTCGGCGATGTCGTCGAGGTTCGCGAGGGTTCGCGTGACATGATTCTCGTGCTCGAGGCGACCAAGAGCGCCGAGCGCGACGTGCCGGACTACATCGAGGCCGATCCCTCCAAGCTCACCGCGAAGATGGTGCGCGTTCCGGATCTCTCGGACGTGCCCTATCCGGTGCAGATGGAGCCGAACCTCGTGGTCGAGTTCTATTCGCGCTGATCGGGAACCGGCGGCACGTCCGCCATCCCATGCATTGTGTTTGGAGAGCGGGGGCCGTGGCCTCCGCTTTTCTTTTGCCACGCGGGCGTGATCTCTGCCCGCTCGGCTAGGGTACGCCCCGGGCTCACGGTCGAGCATGTACGTCACACGATCGATGGATCGCCGGGTGAATACCAGCGTCCTGCGTTGGAGCTTAGGGAAGCGGACCGCCATGCAGCACCCCATCCTTCTCGGAACGGGTCTCTTCGTTCTCGTCATCGGCGTTCTGCTGATGCGCTGGGCGTCGCGCTACGACGTCTCGGGCCTCGCCGCGGACGCCGCCTGGCGCGCCGTGCGCAAGGGGCGCAGTCTCGACGTGAAGGCGGAGGCCGCCGACATGCTCAACGAACAGTTCGGTCACATCCGTGAGGACGCCGAGCGGATCGGCTACGGTCGCGCCGCGGCGAAGCACGGTATTCGCTTTGCGATCGCGCGCTTCGTGGGCATCGCGGGGCTCTTGGCGATCGTCATCGGTCTCGGACTGGGGGCCGCTGCCTTCGTCCTGTGAAGGCGAGCCCCATTGACGTCGCCTGTCGTTCGCGAGCCGACCTGTTGACCGACGACGCGCCGAGACGCGCCGGCGCATGTCGGCTTAGAGCGTGCGCTTGATCGGCATCGGCACGATCTCGCCCGCTGGGTTCGGCGTGGCGGGATGGGGCGCGGCGGGGCCAGTCGTCGGTGCGTCGCGGCGGCGCCTGCTCGCCGGCACCGTGTTCGCCCAGCCATAGGCCAGCATCGTCATCAGTGCGCTCGCGGCGAAGAAGTAGACGCCCGGCAGCACGCTCGCCTCCGTGTAGCCGCTCGAGTTGACGTAGAAGATCATCAGCGCCAGCACCATCACGTCCGTCATCGAATACCGGCCGAGCCATTCCATGGTCGAGATCGATCGCGCGCGGAACTCCGGCGAAAGGTCCGGCGATGTCACCAGCGTCAGCAGGTAGAACAGCTTGAGAAACGGGAACAGGATCGAGAACGCGAACAGCACGCCGCAGAGGAAGTACTCCTCGTTGCGGTAGAGCGCGTAGATGATGGTCGCGATCGAGTGCTCGTTGGTCCACACGTAGATGGTGGTGAAGCGGATGACGGGCAGGATGATGCCGAGCGCGAAGAACACCGTCGCCAGGATGATGATGAACGACAGGATGAAGTTGCGTACGGCGGAGAAGCGAGTCTCGACCGGAGGTTCCACTGTCGCGATCTCGGCCGCCACCGCTCGATCCTGCCCGCGCAGCCAAGCGTAGGAGAGGATCATCAGCATCACGGCGGCGGTGAAGAAGTAGACGCCCATGAGGCTCGCGGCGTCGTAGACACCCTGGCTCTTGATGAAGAAAATGGTGAGCGCCAGCACCAGCACGTCGTGCATCGACCACTTGCCGAGCCACTCGAGCGCCTTCAGGCGGCGCGACTGCCGGCTGATCTCGCTGGCTGGCAGCGTCGAGACGAGCAGCAGGTAGAGAAGCTTCAGCACCGGAAAGACGATAGAGAACAGCAGCACCGTTCCGCCGAGGAAATGCTGCCCGTCGCGGATCAGGGCGTTGACGGTCGAGAGCAGGGAATGCTCGGTCGTCCAGAACACGTACTTGGTGAGCTTGATGATCGGCAGGCTGACGCCGAGCGCAAGGCACACGGCCGCCGCGAGGATGGCGAGTGAAAGAAGGAAACGACGCCCGCCAAGCCGCATGGGTCCTGTCCTACGTGCCTGATCTCGAAAGCCAGAAGTAGTTGATCGCGATAGCGCTGTAATTCGTCGCAATCAGGACGATCAACAGCGCAACCGAAAGAATAATACGATCATAGACGCGGAAAATAATGGCCAGGGCCTCGTAAGAATTATAGGCGGCCGTATCGATGCTCAGCTTGATCGCATAGGCGGCAAACCACATCAGCAGGAAGATGGCGACGAAATCGGCGGCGAAGTTGCCGAACAGGCTGTCCTTCGAGGTCGCGACGGCAGCGCAGCCGATAATCGTCAGATACGACGCCCATAGGACCGTCATCATCGATGGGTTCTGCCAGCGCGAATAAGCCTGCATGTCGCCGAGTTGCACCGTCGTGACGGCGCCTCGTTGCAACTGGGCATTGCGGGTCATGTCGCGAAGAAGACCCATGCACCTGCAGTTGGGCGGCGTGGGTTCAGGAATGGGATACTCTTTGGTGAACCGCAGCGTCGCCGGGCCTCGTCCCTCATCGCGGTCACCGTCGCGCAATCCAAGCGTCTTCCTGCGCTCCATCAGCTTGCCTTCGACCCACCGATCGCGGTTGCGGAGCCAGTCGCCATGATTGTTCTCGCGAGTTTCGCACTTCGAGGAGCGGCCACAGAGGTCCCAGTTCGGTGACTTGAGATTGGCCGCGATCCGCGTGAGGCGAACGCCGATCAGAAGTTGCAGCATGAAAACGATGATCGACAGGGGGATGACGAAGAACGGATGCACCTTGATGCCGAGCCATCCGAAAAGAGTGCTCCAGAATAGGTGCAGCCAGGTCCGCCACTGATCGATGACGGTCCGGATGATCTGCAGGGTGTCGAGTATCGTCGCGGCATTGCTGAATAGCGTCACCGCCCCGCCGATCACGCCGATGATCGAAAGGAGATTGCCGCTGCTGGATCTCGACTGTGCCCCCGGCATCGTGGTGCGTTCGCGTGCGGCTACAGGATGGACGACGTAGAACGGGGCCGGCATCCCTGCTGCCGGCCCCGTCCAATAACATCAGTGCGTGTATGACGATGCAAGCCTTCCGTGAGGGGCCTACATCACGCCGTCATGCGGTTCTTGTCGAACGCGACGCCCTTGGCCTCGAGGAGCTGCTGGAGCTCACCGGCCTGGAACATCTCGCGGACGATGTCGCAACCGCCGACGAACTCGCCCTTGACGTAGAGCTGCGGGATCGTCGGCCAGTTGGTGTAGCTCTTGATGCCATCACGGATCGACATGTCGTCGAGGACGTTGATGTCCTTGTAGTCGACGCCGAGGTAGCCGAGGATCTGCGCCACCTGGCCCGAGAAACCGCACTGCGGGAACTTCTTCGATCCCTTGAGAAACAGCACGACGTCGTTGTCGGCGATCTGCTTGCGGATCCAATCGTGGACTTCCTGCTGGCTCATGGTCGGGTCCTTCCTGGGGCTGGGGGCGAGGCTCGCCGTGCTCGGTCGCCTCGGACAATTCGGAACTCGGGTTAGATGGGATTGCGGGCCGCGCTCTGTCAATGACGCGCTCGCAATGTGGAATTTGCGCGTTGGCGCGCTTCAATCCTTCGGTACGCCGGTGGTGAGGGCGAGGGCGTGCAGAACCCCGCCCATGTTGCCGCCGAGCGCCTCATAGACGAGCTGATGCTGCTGCACGCGGCTCTTACCCTTGAATGCGGCGGATACGACGTGGGCCTGCCAGTGGTCGTTGTCGCCGGCGAGATCCTTGAGCTCGATGGTGGCGTCGGGAAACTTGGCCTTGATCATGGTTTCGATCTCGGTCGCGGACATCGGCATCGTAGGGGTGTCTCCGGCTTGGGTGGATCAGGGTCCAGTTTACAGCTCGTGACGCGAGCGTCAAAGCGCGCGGGTGGCGCCATTTATGCCGGGCTCGGCATTTTCTGCGACCGATCGTCTTGAAATTTCGCGTCGAGGACCGACGTGCAAAAGGACCGACCGGGCTCTCCGCGCGCGGCCGGTGTGAACGGCTGGCTGGAGCTGGGACCCGACGGTTCCCTCCGCTTGCCGATAATCAAGAAAAGATCGGAGGAAATACGATGACGAATCGCAGTCTTTTGGCCTTGGCTACCCTGGTCCTGGCCGGTACGGCGGCGCCAGTGGTTCCGGCCGTGTCGGCGCCAGGCGCCAACGAGGTCGCCGGGCGCCCTGCGTTGCCCACGACCTCGTCCGAAGACATTTTCAAGGTCCGCGAGAGCTGGGGCACCGCGCCGTCGAGCGGGAAACAGGCCAAGCCGAAGAAGAAATAGCCTCACGCTTGCCGGCAGTGCGCGCTCTGCCACGCTGAGATCAGCGGCTGCGGCGATGCGTGCCGGAGCGCCGCTTCGAGTTGGGCGGCGCTCCGTGTCGGCCAAAATCGCGGAGATCGCGCGTTGGCGGGATGTCCGGTGTCCGGTGTCTTACGGGGTGTCTTACTGGATGCCGAGGAGTTCGACCTCGAACAGCAGCGTAGCGTTCGGCGGAATGACGCGACCTGCGCCGCGCGCGCCGTAACCGAGCTGCGGCGGAATGATGAGGGTGCGCTTGCCGCCAACCTTCATGCTCGCCACACCTTCGTCCCAGCCCTTGATGACCTGACCGACGCCGATGGTGAAGGCGAACGGCTGGCCGCGGTCGACGGAGGAATCGAACTTCGCGCCTTTCGCGCCGTTCTCGTAGAGCCAGCCGGTGTAGTGCATCACGCACGTCTGGCCGGTCTTGGGGCTCGCACCCGTTCCTTCAGTGGTATCGACGATTTGCAGTCCCGAAGCGGTGGTGGTCATGGTCTTCTCTGCGGCTTGGGCCATCGGGATCGCGGAAGCGAGGCCCGTGGCGAGAATGGAGGCGATGGCAAGCATGCCATTCGCGCGGCGGCGAGTGATCACGTGAAGTCTCCTGATCTCAGCGGGAGAGCCGGCCGCGCCGTGCTGGTGCCGCGCGGACGGCGTGCCGCAATGGCGGACCGTTCGATCAACCGGCCTTCTGCTCGTTGCGGGCCTTCTTCTCGGCCTTGGCGACGCGCTTTGCCAGGTTCTCGTTCTTGCGCTGGCGGGCCTGGATCTTGCGGCGGCGCCGGCTGCGCCAGGGCGGCATGGTGATGGCCTCGCGCCGGGTGAAGCTACGGCTGGGGATTTTTGGGCGCGCCGAACTTGCGAGCCTTTGAAGGAAGTGCCTGAGGGCAGGCGATCTCTGTCGCCTACTCCAGCGGCCTACTCCAGCGGATTGTCCATCAGCGCGGGCATCCAGCCCTCGTGGCTCTCGCGCAGCTCCGAGAGATCGAGCCAGGCTTCGCCCTTGATCGCGATGGTGTCGCCGCCGGCGCTGCCGATGATGCGCGCGGGTAGCGCCAGCAGACGGGCACGCTCCAGCACCTCCTCGGCGCGGTCTGGGGCGACGGCGAGAATGTAGCGTCCCTGATCCTCGCCGAACCAGATCGCATGAGCGGGCAACTTGCCCTCGTAGGGGTAGAGCTCGACACCGACGCCGCCCGCGAGCGCCATCTCGGCGACGGCGACGAGCAGGCCACCATCGGCGCAGTCGTGGACGGTATCGGTGACGCCTTCACGGATCAGCGCGCGCACCAGCTTGCCGGCTTTGAGTTCGTCGGCGAGATCGACGGGCGGCGGGGCGCCCTCGAGACCCTCGGCGAAGATCTGCTGATAGATCGACTGCCCGAGCCAGCCGGCCTCGCGGCCGATGACGACGAGGAGGGGTCCGGCACTCTTGAGCGCGATCGTCGCGAGGTGCGTGGTATCGGGAACGATGCCGACGCCGCCGATCGCGGGAGTCGGCGGGATGCCGACGCCGTTGGTCTCGTTGTAGAGCGAGACGTTGCCGGAGACGACGGGATAATCGAGGGCTCGGCAGGCTTCTCCCATGCCACGCACGGAGCCGACGAACTGGCCCATGATCTCGGGGCGCTCGGGGTTGGCGAAGTTCATGTTGTCGGTGATGGCGAGGGGATCGGCACCGACGGCGCAGAGATTGCGGAATGTTTCTGCTACCGCCTGCTTGGTTCCCATCACCGGGTCGGCAAGCACGTAGCGCGGCGTCACGTCCGTCGTCGCGGCGATGCCCTTGCGAGTGCCGTGAACGCGCACCACGGCCGCGTCGCCGCCCGGGCGCACCACCGTGTCGCCCATCACCATGTGGTCGTACTGTTCGTAGATCCAGCGGCGGGCGGCGAGCTGCGGCGAACCCATCATCGTCTTCAGCGCGCCGAGCGTCGAGTTCGGCGCCGCAACCCACTGCGGCAGCACCGGGGCCGGCGGCGGCTTCAGGAACCACGGGCGCTCGTACAGCGGCGCGGAGTTGGCGAGCACCGGCACGGGCAGATCGGCCTCGACGCGGCCCTTGTGCTTGACGACCATGCGGCCGGTATCGGTGGTGACGCCGATCACCGCGAAGTCGAGCTCCCATTTCCTGAAGATCGCTTCGGCCTCGGCCTCGCGTCCGGGCTTCAGGATCATGAGCATGCGCTCCTGGCTCTCCGAGAGCATCATCTCGTAGGCCGTCATATTGGCTTCACGCTGCGGCACGTGGTCGAGGTTCAGCTCGATGCCGACGCCGCCTTTGTCCGCCATTTCCGAGGTCGAGGAGGTGAGGCCCGCGGCGCCCATGTCCTGGATGGCGATGATGGCGTCGGTCGCCATCAGCTCGAGGCAGGCCTCGATCAGCAGCTTCTCGGTGAAGGGATCGCCCACCTGCACCGTCGGGCGCTTCTCGTCGCTCTTGTCGTCGAATTCGGCGGAGGCCATCGTCGCGCCGTGGATGCCGTCACGACCTGTCTTCGAGCCGACGTAGACCACAGGCAGGCCGACGCCCTTGGCGGCGGAATAGAAGATCTTGTCCGTGCGCGCGAGGCCGACGCACATGGCGTTGACGAGGATGTTGTTGTTGTAGGCCGCGTCGAAGTTCGTTTCGCCGCCGATCGTCGGT
>CALMPK010000213.1 GCA_937873575.1 uncultured Hyphomicrobiaceae bacterium
ATCGGCGAAGTCAAGCTCGCAGGCTCCGGCGCGGGAGCGGCGGCACTCGCCTGCCTCGACCTGCTCGTCTCGCTGGGCTTGAAGCGCGAGAACATCACCATTTCCGACATCGCCGGCGTCGTCTACGAAGGCCGCACGGAGCTGATGGACGAATACAAGGCGCGCTTCGCGCAACCGACGTCGAAACGCACGCTTGCCGAAATCCTGGAAGGCGCCGACATCTTCCTCGGTCTCTCCGCCGGCGGCATTCTTAAGCCCGAGATGCTGGCGACGATGGCGAAGCAGCCGATCATCATGGCGCTCGCAAACCCCGAGCCCGAGATCCGCCCCGAGCTTGCCCGTTCGGTTCGTCCCGACGCGCTCATCTGCACCGGCCGGTCCGACTATCCCAATCAGGTCAACAACGTCCTCTGCTTCCCGTTCATCTTCCGCGGCGCGCTCGACGTCGGCGCCTCGGGCATCACCGAAGCGATGAAGGTGGCGGCGGTCGAAGCTATCGCCGGGCTCGCCCGCGCCGAAATGTCGGACGTCGTGGCGACGGCCTACGGCGCCGAGCAGCAGAACTTCGGCCCCGACTATCTGATCCCGACGCCGTTCGATCCCCGCCTCATCGAGCGCATCGCTCCGGCGGTCGCCAAAGCGGCTATGGAAAGCGGTGTCGCGACACGGCCGATCGAGGACATCGAAGCTTACCGTCAGCGCCTCGCGCGCTTCGTCTATCGCTCGGGCCCGGCGATGAAGCCCGTGCTCGACGCCGCGAAGCGCCACAAGAAGCGCGTCATGTTCGCCGAGGGCGAGGACGAGCGCGTGCTTCGCGCGGCGCAGCTCCTCGTGGACGAGAAGCTCGCGTTCCCGGTTTTGGTCGGGCGCGATCACGTCATCAACACGCGCATCAAATCGCTCGGGCTGCGCTTGAAGGCCGGCGAGGACATCGAGATCGTCCACGGCCAATCGAGCCACCAGCATCAGGACGTCGAGCGCGAGTACTACCAGTTGATGAAGCGCGCCGGCGTCACCATGGCCATGGCGCGCGAGGAGATGCGCTCACGCCAGACGCTCATCGCCGCGATGTATCTGCGCCGCGGTTATGTCGATGCCATGCTGTGCGGCATGCGCGGCACCTTCGACGAGCATCTCGCCTACGTGTCGCGCGCCATCGGCCCGCGCCCTGGCGTCACCTCGCTCGCGGCGATGAACATGCTGATGCTGCCCGACCGGCAGCTCTTCATCTGCGACACCTACGTCAACCGTTACCCGTCCGCGAGCCAGATCGTCGAGATCACGCTGCTCGCGGCCGAGGAAGTGCGCCGCTTCGGTATCGTGCCGAGCGTGGCGCTGCTCTCTCATTCGAGCTTCGGCAGCTCCGACGCCTTCGAAGCAAAGACCATGCGGGAAGCGCTCGCCGGCATCATCGCGGCGGCCCCAGAGCTCGAGATCGACGGCGAGATGCGCGGTGACGCGGCCCTCAATCATTCCGCGCTCGAATCTGTCTTCCCGGGATCGCGCCTTACGCGGGACGCGAACCTGCTCATCATGCCGAGCGTCGATGCCGCCAACATCGCCTACAATCTGCTGAAGGTTGCGGCGTCGAACAACATCACCGTCGGGCCGATGCTGATCGGTACGGCGAAACCGGCGCACATCCTGGAGCCGACGGCGAGCGTTCGCCGCATCGTCAACATGGCGGCGCTGGCTGCGGTCGAGGCCGATGCACGTTCGTCGTAGCGTGCGATCGGTGCTTTCGACGAGGGTGCGGTGCGGCGTCGACGGGTAAGGCCCGTCGCCATGCCGCTCCTTGGTCAGCTCAGTTCGCGCCCCATGTCTTGTTGAATATCTCGGCGGCATCCGGCTGCCGCGCCGGGCGCGGCGCGCGCGGACGTGGCACCGCGGCGGGCGGCGGCGCGACGAGATCGCGGTTGCCATGGGCTTCGGCGGATGCCGGGGCCCCAGAACCCTGTACCTCGGAAACGGGCTGGCCCGCATCGGCGGCCTTCGTTGGGTCGGTCTGTTGGGCCGCGGGTACGACCGGGGCTCCGGGCGTCGCTGCAGCACCGGACTGATTGGACTGTGGTTGGGCCGGAGCCTGTGACGCTGGCGGCGGAGTACCCGTCGCGCCAGGCAACGGGGCCTGCTGACGCAACAGCAATTCCTGCTTACGGCGACGTTCTGCCTCGATCAGGCGTTGACGCTCTGCCTCCAATGCCTGCTGTCGTTCACGCTCCGCCTTGGCCCGCTCCTCGTCGAGACGGCGCAAACGCTCGAGCTCTTCCACTTCACGCTCCATCCGCCGCACGGTCAGCTCGCGCTCGAAGTTGCCGAGCGCAAGGCGCGGTTCGATGGTCGCGGCGGCCGCGAGTGGCCCGGTGTAGAACACGCCGAGCTGCGGCCAGTCCGGCCGTCCCGGTGCATCGCCCACGGCGGTGATCCGCCATTCCGTCTCGCCGTCGAACGTTGCGAGATCGACAGTCACCACTGTTTCGACACGACCGCCGGGCGCGGTCGCCGCGAAACGCTCGAGCTTCAGCGCACCGTCATCCAGCGCGATTGCGATCTGGCGCGGCCCGATGCCGAGCCGGCCCTTGCGCAGCCGCTCGCCCAGAACCGCGAGTAGCGACGCCTCGTTGATGGTGAAGCCGCGTACAAACGCCGTCTCGGCGGTCGAGCGCACCGCGTCTGGAGTGAACCCCGCGATCTCCGCCGGCCCGAGTGTAACGGTGCCTGAACCTTCGAGGCTCCTGACGAGTGCGCTCGCGCTGAGCGCCTGCCCCGAGAACGACAGCGACGCCGTTGCGATGCCGTCGGCGGGCCCCGCGCCAACGCTCTTGGCGATCTCGGCGAGCGCGATGGAGCTGGCGGAGAGCTTGCCTGACGCGCGCACGCCGGCTGCCGCCTTGTCGAGCGTCAGCTCGCCGACGACCGTGCCACCGAGCCCGTGTGCCTCTTCGAGCTTGGTGACGATGCGACCTGGCGCGAAGCCCATGGACATCCGCGCATCGGTGAGTGTCAGGCCGGAGGCGAGCGCCAACCGCGCGAACTTCACATTGACGCCGCCTTCGAGCCTCAGGAACGCATCGGCGGCAAACGGGCGTTCCGACCAGACGACCCGCGTCTCAGTGTCGGCGCCTGCGCGATCGCCTTTCGGGGCCGCCGCGGGCAGCGGAACGGGAACACCGCCGGAAAGACCGGCGAGCATGCCGGGTATCGTCGCACGATCGACAGAGATCTCGCCCGCGAGCCGGGTACGCCCCTGTTCGGCGCGGGCGACACGAAGGATGCCGTCGATGCGAGCGCCGGCGATGGTGAGGCCGCTCGGCGTCAGCTTCAGCGTACCGTCCTTCTCCGAAGCAAGGCCGAGCGTGCCGGTGAGTGCTTGGTCGAGCCCGTTGCCGCTACCCGACAACCCTGTGATGGCGAGTACGTCGCCGAGCCGGTCGGCGGCGACTTCGAGGGTGCCGGTGAGGTCGGACGCGCCGGTGGCGTCGAGACGGGCGGTGCCGTTGTAGGCGAGGCTCAAGCCCGAGCCGGTGATGGCGGAATCGACGATCATGCCGCTCGCCGGTACGCCGACCGCTTTGAGCGCGGCGTTGGCGCGCAACGGTGCCGCGCGTGACCCGCTTCCGGAAGCAGGGAGCGAACGCCCGGTGAGGAGTGCGAGGAGATCGTCGACCGGCGCGTCGCTGGCCCCGATGGTGATTTCTGCCGGCGCCTCGTGCCAGCCTGGTTCGCTCGTGTCGACTGCTCCACCGCGTTTGCCTCGCGCAAGACGCGGCACGCGATCGAGGCCGATACCAAACGTCACGCGCCCGCCGCCGAGAACGCCGTCGAGGCGCGCGTCGAGCGATCCGGCCGCGCGTTGCCCAAGCTTCGCGGTTCCGGCAAATCGCAAAGGCGCGAGTGCCGCAATGCGGCGCGTGCGGTCGCCGTGCTCCAGCTCGAGCATGTCGACGAGATCGTTGAACGCCGAGGCACTCGCGGCGGACACATGACCCGAAAGGTAGCCGGGGCCGCCGCCGTCGGCCGCTTCGGCCGAGGTGGCGAGGCGACCCGAGACATCGACCGACACCGTGTCACCATCGCGAAACGCGAGCCGTTCGACGGACATCACGCCGGTTCTGACGGCGAGGTTGACCTCGACGTCCTCGAGCGTGCGATCGGGGCCGTGCAGCTCGCCGGCACGCAAGCGAACGCTGATGTCGCGATTGCCGGGTGCCGCGCCGGTAAACGCCTCCGCCTCGCGCCACGAAGAGAGGCGTTCGAGAAAACCCAGCGCGCCGCTGCGGCTGAGACCGCCGTTCCACAGCCATGAGCTCTCGATGGTATCTGCCTCGACGGCGACGGCCAGTGGTGCCGCACTCGTCAGCGGCAACGTCACCGAGCCCGTCATGGCATGTCCGGAAAGCTTGCCGCGCACATCCGTGAAGCGGACGCTTTCGCGCGTGATGGCAAGCCCGGCATCGAGCGCAAAGGTTCCTTCCGGCGCCATCGTGCCCGTGGGTGATCCCGCCGCCGCCCACTTCGCCAAGCGTTCGAGGCTCGGGCCGGCGACCGTCACGCGGCCGTCGAGATCCAGGTCTCCGGCACCCGCCACCAGCCGCCCGTCGAGACCGATGCGGGCACCCGCCGGCAAGGCCGCGAGAAACCGCTCGATGACCACAGGACCATCCTTCTCGCGAGCGATCGCGACATCGAGACCGCCGACCGCCTCGCCACCGAGAGACATTTGCTCGACGCTCACCGAGCCCTGCACGCCCGCCGCGGCGGGCAGCACGCCCGCGAGCCCTCGCGCCATCGTCGCCAGCGTGGCGACGGGCGAGGCGCGTCCGCTCGACGGCGCCAGCCTGTCGAGATCGAGCCAGTGCGAGGCGATGTTGAAATCGAGCCGCGCCGGCTCACCCCACCGCAGCACGGCGCCTCCGGTGACGAGTTGCGGCTGTCCGACGTTCTCGATGCTGGCGACGAGTTCACTCGCTTCGAGCCGCAAGGCGTCGATGGCCACACGCCCTTTGACGTCGAGTGTTACGGGCCCGTCCGGCTTCCTCGGCTTTGCCGCTGCGGGCTCGGCCGCCTTCTCCGCGGAAGAAATGGGAGCAGGGTTTGCTCCCGCCACGGGCGATTCCGCCGGGCCATTTTGCGGTGCCTGCTTGCCCTGCGGCTCCGCTGTGCCCTGCGGCTCTACTTTGCCCT